>NZ_BAABDH010000112.1:0-112924 GCF_039539525.1 Hymenobacter algoricola | reverse complement strand
TGGCGGTCAGTCGACGACAGGACAAATGGTGTGATTGGTCTTCCCATCCAAAAGCAACGTCCAATCTGCCTTTTTGTTCAAAAAACTCTCCTGACTAAGCACTAGCCGCCGGCACTTTCCCTAAAACGAAAAAGCAGTCCTTCTACCAGGGTAGAAGGACTGCTTTTTCGTTTTAGGGAAAGTGCTTAGGCGTTCTGGGCCGCGCTGGCGGTATCAGCGCCAATAGCCTGACCGGCCACCTGCAGCTCAACCTCCATATTGCCGCGGGTCCCGACGGAGTAGGGGCAGATTTCGTGTGCTTTGGTCACCATATCCTGCGCTTTCTGCGCGTCCATACCCTTCAGGTCGACGTGCAGCACCGCGCTAAGCCCATACGCCTCGCCTTCTTGAAATAAGGTCACGGAGCACTGCACCGTGCTGGCGGGGTCCAGCTGCTCATTTTGCTTGCCGGCCACCACGAGCAGGGCCTGCTGAAAACAGGAAGCATAGCCCGCCGCAAACAGCTGCTCGGGGTTGGTAGCGCCTTTTTTGCCGCCCAGGCCTTCCGGCACCGACATGGCCAGATCGATGATGCTATCGGCAGAGCGGACGTGGCCGCTACGGCCACCGGTGGCCGTAGCATCGGCCGTATACAGGGTCTTTTTCATACTGGGAATGAGTAGGTGATTGTGCAGCTATTTAACTGTCCTGACTACGTTAAGGTTATCCCCCGGCAGGTCATAATACGGGCTTCAAATGCGCTCCGGGTTTGGCCGCACATGTTTTTCTGGTTACTTTTGCTCCACAGCAGCTAACCCTGGTCGCGTCGTACAACGGATAGTATGAGAGTTTCCGAAGCTCTTGATCTAGGTTCGATTCCTAGCGCGACCACGAAAAAGCCCCTCAGCGTAATGCCGAGGGGCTTTTTTCATTTAGGGGGGCAGTTTAGGGGGCAGTTTAGCTCAGTCCCTTCACGCCATTACTACCTGATCGACCAGGATCCACTGGAATATCTGCCCTGTAGGGATGCTTCTGGCCTTTCTTGTAGAACACCTTATACCACTGGCCATGGCGCTTGACCCACCTACTTCGCAGCTGCACCTGGTGGTAGGTGTTGAACTTGGTGGCCTGGCTGCGCGGGGCAACGGTGGCCACCGAAGCAGCTGGCCGCTGCGCGCTGAAGCGCTGGGTGTCGACGACGCCGGCGGCCGTGGCCACCGTTACGTCGTAGCAGATCTGCACGTCGATGTGCTGGGCCGTGGCCAGCTCGTGCCTGGTACTGTGAGGCGCCGGCCTGGCATACGTTGCCGGCGAAGCGATGAGGAGCAGGCCGAGTAAGCCCGCCATCAGCATTCTTTTCATGAGGGTTGATTGGGTTAGAAATGGGTTTTGTGAAACAAGAGCCCAAAACTCACCCGATCAGGTGCCCCCGAAAAGGACAGGAATTCACTGCTAAACCGTCCAGGGCGGCGGCGGCCAGTTCAGGTGGCCCAGGCTCAGCTCGTCCTCGAAGTAAGCATCCCAGTGCCCGTTTTCGAGGCAGTAAATGTTGTGCCAAGTGCCATCGGGCAGCTCCAGCCGCAGCCGGTGGGTCACTTTGGCCGGCTTGCCGCCGGTCGGGCGCACACTCGCCCCGACTTCCCAGGCGTAAGGGTACCGAAAGCCAGGGCTATGCGCCATCGGCCCCGACCGGCGTCAGGTACTTGGCCACAGTGCTGGGCGAAATGTGCATGGCCTTCGAAATAGCCTGGTTCGACATGCCGGTGGCCTTCAGGGCGCGCACCTGGTCAACGACGGCTTGGTCCTTCGAGGGCGGGCCGAGCCGGGTGCCCTTGGCGGCCGTGCGCGCCAGGCCTGCTTTTACCCGCTCACTGAGCCGCACCTTCTCCTGCTTGGCAATGGTGGCCAGGATTGAAACGATGGCTTCCTTGAATAGCCCGGTCGAGTCCAAGTACTGCTCTGAAAACGACTTATAGCCCACGCCCCAGGACTCAAGCTGGTTCAGGTAGTTGAGCGTGGCCAGGGCGCCCTCGCGGCTAAAGCGGTCCAGGCTCCAGAACAGAACCACGTCGAAGCGCCGTTTGCGGGCGTCGTCGAACAGCGCCTTGAACTGGGCACGATTGCCGGTACCGGCCGATTCCTCCTCGATGTATTCCTGCACCACGTCGAACTTGTGCGCTTCAGCATAGCGGCGCAGGTCGGGCAGCTGGTTGTCGGTAGTCTGCCCTTTGTCCTTCGTCGACACCCGGGCGTAAATGGCTACTCGCATTAAGTTAGGTTGAGCTTGTAGTTAAATTCCAGGTAGTGCCGACGGGCCCGGGCGGTGACGTCGCCGGCGGCAGCCTGCAGGATAAGGTCCTTGATGGTGCTCGGCTCCAGTGCTGCGGCGTGGGGCTGGACCCACGTCGCGCAGATGATTTGGCTGCCGTCCTGAAATTCGATGGCCACGCGGCCGCCGGGAATGTTGGTCACCTTCATACCTCACTAGGCTGAGGTGGTTCGTGGCCCTGCTCAATCTCGTACAGATCGATGGCGTCCCGTAATTCTATCAAGCGCGTGTAGTTAGCTTCCTGGCTTTCCGTCGCTAAACGCAGAAACTCCTCAAGGGCCTGCTCGTACTCGGCATCTGAATTAATCTTCATGTCCAAAGCTACCAAGACCCCTCCAATAAACACCTGTTTACTGGAGGGTTTTTGACCCCACGAAAAAGCCCCCGAAAAACGCGTTTTCAGGGGCTGATTTTGGCAACGTTTATTGGAGGCCACTTCAGCCCCCGATGCCGCCGTTGTTCACCCTCTTAAACGTGGTGTAGTCCTGGTCCAGATCGTGCAGGGAGTTGATCACCTTCAGTTCCCGGGCCCAGGTGTTCATCCGTTCATTCTGCTCCCGCTGCTCAGCCAGCAACTGCTGCAGCAGCGCGGCCGCCGGCGAGTTGCTGCCGAACTCGTCGACATCGACACCTACCGGCTGGCTGCTCTGGCTGGTGGGGCCGCCGGCTAGGTAGCCGCGTAGCCGGCGGGTCTCCAGGTACTGCTCCATCTGGGCCACCTTCGGGTCGGCCCGCATCCACTCCGGAATTACGTACTCGTTCTCGTGCACCAGACCCGCCACGGCGAATCCCTCGGCATCTAGCAGCTTGCCGCTGGGCGCCACCTGCAGCCCGGCCAGATCGGTGGTCCCGCCCCCACCGCTGGTGCGGCCACCCGAGCGGAAGCTGAAGCCCGAAATCTTGGCAATACCGGCCGCCGCATTGATGCCCGCCAGGATGTTGGTCCCGATGGTGTAGGCCGTGCCCAGGGGAATCGAAACAGGCGGGGCTATGGCCGAGATTTTGGCGCCGGCCTCGGCATTGGCCGCCATTTGCTTGGGCAAGCTCATCCCGATTTCAGCAATGGCTATTGCCTTTTGCGCGGCCAGCGCCGTCTTATAGATGACAGATTTCTTCCCGAATACCTCCGCCAGCCCACTGACTTCCTCCAGGCCCACGAGTTTTTTCACCGTCTGCAAGCCCTTTTCGAAGAGCGACAACCCTTCGTCCAGCTTCTTTTTCTTGGTCACATAGTCCGCCTCACTCCGTAGCTTCTCAGTGGCCAGCTTCTTGTATTCGACCGACTCCTCCCCGTTCTTCAGCCTAATCAGCGCCAGCTCCCGGTCAAAGGCCGCCTGCTTCACGGCAAATACGGCGTCCTGATACGCCTGCTCATTGAGCACCCCGTTGGCCAGGGCCAGTTCCAGCCGGGCCAGCTGCTCCTGCTCCTCGGCCTGCAGCTGCTGGATGCTGGTATCGATGCCCTGCTGCCGGCGCTTCTCCTCGTCGTCAGCATACTTAGCCGCCAACTCGCGCAACTGCAGGTCGCGGTCCTCGACGATGGCCTTTACCTGCTCGGTGTAGTCCAGCTCGGTGCCGGTGAGCTGCGCCACCTTTTTAGTCGCGTCGTCGAAGAGCTTCTGCCGCTGCTGCTCCCGCCGGGCCATTTCATCGTTCATGGCCCGCTCCCCGAGCTGGGTGAGCAGGGAGTTGCGGCCGCTCATCAGCTGCCCTTCCTCCTTCACCCAGGCTTTGATGGCCTCCAGGCGTTCCTTATCGGCCATGTCCTGTGCTTTCTTGCGCTCTTTGGCTGCCTTTTCGACGTCCTTCGTCGAGGGGCCTTCCGGTGCCTCAGCGGCCGCCGGCGTGCCGCCCCCACTCTGCTCAGTGGCCTCGGCCGTAGCGGCCGACTTACGCACGATGCGCTTATCCTTCGAGTCGGCGTAGCCTTTGGCGAAGTTTTCGGCCGCGTTGATACCCGATTTGTAGGTCAGATCGGCCACGCCGTCGAAGGTGGCCTTCAGCCCCGACTTGATTTTGGCCGTGTCGAGCGTGAAGATGCCGATCAGCAGGTCGCCCACCCCGCCCAGAAAGTTCAGAGCCGAAACACCGATCTGCTTAAATACCTCGACCAGGCCACCGACCGAGCCGCGAAACACCTCACTCTTATTGTAGAGGGTGATAAAGCTGTCGGCCAGGAAGTTGACCACCCCATATACTGCCTTGATCGGGGCCAGCAGCAGCGTGAACAGGAAGGTGAGCGTTTTGGCCACGAAACCGGCCGAGTCGCCGTTTTCCGACACCAGGCCCAGGCCCTCAGCAATATCGTAGAGGTTGCTGTAGAGTTTGGCGGCCTCTTCCCACAGGTCCACGAACACGTCGACGACCGGCTGCGACTTGTCGAGCAGCCGGCCAAACCACTGGCTGGCCATGTTCAGCGCCGCCGACACCTTCTCGCCCACCTGCTCCTTGAACTCGCCGTAGCGCATCGAGAGCGTGGCCACGCCGCCGGCGGCCTTGCGGGCCGCCTCGGCCGAGCCGCCGAACTCCTTGTTCAGCTCAGCCAGGATGATGCGCTGCGCGCCGGCCGTGTCGCCGGCTTTCACCATGGCCGTAATCTGCTCCTTCTGCTGCTCGGTAAAGCTCACGCCCACCCGGCTCAAGGCAGTGATGCCCTTGATGGGGTCGTTCAGGGCCTTGCCCACCTGAATCGAGGCGCCCTTCAGGTCGGCCGGGCCGTCGCCGGCCATCTTCTGGGCCAGGTCCTGAATGGCGGGTACCGCCTCCTCGAAAACGCCCTTTTTGATGTTGGTGAACGTAAGTAGCAGCGACGAGGCCCGATTCGTGTCGTCGTCGTCGAACAATGTCACCTTGGCCCGGGCCTCCCCGATGCGCGTGATTTCGTCGGCCGTCAGCCCGGCGGCCATGCGCGTGCTCTGCAGCGTGGCATTCAGGTCGGCCGTGACCCGGGCGCTGGCCTGGAACTCCTCCCGCGACGAGGTCAGGAAATTCCCCACGCCCTGCGCCACCTCCAGCAGGCTGGCGCCGGTGAACACACCCAGGGCACTGGCCATGGTCTGCTTAAAGAAGCCGCCGCTTTCCGTGGCGTCGCCCAGGCCCTTTTTCATGCCGTTCAGCTCATGCTTCACGCCACCGATTCGGTCCTGCAGGGCGTGGAAATCCTTGAGCAGCTTGGCCCGGTTCGGATCATCCGCTGAGAGTTCGTGCAGCTCCTTCTCCAGCAGGTTAGCAGCCAGCTTCATTTCGGTAAACGAAGCGGTGACTTTCTTACCATTGACGACTACGTCGGCATTCTCCTGGTTGACCTTCGCGGCGGCCGCTGCGAGTTGCCGATGCTCGTCGGCCAGTTCCTCCTCCGTTTTGATAACGGTGCGCAGCTCAACGCCGGTGGCCTTGATACGCTGGGACAAACGAGCGAAGTCGTCCTGCAGCTTGGCACGCCCCGGGTCGTCGGCCGACATCTTAGCCAGCTGATTGTTCATCAGGGCCGCACCGGCCGTCATTTCCTTGATGCTGGCATTCGGTTGCACGGCATCGAGCAGGATTTTAATCTTCCGCTCTTCGTTATTATCAGCCATGAGGCGTTAGTTAAAAGGTAATGGCTATTGTTTCCGTGGGCAGGGCATCTGCCACGGTGCTGATCAGGATGGTGCCATGCAGCTCGCTCATGAGTTCAGCCAGGCGCTTGGTCTGGAAGGCCAGCTCCTTGGAGTACCACTTGCGGGCTTTGCGGCCGTAGCGCTTGAGCTGGCCGCGGCTGTTGCGGATCCGGTCGAAGCCGTCGTCGCCCTTTTTCACACCCAGGCCCATGCCGCGGCCCACGCCCATGTCGATGAACTTGCCATACAGGGCGTAGCTCAGGTCCAGCTGCAGGCGGCCGTCAGCCGTAGCGATAACCTGCTTTTTAAAGCTGGCCATCAGCGCCCCGGTATCCTTGATGCGCAGCTGGCGCATGTTCTTGACGAAGCCGGCGACGGTAAACTCCAGCCACTTCAGGGCCATTTCTTTCTCGGCCGTAGCCAAGTCTAGGATAGTGCTCACAAGCGGACGTGTCGATGGGTGATGCGGGCCTGCTCCAGGGGCGCGTTGACGGGCACGCTCAGGGAGATGCGCTGCCAGAAGTACTTGCGGAAGCCCACCATTTCCTTGCGCGCCGGCACGAGCGTGAGCAGGTCGGCGATGCCGAAGGGCACGGTGCGCTCCTCCTCCCCGGCCCGGTCCAGAAATTCCAGCCAGGCCTGGTGGCGCTGAGCGTAGAGGCCCTGCACCCCGGCCCAGTGCAGCTGCTCAGTACCGCAGCTCACGCCGGCGTAGGTTTCGCTGCCGCTGCTGGCCAGCGGGTACAAATCGCCGCCCGAGGCAGGCTGCAGCCCCCGGTCGTAGAGCAGGCGCAGCCCGCAGCGGCTCTCGTCGCTCAGCCCCAACTCCGTCGTGGCCCCCGGCACTTCCACGGCCGGGACCAGCCAGAGCCGGCCCGGATCCAGCGGGTCGGCCTCGCGCACCATGTGCAGCGTGCCGGCACCGGTGTCGAGCGTGGTTTTGCCCGCTCCTATCCGCAGCTCCGCCCAGCTGGTATCGAGCGTCTTGTTGAGCTCATCGCCCGACTCCAGGCCCATTTTCAGCAGGTAGCCCCCGTTGGCCGCGGCCGTCGTGCGGGCCGTGGCCCCAGCCCGGTCGATGTAGGTGGGGTCGGCCATCACGTAGCGCAGCGAGGTGATGCGCAGCTCCCGGCGGGCCGGGAGAAAGTCGTAGCCCAGGCCGAGCAGCTTCTGCACCGCCACCAGCAGCTCGCCCGGGCTGATGTCGGGCACGTGGCGGTTGACCTGCAGCACGGCCACGGCCGGATCATGGCGCCGATCGGAGTACACCACCAGTTGCTGAGCCTCCTCTTCCTCAAACCAGGGGCCGCTGACGGCGTAGCCCACCGCGGCCAGCACTCGGCGCAGAAGCGGCTGCAGGCGCAGAAACGGCGTTAGCGGCCCGGCCGCGTAAAGACCGTCCCGATAGCGGTTCAGGATGCCACTGTAGCCGGGGTTCTTGTCCTTGGCGCCGTAAAAGAGCGTGTTGCGCACGCAGGGCAGCGCGTAGTCCGGGGCCTGGGCCATTTGAAACGGGTCGGTCACAAAGGGCACTTCCCCCAGCGCCATGGTCGGCAGGGTAAGGCCCTCGATCTGCGCCTGCAGGTCGGCCGCGTCAGCCACGAAGTCGTAGAGCAGCTGCTGCTTGTCCTCGTCGCAGCCCTGGTAGCGCAGGCTGCCCACGCGCCAGAGCAGCTCCTCGATGTAAAAGTCCGCGGGCTCCGGGGCCGGCGTTTCCCCCTGGGCGGCGCGCACGTGGGGAAAGTTCAGCCGGATCAGGTTATCCGGCGTCATGGGCACCTGGAACGGATAGGTCGTGGTGCCCGGCACCTTATCGAAGCTGAAGTAGGGGTTCAGGCACTCGATGCCAATGCTGCCGGCGGCCAGATCCAGGCGGCCCAGCAGGGTCTGCAGGGCTAGCATAGCGCGCCGGCGTCAGGGCCCACTGCCGGTACCGGCAGCCCGGCCGGCAGTACCGGCAGCAGGGGCGTGAAGAGTTGCTGCCTCGGCAGGTAGAAGTCCAGCTCCAGCGTGCGCAGCTTGGCCGCGTCGCCGGTCAGGGGCGTGCGGCTGGTTTTCAGGTGGCCGGCCAGCCAGCGCGGGCCGTTGAGCAGCAGCACCCGGGTGCTGAGCAGCAGCTCCTGCAGGTGCAGCAGCATCGCACGGTCCAGCTGCAGGCCGCTGGCCACCTTGAGCACGGGGCGCAGCTGGCGCTGCTGCACGGCCGTGTCGCCCTGCAGCGGGTCGTAGCCCAGCGGCAGGCTGCGCTCCATCTCCTCCCCGCTCACTTCCACGTCGTACTCGGCGTCCCCGCTGGCCGCGAACGTGGCCATGCCGCCCAGGCTGGTGTTGAAGAGCAGGTAGTGGCGGCGCAGGGGCCGGCGGTCGAGCAGGTAGTGCCGTTTTTCACTCAGCAGCACGCCGTCAGGATCCGTGACGAACACCTGCCAGCTCACGACCTGCTTACCCGGCGCGTCGGCCAGGCCCAGCTGGGCAAAACCGGCGGGCAGGCAGTACACCTCATAGCGCAGCACGCCGGCCTGGCTGGCTACCACCCGGGCCTGGGTCGTGCCATCGGTGTAGCGCACCACCACGCGCAACTGGAACTCGGTCACGCCGGCCGTGAGCACCTGATGGTAGAGAAACTCGGGCTGGTCCAGGGCCACAACCTTGTTGTTGGGCTGCCAGGTCAGAAAGGGCAGCACGGCGGGCTGGTAGCCCTGCAGGAAGGTGCTGACGCCCTGCTCGTAAAAGTCGAGGCCCCCCTTGAGCACGTAGTTTTCACTCATGGGGGTGATGGGCCCGGGCAGCGGGGGCGTGCCGAACACCTCCGCGTGCTTGAGGGTAAAGCGCCGGAACAGGGAGTCGGCACGGGTGATGGTGCGCTGGCCCACGGCCGGCACGTGGTAGCTCAGAAAGCTATCGAGCAGCTGCTGCACCTGGAAGGTGGTGCGGCCGGCGCGGTCGGCGGGCTGCTCCAGGACCGTGCCCACCAGCACGAACTCGCCGCTGAGGTACTCGGGCTCCACGTACACCTCGCAGCGGAAGCTCAGGTTGGGCTTGGTGGTCGGATCGGCCCGATAGGCGGGGCCGGCGTCGCGGAAGAGCTGAATGGGGTTTTGGGAGAAATAGTAGCGGTATGCCTCAATTTCGTGGGTCACGGTCACAGCCTGGCAGCCCAGAAAATCCGTCACGATACAGGCATAGAAGCCCGGGGCCAGGCCCAGGCGGGTGGCCGTCGTGGGCCCATCGTCCCACAGGAAGGTGTAGGGCCCCACGCCCCCGCTCACCTCCAGGGCAATGGAGTCGTCGGTGGTGCGCACCAGCACGTCGATGCGGCTGTTCTGCCCGACCAGGATAACGGCGGTGGCCACGGCGCCGGTGTCGGTCGACGTGACGCTGACCGGGTAGCTGCCGGCGGGGAGGTTGTCGCGGGTTGTGGTGGTAGGACCGTCGGCCCAGCTGTAGCTATACGGGCCCGGCAGGCCGTCAACCGTGAGGGTAATGCTGCCCGTGCTGCTGCCGTGGCAGCGGGCGCTCACCACCTGCGCGGTGATGGTGAGCGTATCCAGGGCGAAGGCCAGCCCACCGGCACCATCATGAAAATAGATCGTACGCAAAGGCCCATCGACGTAGCGGCCGAGTTCGACGTCCGTGGGCAAATTGATGTCCACCGGCGGCGGCCCAATGACGGGCGTGAGGTACTGGCGGGCATACACCTCCTCGGATTCGACCTGCCGGGTAAGGGGGTTGAACTGAAAGAGGATACCCGAAAACTGGGCGTAGTCCTCGCTACCATCGTTGTAGCGCTGGCCATCACTTTCGTAATACAGAAATAGAGACGCCATTTAAGCGGGATTGAAAGCGGAAGAATCGTAAGCCAGCGCGGCCGATGCCGGCGTGGTAAAGTCGAAGTCCATGCGGTGGCCGTACCAGGTGCCGTCGCCCAGCGGGCCGATGTCGTCGCCGGCGAGGGAGCCCGGCACCAGGCGCACTTTCACCTGGCCGGCCAAGTGCTGCTCAATGCCGCCGACGATTTGCTCGGCCGTGATTTCCGTCGCGTCCAGGGCATGCTCGATGGCGTCGTAGTCCGTGTTCGACTTGAGCTTCTGCAGCACCATAAAGGCGCCATGCCGGCGGCGCTGGCGGTTGTCGCCCCCGTTGTCCAGGTAGTCGGTGGTGCAGGACTCGACGACGAGCACCTGCGCCCCCGGGCCGGCCTTGAGCTTGGTGAGCAGCGTGCCCAACTCGTGCATGTCCACCACGCGCTGCATCGGGTCGACGGAGATGATGACGCGGGCGAAGCGGGGCGCCACCGGCGTGTGCTGGATCTTCTTGTGGGTGGTGGCCAGCGTGCGCAACAGGCCGACGTATTGGGAGTGGCGGAGCATTACTTGGCGTTTTTAAGGGCTTTTTGGTAGTCGCGGGCGGCATCCTGCATCTCGGCCAGCAGCACGCGCACATTCTGGCGGGCCGTGGTATCGACCGGGCCGAAGGCGCCGCCCGAGAGCTTGCGCAGCACCCGGCCCCAGTCGCCGGCCTGCTGGGAGCCGCCGGCGTCGGTTTCGTGCACGTCGAACACTTCCGGAAACTCCTGCTCGAGCTGGCGCCGGCAGCCGCGGTACCAGGTGGCCACCGCCAACTTGGTGGCGTCGTCGAGGTGGCAGAGCTTGCTGGCGAAGTGCTCCAGGCGGTGCTCGTTGAAGGCTTCCCGCTGGTCGCCCTGCCAGCGTGGGTCGCGGGGGCTCAGCCCGGGCACCTGGGCCCGGTAGAGCACGGCCAGGAACAGGTGTAGGGCCTCGGCCGACTGGTGCGTGGCCCAGGCCCGGAAGTAGGTGTCGGCGAAAATGAACTCGCCGAAGAGCAGGTTGCGAAACTCGCTGCGCGGGCCCACCCACTTGGTGCGGGCCTTGTCGTGGCGCGCCGGCAGCATCAGCACCGGCAGCAGCTGCTGGGTCAGGCACTGCTCTTCGTCGAACACAAAGTCGGTCAGGTCGTAGAGCTGCACGCACTGCACGGCCGGCAGCTCCAGCAGCACCGACAGGTTCACGCCACTGAGCACGCTGAGCAGGCGTAGCTTTTGGGGCCAGGTGCTTTCAGGGCCGTAGAGGATGCGCAGCACGTCGAGCAGCTGCAGCCGGGTCACTTCGTTCCAGGTGCCGGGTACCTGGTAGCGTTTGCCGTGGACGTCGAGTGTTTCCATGGGGCAAAACTGCCGATGGCTACCTCGGGCAAAAAGGACACAAAAAAGCCCCGACCGCGTGGCGGTCGGGGCTTATCTGAGTATGAGCTTAGGCGGCTATGGCCTGCGCGGCTTCGGCCTCCGTGGCCCATTCCTCCAGTATATCGGTGCCGGAATAGCGCAAAGCGTCCCGGCCCATGATGCGGCGTACCGCGGCTGCCTGCCATTTGATGAAGCCTGGAATGTCGCCGTGCAGGTGGGGAAGGCGGCTGGGGTTAGCTACGACCCATTCTTCTACAAAACTGGCTACTTGGTTGAGTTGGTATCCGGAAACGGCCATGGTTAGGGTGCGCTTAGCGCGTTGTGGTTGGTGAGACAAACAACGCATCGTTATCTAGCGCATCCAAGTCAAAAACCTTGTTTTTGACACTATCAGAGCATATTCCACAGCAGGTGCAATGGTGCAACTGGAATGGTGCAATGCTACGAAACCGGGGTTAAAAAGCCGCCGGCCAGCAGGTCGGCGATGAAGTGAGCGATGGTATCCGTGCGCACGTCGGTGCCGTCGTAAATTTTAGAGCGGTGGGCCATGCCCTCCATGTAGTCCTCAATACTGACGGAGGGCAGCCAGGGCTGGGCGTCCTCGCGCAGGGCCTGCACTAAGCCCAAGTCGGTGGAGGCCGTTACCTGGCCCCCACCGTGGATGTTGTAGGTTGGCATGTTAGCGGTTTTGAAGGGCCGTGGCGCGGCGCATGTAGAAGGTGGCAATGTCCCGTTGGTTAAAAGTAGTGAATTCAGCTACAGGCAGGTGTGGCGTTACGAGGCGGGTCTTGGAGTAGTCGACCAGGTTGGCCAGAAATTTCACCCAAAAGCTGATTTTCTCGAAGTTCATGGTGCCGCTGTGCTGGCGAAATTCGATGGTGCCTTGGCGGCGGTAGCTCTGGAAATTCACCTTGTGGTAGCGGCAGCCCCCGTTGGCGGCGGCGCTTAGCTGCTCGGCCGTGGTGGCAGCTAGTATCTGCTGCTCGGCGGCCGCCATGGTCCGGGCGCGCTGGAGGCTTTTGCAGTAGGTATTGGCGCTGCCGCGGCGGCTGGCCGGCACCAGCTTGTCAATGCTGGTTTCGAGTACCAGGTAGTTGCGAAAAAGCTGGCGCATGTTCTCTACGGTCAGGTCCTGGGCGCCCAGGTGTACGTGCAGGCCGCAAGAGTCATTTACCTGGGCGCCGGTGTTTTTCAGGGCGCGGCAGGCGCGGGCCAAATCCTCCAGGCCCTCGTAGCCCCGTAGTACCGGGCTCACCAGCTCGAAGGCGTGGGCGCCGCTCACGCTGGCGTCGCTTACTATTTTCCAGTGGCTCCGGGTGCTGTGGTTGTAGCCTTCGCCATGAGCTTCGAGGCCCTGGGCGCGCAGCTCGGCCAGCAAGGTTTCGCGGGTTACGCCGTAGGCTTCGATTTCAACGCCGAAGCTGCGGGTGAAGGCGGCTACCGTGTAGGGCGCCAGGGCGGCGGCCGTCGCGGCCGGGGCCGGCGTTACCAGGGCGCGGGTGGCGCGGGCCTCTACCCAGGCGGCGTATACGTTCTGGGCGAAGCCGTAGCCTACGTTCATCAGGGTGGCTACTTCGCGGCGGCTCAGGCCCAGGCCGAAAAGCTGCTGCATTTTCCAGGTTTTGGTGGTTCCGGTGGTGGCGAGGATTTGGGCGGTCGTCATGTCGTAAGGCGTTGCTTTGCTGTCGTTTAGTATGACAAACAACGCATCGTTTCCGGGGCCATCCAAGTCAATAAACTTGTTTCTGAGTGCGTAGAAGCAGATTCCATGCACGGTGCAACAGGTCGGCAACTGGCCGACTGGCACGGTGCAATCGGGCACGAAAAAGCCCCGGCTGGTGGGCCAGGGCTTAGTAGTTCGCGGCTCGATGCCTCTGGGTAGAACTATACCAGAGTCCGCTGGGGCATGCTTATTCGCTACTTAATGAGGGGCGAAATTTATCGGCCTCCAGTTCCAGCGCCGCCACAATTTGCAGCAGCTGCTGCTCGATGTTGCTCAAGGGTGCCAATGGGAAGATGTCGTAGGCGGCCAGTATGTCCAGCCCTTCCATTTGCCCGACGTAGGCAGGTACCACTTTCGGCAGCCGCTTGGGCTTTTCCGGCGCGGACTCAGCTTCTAAATCCGCATAGTTAACCCCCAAGCGAAAACCGTCGCCGGTACCGTTGGGGTCCGGGTCAGGCTTGCGGCCGAACCCGATTGGGGGTGTTTTTTTAGACATGGTTCGTCGTCAGCAAGCCGGGGAAATCGCTGCGAATGACCAGATAACTCTTCCGAGGCACCTAAGCATGCGGGTCATGCTCCCGCTCTACTCCCCGGCCGTTTTTCGACGGCCGAGGTGCCCGGTAATCAAGTCATATAGTCATTCGCGTGGCGAAGGTAGCAAAGCAAAACGCCCCGACCTGCAGGGCCGGGGCGTTTTCTTAGAAAATCAATTTAACGGCCGCAGGCCCCAACTTGAGCAGTAGAAATGCCAAGCCAAGAATCACGGCACCGGTCGTGATCTGCCGGCCGGTGATGCCCTGCTGCACCGAGGCCTTGGTGTGGTCATCTGTGTTGCCCACGTTTTTGAGCTTCACCTTGCCCGCCGGGGCTCCCACGTTTCCCAGCATAGCCGTCTGCGCATCCACCCACTGCTGCACTTGCTTGGGCGAGGCCTGCGCGGGTGGCGGCACCAGGTAGGGCGGCAGTTGGGCCAGCCTCTGCAACGAGTCGATCGAAAGCCGGGTGGCCGCCGCCGGCAGGTGACGCTCGGCCGCGCAGCCGCTCAGGACCAGGAATAGAAACAGGCAGAAAAACCGCATACGCTTAATATTTTGGGTTGTCGATTACGTTGGCCACGGCCCATACCTGGCGCTTCTGCCGCCAGTTTTCATACACGCCCTCCCCTTCGCGCTGCCGAGCGCCCCCACCGCCGGTATTGCCGCCCAGGGAGCGGCAGAAGGCCCCCGTGCCCCACAGCTTAAGGATTTCGACGTGGCTGATCTGCGGGTTGCCCCACCGAAAACCCAGCAGGTCGGCCGGCTGCGGGGCGGGTTTTCCCGGCACTGGATGCCCCGCCAGGTACACAGTGTGGACCTTGTCGAACCAGGCCCGCGCCGCCCCAAAGCGCGGCACCAGCACGCCAGCCCAGCGCATACACGCCACGGCGTACCACGAGCACCAGGCATCGCCAACGCGCCCACCGGCAAACTTGATGATGCGTTCCACCTCAGCACCGGCATTGCGGCCCTGCTCGCGCACGCCCACCAGGGACTGCGCTACAGCAACGACGCGGGCGCGTTGCCCGGCACGGCCAGCATCGCTACCGTCAGCATGTGCTGGGCGAGCCAGAGCAAAAAGAACAAGGAAACCAAGCAAAAGGCGAGTCGCACGCATCGGATTAGGAATTGAAACTGAGCCACCTTGCGGCGCTCAATGTAGACGTTGAGTTGAATCGGATCAATGTTATCACCCTCGTAAAGCGGCTCCCGCAGCTCGTCGGTCAGGTTTTTCATCAGGCTGCCTTCGCCTTCCATATCCTGCTGCTGGTAGGATTTGAAGCGCGGGAACAGCCGGCCGTAGGCATAGAAGCCCAGGTGCAGCGTGGCCAGCAGTAGCAACGCGGCCAGGGCCGGCACGTTGAACAGCTCCAGGCTGAAGCCGCCGGCCGTGGGGTCGAAGAACCGAATCACGAAGGGCAGGGCCACAAAGACGATTGCGGCGATGGTCAGGGCCAGCGTCACGAAACGCAGGTAGCGGGGAATTGGGGTTGGGTCCATGGGAATTAGCTGCGCGGCACGAGCCGCAGTAAAAAGTCGGTGAATAGTTTCTTCACGTCAGCCACGTCGGTGCCGATCTGGTCGAGGCGTTTTTCGGTGCGGTCCTCATAGGAATCCATCCGCTCCTTCAGGTTTTTAATCTCCAGCTTGTTCTCGTTTCCCAGCGCAAGGGCCGAGGAAACGTTCTCCCGCTGTTTCTGATCCTGCTGGTGCGTGCGGGCCGTCAGGATGTTGTATATGCCCGCCCCTACGCTCATCAGAGTCAGTAGCAGGCCGATAATTTTAAGAGCCAGGTCCATCTAGATAAGGCGGTAAACGCGGGATTCCACGGTGTTTAGGGGGATGGCTTCCGGCGTCGGGGGCTTCGAAGCGAAGTAGGTGGCGTACTTGGTGGCTGAGGCCGTGCGGGCCAGGTAGGCGCGCATCTTCTCCAGCATGATATCGGCGGCGCGCTGGGCCTCATGAGCCCGGGCGGCCAGCAGCTGGTCGAGGCCGGCGTCGGCTTCCTTCTCGTTGCTGTCATCGATGCGGGCTACCATCAGCTCGATGCCGTCGCCGGTCAGGCGCAGGCCCAGCTCTGGTACCGCCCGGGCCAGCGTGAGGCTGGCCAGCGCCGGCCGCACGTAGAGCTGCATCAGGGCCTCGTTCTCGACGCTCAGCGCCCGGGTGCGCACCTGGTCGCGCAGCTCCTGCAGGAACTCAGGGCCCAACTGCGACTCCAGGATAAACAGCTCCTGCCGGCGCATCAGCGGTTTCAGCGCCTCGAACACGGGCCACGAGTTGCTGATGTTCTCGAAGTAGCTGAACTCCTCGGCCGACACGAGCAGCTGCTGCCGGTAGTCCTGGCCCGGGCCGGCGGCCCAGGCCCGCAACTCGTCGCTGGCATCCCGGTTGGCCTCCAGCCAGCGCAGCAGCTCGACCATGTCGAGATGGCCCTTGCGCAACAGGGTTTTCTCCAGGGCCTTAGTCTGCCACTGAAACGCCGTTTTGTGCGTGGCCGTGGACACAATCTGGATGCCAGTGCTGCTGATGGTCATCTGCAACTCCACCGCCACGCCGGCCACAGCCAGGCGCGCCAGCGGCGCCTGCACCACGCCCAGCAGCTGCGCGGCCACCGAGCCCGCGGCCACGCCGGCATCGTACTGCGCCTGCAGCCAGGTAAGCAGCACGGTGCCGAGTACCGGCTGGAGCAGCTGCTGCTCCAGCCGCTCGATTTCGGGCGGCAGCACGTCGGGGAAGTCGTTGGAATCGAGCCGGACGTAGCGGGCCAGTTCCTGGTCAGTTGTCAGTAGCATGGGCTTAAACTTTAGCCGGGGCCTCAGCGGGCTTGTCCAGCGTGTTGATTTCCGTATTGAGGAAGCGGAACTCGATATCCGGGTCCCAGCCGTTGAAGTCGCGCACCAGGTTCAGCGGCTCGATGATGAGCTGCTGCAGGTAGTAGTGCGTGGCGATGAAGGCATTGAAGGCGACGCGCTTGTCGCTGCCTGAGCCGGCACCCATGCCCTTGCCCGGGCTGATGCCGCTGAGCGTCGGGTCCACCTGCAGGGCGGTGTAGATGTGGCTGGCGGCCTCCTGCGAGTCCTCGATGTAAATGCCCGACTTGATTTTGTCGTCGATGGCCGTCACCTTGAACGCCGACACCGGTTCACCGGTGCGTGGGTCGGGAATGGTCAGCGTCAGGATGGACTTGCCAGCCCCGTCGGCGCCAGCCATGGTCTTCTCGAAGTCGGCCAGCTCGTCGCTGATGATGCGGCGGCGGTCATCGGTCGTTTTCGTATCCCAGTCCTGGTATTTCCACTTCCAGTACCCCTCGTGGGCCTCAATGATGTACTTCAGGCTGAGCTGGTTTTTGAACAAGGCCTTCTTGAACTCCGGAATGGCCATGGCCACGTCCAGCCAGCCCGACTTGCGGATGCTGTTCCAGGCAATGAGCTGGTAGAGCGACTGGCCTGGGGAGGGCAACGAGAGCGGGTAGATGTACTTGAAGCCCCGCGTGTCGTCGCGCAGCGCCTGCACCGCGTCGTAGTAGGGGTCGAGCACCGGCACACTGGTGGTGTACTCGTCGCCGGGCTTTCCCTCGGGCCAGTTGGCCGAAATGTGCAACAACTCGGGCACGGCCTGGCCGGGCTTCTGCACCGAGTAGCGGCAGTACGCCGTGTCGGGCGTGCTCAGGCTGGTGATGACGCTCCGGTCGCGGCTCAGAATCAGCTCCGGGAACCCGTTGGCGAAGTACACCAGGTTCTGGATGCCTTCAAAGCCGAAGCGGGTCATGTTGGACCGACGGAAGAAGTCCCGGATTTGCGGGTTCTTCTCGCGCTGGAAGATTTCGTTGCCCTTTTCGTCGTAGCCCGTCACCTTGCCGTAGATGATGCCCTTGCCATAAATGGCACGCACTTTCCAGTCCAGCACGGCTGGGATTATGCTACTCTTGGACACGTCGGCCAGCACCTGCTGGGGGAAGTCGTTGGCGTCGCCCCAGTTGGCCACGTCGCCCGACTGGCCCTTGGCCACCGGCGTGGTGGGCGTAGCACCGACCGCTTGGCCGGGGGCGCCCTTGGCCGCGCCCATGGCGCTGCCGAGGCGGAAAACTGAGCCGTTCAGATAGGCAACACTGTTGCCGCTGTTGAAGTGTACCTGTTCCATTTAAATGATGACTTTTCGGCCCTGCACGGCCACAATGAGGTAGATGTGAACCTTGACCAGGTTGCCGGTGCGCGTGTCCACCAGGTTGCGGGTGGCGTTGGCGTAGTGGTGCGGATTTTTGGGGGCCGGGACCGGCACCAGCTCCGCGGCCGGGGCCCCGACCGCGGCCTGCTCGGCGCCGGTCGGGGCGCGCAGCTCGGCCTCTTTGATGCGCGTGCCACGGCCGAGGCGGGCCGCCGGCAACGTGCCGAACGCGCCGGCCTCTTTGGTGCGGCGGTTGGCCTTCACGTAGCGCACGGCTACGGGCGCCTCCCCTTCCAGAAGGGCCAGCGCATCCTTTAAGCGTATAGGGGCGGGGGTTTGCATAGTGGGACAAAGCTGCCCCAACAAGCCCGGCACAAAAAGGACATAAAACCACCCTCACGACCTGCAAACGAACAAAAAAAACCAATCTCACACCCAACCGCGAAAGAGCGGCGGGCGGGCCGATTTTGGGCAGTTTGGGTGTTTTGCAGTCTCACTGGTCGAGGAGATTCCCCCGGCTTGCACTGTCGCGTTTTGGCAGCTGCCGGGGCCGACTTCGGTGATATCTGTGGGGGAGTGCGGACCGACGTGTCGACGAAAGGACAAAGCATCGACACGTCCGAGCCATCTGTCGACAAGGTGTACATGAAGTGGCCACCGAAGTCGGCCCCGGCAGCCAGATGTCCGGCTTGTGTCACCGTTATGTGATAAAGGCCAAAGAAAAGCCCCAACGCGGCTTGCGTTGGGGCTTTTCTTGTGTCACCGTTATGTCACTCTATTGTCACTATACCGTAATCAGGCCGCTGAAGTCCGGTGTGCCATTGATGACGTCAGTACCGCAGCTGAGCATGTGCAGGTCCACATTGTCGGTATAGTGCGTCGCATGCTGGGCCGGGAAGCTCTCCTTCTTCTCGCTGGTTTTGACCTTCACGATGCGCCCCTTGGTGTCCTGGCTTACGGGGGCCAGCAGCATGGCCTGCACCACGTCCTTGGTGTTGACCTTGTTGAAGCGCAGGCGCAACAGCTTAGGGTCACGCTCAGAGAGCAGTACCTGGGCCAGCTGGTAGCGCGTGGGATGGCCTGGGATACGTCCCAGGCCAAAGGGCTGCACTCTCCACCCCCGGGCACGTAGGCCCCGCATGAACTGCTCATTGAGCGTATAGGCACTATCCGGGCGCCGGGCGTTGCCATACTCCTCATCGCTGAGGAACTCTATTTCCTTACGCAGGTGGGGTTGGTAGTACCGGCAGAACTCATCGAGCAGGTCGTCGATGAAGGCTGGGTGCTTGACGTGCATGCCTTTCAGAAACCGGTATTCCCGCTTATCCACATGGGGCTGGCCAACCACCAGCGTGGTAATACGGGCACCCCAGTCGACCGACACGCGCAGGGGCTGGGTGCTGCGGCAGTCGCTGTCCGAAAGGCTCGTCGACGTGTTCAGGCCGCCGGCCTCCCCGAGCTTCTTCAGGTTGAACTCCAGGCCCAGAATATAGCTGTCATCGGCACACTCCTCGACGTGGCGGGCCTGGCTGAGCTGCGGGTAGAAGCCGCCCTCCACGGTGGTGGGGCGCCGGTTCATCATCTCCACCATAAAGGTGAAGTCGGTCATGAACTTGCGCTGATCCAGCAGGTACTGCAGGCCCAGGTTCTGGATGTTGTCGAAGGCGTTGGCCTCGGAGTAGAAAGTGCCCTTTTTCGGCGCTGAGGGGAAATACGACACTTCCCGCATCAGCTTGACCACCTCGTCACGCCAGATGGCCAGGCGCTCCTCGTCGGAGGTGGCATCCAGGAAGCGTACCTGGGCATCGATCAGCTCATTCTGCCGCTCGACCAGGTCCACGCCCTGGTGCTCGTAGTAGTCCGACTTGTCGAGCAGCCAGCGGCCGGTATCACCCCAGGGCATCGACGAAAACAGGAATACGCCGTGGTGCTTCGGGTTTTTGCCGAAATACTGCCCGTTGCCCCGGTTGGTGGCCGACAGGTCGGCGTCGAGCTTGTTCTTATCGAAAAGCAGGGCCTCGTCGCCGATAAAGCCGTCCACGTTCAGACCGCGTGATGAGCTGCCGCCGGCGTCGAGTGACACCAGGTGGAAGCCCGTCCCGTTTTTGAAGATGATGAAGTGGTCGTAGCTCAACGGGCCCTCGTAGGGCCGGTCCCAGTTGAGCGTGGGCGGCGGCTTGCGGCCGATGTAGAAGTCCCGATTGAGCTTATAGCCCAGCCGCTCCAGCGACGAAATGGTCGAGGGCAGCGTGCGGCTGAGCACCTGCTTGTAGGTCGAGCCGACAATGACCCAGCAGCTGCGGGGCATCGTCTGCACGATTTCGTGGATGTCCCAGGCAATCAGCGAGGACTTGCCGGTACCGCGGCCCCACACGCTGACGCCCTCCTTCTTGCCCCGGGCGGAGATGTAGCGCAGCTGGGGTTGGTTGAAGGTGAGCTTGACCTGATCAACGGTTACCATCTGGGCCGGCCTCCTCGCCGCGGGTCTCAGCCAGCATGGCTTCCATCTGCTCCACGCCGAACACGTTCTGCGCCACGGCCTCCTGGATCAGCTCATATTCCACGTCCGACACGTCGTCGAGCTTGGTGATATCGAACTGCCGCATTTTGGGGCCTCTGGCGCCCTCGTACTGCAGGTTAATGACGTAGGAGGTATTCCCGCCGCCATTGTTGAAATCCTCGGCCGTATCGGCCCGATTCAGGCCCGCCAGGGCGGCCTCGAACTTGGCGGCGGCCAGGGCCCCGCGCACGTCGGGCGGGCGCTGGGTGAGGCAGAGCTGCTTGAGCATCTGGGCGTGGCTGATGAGCAGAGCCCGGGCGCCCTGCTTCTTGACCTTTTTCAGGTCGCCCATCATGTTCTGCGCATCGGCCAGGCGCCGGTAGCACGTCGCACGGCTAATGCCGAACTGTTTGGCCATAAGGGGCCAGGCCTGGTCGAAGGTGTGGTAGTTGAGCAGCAGCGCGTAGGCCGACTCCATCTGCTGGTTGACCAGCTTATCGGCCGGCGCAAGCCGCTGCAGGGCGCCCTCGTCCCCGTTGGCTTCCGCCATCGATGCCGCATAGATCCGCTCGACGGCCGTCGAGTTGGGCAGCTGCAGGTTCGCAACACTAGGCAGCGTTGACATACTCGTCGAGTTGGGCCTCGGTCAACTCATTCCCATTTCGGGAAATCGTAAACCGACGCTGGTTATCACGCATGAACTTGGTGTAGCGGCGCACGTGCACGTCGACGTAGCGCGGATCCAGCTCCACCGAGTGGATGCTGCGCTGGGTCATTTCGCCGGCAATGAGCAGGCTACCCGAGCCGCCAAAGCCGTCGTACACCACGTCGTCCTCTTTGCTCGAGCACTCCAGCAGGTAGATCAGAATGTCCAGGGGCTTCATCGTCGGGTGGTCCGCATTGCGCTGCGGCCGGTCGAAGTTGAGCACCGTGGTCTGCTTGCGGTCAGAGTACCAGGGGTGGGCAGCGCCCTCCTTCCAGCCATACAGAATGGGCTCGTGCTGCCAGTGGAAATCCTGGCGGCCCATCACGAACTGCTGCTTTACCCACACCAGGCACTGGCTGAGCTTGAGCCCAGCCTCCTGCAGGGCCAGGCGGAAGTTGGCCCCCTCCGAGTCGGCGTGGAACACGTAGATGGGCGCGCCCGGCACCATAAAGGCGTAGGCGTTGGAGTAGAAGTCGTACAGGAACGCCCGGAATCCGGCATCGTCCATATCGTCGTTCTCGATGCGGAGTGCATCCTTCGTCTTGCCCTGATAGGCCACATTGTAGGGCGGATCGGTCACGACGCACTGGATGAGCTTGCCGCGCAGCAGCCGCTCCAGCACATCGGCCTCGGTCGAGGAGCCACACACCAGGCGGTGCTCCAGGCCGCGGCCCTCACTCTCGAAGGTGTACTCGTCGCCCCGCACGCTGATAGGCACCGCTGGCGGCGCCGGGTCGAACTCCTCTTCCTCGGCCGGTGGCAGCGTGATGGCCGACAGGGCGGCCAGGGCCTCCAGCGCCGGCGCGTCCATGATGCCGGCCAGGTCCAGGTGGGCGAAGTTGTCGAGCAGGCTCTGGTAATCCCACTGGCCTGCCCCGACGTTGCTGGTGACGTTGTACTCGTCGACCTCGTCCTTGGTGAGCAGCCGGTTGGGCACGCGCACGTCGATGAACTCGTCGCCGCGGCCAAGGTCAATAAGCACAGCCAGGCGCTGGTGGCCGGCCAGCACCAGGTTGTCCGAGTTGATGGCTGGAATCTCGGCCAGGTTGAACTTGCGGATACTGCGCGTGAGCCGCTCACGGCCCTCGTCGGTCAGGATCCGGGGGTTGTAGTCCATGGGCACCAGGTCGCGCACGCGGCGCTGCTGGGTACTCCACTCCAGGGGAAGCAGTTGATCAGACACTTATCGTTGGGGTTAGTTTGGATCGAATCAGGAGGATATCGGCCTCGACGCCGGGTAGCTCCGCGGCACGCTTCTCGTTTTTGCGCAGCTTGGCGCGCAGGGCCACCAGGTTGCTCAGGCGCCGGCGCAGCTCCCCCTCATCAACCAGGTCGGCCAGGGCCACCGGGCCGGCCGGCAGCGCGCCGTGGTGCAACACGTGGGCTTCGAGCAGCAGCTGCTCCAGCACCAACTCCCCGATGTCGAGGATCCGGAGGGCCATGCGGCCGCGGTCCTTCTGGCTCAGGCGCGGGGCTGTGAGCTGGGCATGCAGCTGGCTGCGCTCGTCGCGCAGCACGCGCAGCTGGGCCCGGATGGGCAGCAGGTCGGGTGCGACCGTGTGGGTGGTCGTGGCCTCTGCAGGGGCTGCCACCACCGTGGGGGCACTATCCGGCACGGTGACCCGGGTAGCCTTGGGGACTTCATCTGGGCATACCACGTCGCAGCACCCGCGCAGCTGCTGCACCAGCACCTGGCGGCTATAACTCGTCTCGCCGGCGGCGAAGAGTCGCTGGTACACCCCGCTGCCGCCATGCTGCGCATACAGCGCGGCGCCGGCGGCGAAAGAGGTGGGCTGGGCGAGCCAGGCGAGGATTTCAGGCGGTATCATGCAGCAAAACTGCCGCTGGCGACTTCGGCTAAAAAGGACGCAAAAAAGCCCGGACCAACGGCCCGGGCTTTTCTCCTTACTCACCTCTATTCCTTACGATTTGGTTGAATTGGTCGCTTTCGGGGCGCGCACCACTCGGTTTTGCTTCGCTACCAGGTAGGGGAACTCGGGGTCCTTCGCCAGCTCCTCGGCCTGCTCCAGCGTGAGCTTGGTGAGGTCGATTTTGCGGCCGAGTCGCTGGGATACGATAACACAGGGCGTTATAGTGGCTGTGAACTTCTCCGCGACTTCCGGACGCAAGAGGTCCTGGCGTTGGGGTTGCTTTTTCATCGTTAAACGACCGGCTTCTCGACGATTTCGCCCTTGTAGAGCTTGATGCCGGTGGCATAGCACTCGCCCTTCACGGTAGTACCGCGGCGGCCGCTGGAGAGCTTGCCGGTAGCGAAGCTCGGGGTCAGCTCTACGGGCAGGCCTTCGGCGCCGACCTGGAAGAAGCCACCGTCTGGCTCCGGTACCAGCATGATGCCGCCGATGTTCTTGACGATGTTGAGGAATTCCAACGACTCAGGCTTATTGCCCGGGTGGAAGCCCTCGAAGCTCACCTTCAGGCCGCGGCCGTCACGCTCCCCAACGATATCGGCCTTCAGCTCATTCGAGTCGAGGGTGATATAGATTTTCAGGAAGCCCAGACCAGCTTTGAAGGTGTGTGCGGTGGCAATGACGGCTGACAGGCCGGCACTCACCTGCGTGGCCGAGTAAGCCGGCGCTTTGGCAATGGTCTCGAAGTAGCTCTCCGGGGCGAAATACACGAACCCGAGCAGGCCGGGCGTGTTATCCACACCTTCGAGGCCGCCCAGGGCTTTTAATTTTGACAGATCCATGTTGGTGGATTAAAACGGTGATTGGATCGATTGAATGACATGCGGGGCCTACTTGGCAGCGTTGGCTTTCACCACCAGCTGCAGCAAGTCGCTCTGGGTGACCACCAGGTGCTTCACAGCTTCCTCGTTCTCGCCCAGCTCAGAAGCCTTCACGATAGCACCCTTGATGTTGAACTGCTTACCGAGCACGCGGTACTGGTTGTCCTCGTGGGTCACCACGATGGGCGCGTCCTCGCCCTGGGCAGCCTCGATGTTGGCCAGCTTCTTGGCTTGGCCGGCGATGATGCCTTCGGATGCCTTGGCGTCAGCCTTCAGCTGCTTATTTTCTGCGGTGAGGGTGGCGTTTTGCGCCTTCAGCTCCTCAATTGTCAATTCCTTAGCCATGGTGGCGATTCTTTACTTCGATGGATGTGGAGAAAAACACTACTCGACGAAGGCCGGCACCCTAAAAGGATGCCGGCCTTCGTCGGTGGTCACTAGACCAGGTCCCGGTCGTTGGTGAAGACGATTTCGGGGATGATGAAGCCGATACCCATGCTGAAGTCCGTGAAGAACTTGAGCAGGCGGTCAACGTTTTCGACCTGCACGGCCGTCTGGTTCTGCATGCGCTTGCGCAGCATGATGGCGTTGCCGACCGGCGTGCACCAGATTTTCTCGGTGGTGCGGTGCGAGGGCAGGCCCACCACGGTGATGTTGGTGTTGTTGATGCGGTTGCCCAACTCACCACCGGCCGTGTTCTTGCCGTATTTGCGCTCCTGGCCACGCAGGAAGGCCCGCTGAGCCGACTCGGAGCAGCCGAGCATCATCGGGATGTTCCAGTAGTCCTTGTGGATGCCATCAGCGAAGGCCTCGAACTGGTCGACCAACGTCTCCGGGGTGGTGATCTGCAGCGCGCCGGTCGTAATCGGCGTGATGCGGCCAGCGGTGATGTGGCCGTTGATGGTCTTCTTCAGGCCGTTCATCGACGTGCCGGCGGCGCCGGGCGTACCGGCGGTCGGGGCAACGTATACGCCCTGATAGATTTCGTTCAGCTCGATGTCCTGCTTGATCTGCGGGATGAGGTACACCTCCACATACCAACGCACGAAAGGCCAGGCTTTGCGGTCGATGTCAGCACCGTCGAGGAAGCCGAGCCATGAAGCCTCCAGCTCGTCTGGGTACTCCTGGGCGTCCACCTTCATCTTGAACTGCTCGATGGCAACGGGCACGAACGTTACGCCGGCCAGCGGGGTGAAAGCCTTCTGGAAGGGCTGCACCACGCGGCTAAACAGCGTCTTGGCAGCGCGCCAGAGCGTGTCGTCGGTGTTCACCGGGGTGAACATGCTCTCGGTGGTCGTAGCCGAGCGGAGCAGCTGGTACAGGCGGCTCAGGTTCTGGCCCTGATTGAGGTAGTAGGCACCGAATTGGGTAACTACGTCAGTGATAAGCAATCCCATCTTGGTAGGGTTTTAGAAACTAGTGAGTGAATAATTGAATCGAAAGCCCGCCTAGCTCCCGAGCATTTTGGCGTGCAGCTCAGCCACGAGCTTCTCGTTGGCATCGGCCGTAGCAGGCTCGTCGACGTCGCTCTTACCATCCTGGCGGGCCGGGGTCGTAGCCTCCGCGCCGGGCAGCTTGGCGTTCTTGTCGGCGCGAGCCGTTTCGGTGGCCAGGTCGTTGGTCAGCTTCGTGTTGTTGGCCTCCAGCTCAAGCATCTTTTTGTCGGCTGCAGCCTGAGCCGACTCAGCAGCATCGACGCGGCCGGCCTTCTCGCTCATTTCCTCATAAGAGGCCGAGTTGATCAGGGCGGCACCGGTGATGCCCATGCCTTCGAGTTCCTCGTTGGCGGCGGTGGCTTCTTCAGCTGAGACGGTTTCCTTGCCCACCAGCGCCGACATGGAAGCGCCAAAAACGAGGGCAGAGACTACATTTTTTGAAAAGAGTTTCATGGTATGGAATTGAAAAAGTGAACTACTTAAGCGCCTTTAGAGCCAGCCTGCACCAAGCGCACGCATTCACCGATGGCATCCTGAAAGGAGCCCATGGCGTCGATCAGGCCGATGTCGCCGGCCCAGCTGGCAAAGCCGGTTTTGCCGGCGGAGGCGCCGGACTTTTCGAAGAGCTTCTCATTGAGGCGGCTGCCCCGATTGGCGCGCACGTCGCCCAGGAAAGTGCCGGCAATGGCCGTCAGGTTGGCTTTCACGGCTTTGTAGTCGCCCAAAGCGGCGGCGGCGAAGTCGGCATTCTTCTGGCTCGACTGCTCGGCGTACACCTCGTGGAACTTGACGCCCATCTTCTCGAAGTAGGGCTGCGCATCCATCCAGCTGGCCATCACGCCGATGCTGCCGATGGTGCACGTCTCGTGGGTGGCGATGATGGTGTCGGTGGCGGAGCCGATCCAGTAGCCGGCCGAGCACATCAGGCCGTCCTCGATGAGGGCCACAACCGGTTTGCCGGCGGCCTGGCAGGCCTTGACGCCGTCGACGACGCTCTGGGTGCCGAACACCTGGCCACCAGGCGTATCCATGCGCAGCAGCACAGCGCTGATTTCCTGGTCGCGGGAGGCGCGCTGCAGGTCGTTGGCCAGCGACATGAGGCCCCGGGGGCCGCACTCCTGGTCGGCTTTCATCAGCGGGCCGGCCACGCTCATCACACGCACCACGATACCATCGGTGGCTCCACCAGTGGCACCACCCGCTGCAGCGCGGGCGCCGTAGGTGACGAACCTGCCACTGGCAGCCAGCGTGGCCACGTAGTCCTTGGGTGCGGCTTCAGCGCGCAGATCGGCCATACTCTGGCCCGTAATCATCGGCGCATTGCCGGTGAGCAGTCCGGCCAGCAGGGGCATGTAGGACTGCGCGTGCTCCAGGGAAATGGCCCAGGGAGAGGAAGATAGACGGGAGACTAGACCAAGCATCGTTCAGGGTTGAGTGATGCAAAGCTGCCCGCGCCCGGGCCCCGCAAAAAGGACACAAAAAAGCCCCGACCGGGGAGGTCGAGGCTCAGGATGACAGCTACCCTAGCGGTACCGCCGGGCGATATAGCCCACCATGCACATGAGCAGCACGAGTAGGCCGATGGTGACTGGAGCCGGTAGCACTACTGGTAGCGGTTGAAAGGCGGATACTGCGCGACCGTAACGTTTTTGACAATTTCATTTATCAGATGCACCTCCCCGCTTTTGATGGCCTGCTCGAACGCATCCCCCTGCAGGTAGGCATCCTCCGGAGCGGTGCGCAGCTTCTCGGCCCAGGTCGCATCCGTGTCCATTACCATATCCCGGATGGCGTAAATGCCAAACCGATTGGTCTCGGTCTGCGGAACCATAATGGTATTGTTGTCCGCCGCGAGCCGCACCGGCCGCGGGGTAAAGGGAAGCTCGGCCCCTTCCTCGCCTCCATTGCTGGCATGGGTGTAGAGCAGCACATTGATAAAGAATGAGCATTGGTAGCCCGTGAGGCGCGGCTGCATTACGCCCCAGCCTTCCACCTCGGCCACCTGCAAAAAGAGCGTGTCCTGCACCTGCTTATCGTTCACGCGCACGCGGATAGGCTGGCGGGCATTGGGGAAAATTTCGTTGTATGGTTTCATGGGAACACAAATTAAGGTTGATAATCAAGCCAGGCTTTCCAGGCTTTCATTTTTGCAGCAGTGATGGCCGTTGGCCAAACCAGGAAGTAGCGCAGCTGGGTGCCTGCTTCCATGGGAATAAAAAACCCGGCGCCGCCGGCCATTAGGTACAGGATACCATCGATGTTATTGCTGACGGTCTGCGGCGTGTCGTAGATCAGTGGATCCTCCCCGAAGGTAGTGCTGTAACAGATCAGTTTTCCGCCTGCGCCAAAGGCCTGGCTGATGCCGTAGTAGCTCGGCTGGCCCGGGTTTCCCATGTAGCCGGTGGTGGCCGAAATGCTGGTATCATCGCGCTGCCGGCGCCAGTTCAACTGCCCACCATCAGAATAAGCATCGAACCGCCCTTGCCCCGCATTCGAACCGTCCTCCAGCGCTATCAGGTAATGTTGCCCCACCTGCGCCGGCATGGAGAAGCCGGCCAGGAAACTGACGCTATTGACTGCCGCCAGGCCATGGCCCGTAACCGCCAGCTGGGTGGCGGCGTCGAATATCCAGCACTTTTTGCCGTCTGCCATCGTGCCCAGCGGCAGCACCGGTGCGCCCTGCATGGTAGCAGTGCCGGGGCCGGTGATGCCTACGGACGTGGTATTGCCGGCCAGTAGGAAAACGCTGGGTTCCGGGAAGCCAGGATACGGGGGCGGCGGCACAGGCGGCGGACCTACATGGTGCTTTAAGTAGGCCATTAGATAAATTCTACGAGTGCCTGTATCCCCACCGGCCGAATAATATCGGCCCGCAGCACGTCCCCAAACGCCAGCGTTATCGGGAAGACGGCTTCCACCCCGTTTTTATACGGCGTCACCGTGTTGGCCCCCACTGACACCAGCGTCGTGTACACTCCCACGTACTTCGCGCCCACGCTAATACTACCCGTGTCGGCCGAGCCGATGGCAAAGCTCAAGCCTAACACGCGGGGGAACGTGGCGCTGATCGTTGTCCCGCTGATGGAAATATTGGTACCAGCCGTGTAGGTCGGGCCGCCACCGCCACCCACTGGGGCGTCGCTGGGTAGCTCAATCACCGGCAGGCCTGGCTCACCTTCCAGGCCGCCGCCAGCGTGACGGTAGATGCGGCCCAGATCGTTGCCGGTGGCAATGCCGGCCGCGTCGCTGACGGTGGCGGCCGTGCTCACGTAGAGGCTGCCGGCACCTTCGAACAAGACGGCCGGCCGGTCGGCACTGTAAACCATGCCCGATTTAAAGCGCACGGTGGCTGTGTTCTGGATGATGGCGGCGTAGGTCAGCGCGTAGCTGTTGCCAGGCACGTAGGTTAGGCCACTGTGGATACTAACATCTGACGTGCCACTGGCCTGGATGGCAGCGCGAAACCCGAAACTGGGCACGTTGGTGGGCTTCAGCACGGCCTTGGCGCTACCGGATGCCAGCACCAGGTAGCCGCCTCCGCTTTGGCATTCTCCTTCGAAAAAGTACTGCGCCGTTCCTGAAACGTTTACACCTACGCCACCCTGGCCGTTCATGACGCCGCGGTGATGGACTACGGCGCCGTTGCCCACAAGGATGCTGGTGCCGGGGCTGCCCTGGGAAAGCAGATCCATTTCCAGCGTCACCTTGCTGGCGGGGCCGGTGATGCTGGCGAAGCGCGACGTGCTCACATACTGGCTGCCGCCCAGCACCAAGGCGTTAACGCTCACGCCGCCGTCCGTAATGAGGGAAACCTTGATAGGAATGCCGCCGGTCAGGTAACGCACCTGGTCGCGCAGCTGCCAGGTGGCCAGGTTCAGCGGGTTCTGCAAAATCACTACGTCGCCGGCCTGCGGCAGCGTGTTCAGGTCGCTGGCGACGGGTACGGGAATGACTTGGCCGTTGCGGTAGATGCTGGCGGGTGTCGTTGCTCCGCGGGCGGTGGTCTGGTTGGTGGCCAGGTTGTAGACGACTGGCGAAATAGTGCCGTCAGCATTTTCTATGTACGCTTCTTCGGTGGCCAGGGCTCGGGCGCTGTAGGCGGGCACCAGTACGTCGGGCAGTTGGGGGTTGGCGTTGGGCGGGCTGCGCTTGACAATGCGCAGCAGGCAGCCGGCAGGCAGTTTGCCGTTGGCGGCCTGCTCCAGCGTCGTGGCGTGGCTCTGGGTGATGTTCAGCAGGCCAATGAGCTGGGCCAGCGTGGTGCCTCCCTGCAGCGGGGCGAAGCTCTTGTAGTTGAGGTCAGTGTCCAGGCCGGTGGGCGTGGGGTTGAAACTGCCGGCCCCGGCCAGCGGCAGGTCGCGCAGGATTTCCAGCAGGCGGCTCTTGTTATCGGGAAACAGGTACTGCACTACGTCGCCCTTTTTCACCGGGTAGTCTTCCAGCTGCAGCGTGGGGTAGCTGGCTATCTTCTCATCCTCGCTGCCGGAAACCTTCACCCACCGCGCCTTTACCCGGGTGGTGGTTTCGGGCTTGGCATCGGTAAAGGCGTCGACGTTACCGGTGGTGTCCCGAATGAGCTTGTATTGGGCGCTGCCCAGCGTGGCCGGCAGCGGGCCGGCAGCCAGCAGGGCGGCCAGTGTGGCCGCGTCGGTGTCATACGCCACATTGGCCAGCTGGCCAACCACGAGTACGCCGGGGCTCTGGGTGGTTAATTCTCCCAGATGCTGCAGCGGCAGCAAGCCGCCCCGGATGCCCAGCGCGCTGAGCTTGCTCCAGAAAACGACGTTATCGGCCAGGTCGCTGGCCAGCTTGCGAAAATCGGCTTCCTTAATCAGGAACTCGTCGTTATCCTTGAAAAGGTTGTTGTAAAAGGTCAGAAAGGCGCCGGGCAGCATTTTCTGCAGGAAGGGGACTATTGGGCTAGTTGCCATTATTGTACCTGGAAATTAAGTCTAAACCCACTTTTCAAAATCACTGTCTTACCAGCCAGCACGGTGGCCAGCAGCACGCCGCCCGCAGTGCGCAGCTCTACGCTGCCCCCGTTGCCCTGCTGCAGCTCCACGGCGTACTGCAGGCCCAGGCCCGACACGGCCCACGTGCCGCGGTAAGGGCGCGCACGTCGCGCCGTCTCCGCGCTGATGGTGAAGTCGTAGCCATTGCGGTTGCCGAAGGGCTGGTCGCCGGAATCGTAGCTATCCTTGAACTCGCAGGGCTGCTCGGGCGTGCCCACCAGCTGAACCTGGCCGTTCAGGTCGCGGTAGAGCAGCACCAGGCGCCGGCCCCCCAGTGTCTCCAGCCCGGCGGCCAGGCCTTCCGTATGCTTGGCCAGGGCGCCGGTGAGTTTGTGGGTGAAGCCCGAGCCGTGGCGGCCCAGGTCTTTGGGCGTGGCCTTGTAGCGCATCGAGCCGCGGGTGCTCAGCAGCTGGTACCAGGTGGCGCCGGGCTTCAGCAGCAGGGTCTGCTCGATGAGCAGGGCGCCCACCTCGGGCCAGGTGAGCAGGTTGCTGGCCTCGGTGTACCAGATGGCCTGCAGGCCGGCGATGTTCTCGTCGACCAGCTGGTTGAGGTTGCGCAGGCCGAACGGATCCGGCAACAGAGCGGACGCGGGGGTTGGAGTCGTGGCCATCTCAGCTGTGGGGGACTACCGGAATTTTCATAAGCTCCTGACGCATAGCTAAAAGCGACGCATAGCGGGACAAACCAGCCGGTTCCTGGGACAATTCAGCCGTTTTCTGGGACAAACCAGCAAGTTTCTGGGACAAATTGACTACCGAATTCGGCCGTCTTTTTCGCAGCTCCTTCGTCTTAACATTGCGCTGCACGGCCTTGCGGAGCGTCTCGTATTTGACCTCCTCCTCCCGGAAGTCGTAGCCCGCCATAAAGTCGAGGATGATGTCCCGGATCGAGGTCTTGCGACTCAGGAAGTTCCGCACCCAGGTGTAGAGCTCCTCCTTCATGGTTTCATCCACGAAGTCGTTAAACTGGAAGATAGTGTAGTCTGTCAGCTCCGTAAGCCCATACTGGTACACCGGGAAATTGCGCATGTCCAGCTGCAGCACTTCCGTACAATCTGCGCGGGAGCCAGCGTGGTGCAGCTTGCCCTTCACTTGCCGGCGCAGCATGTGGAAGAGGATCTTGCCGAAGCGGTCGGCGGTGCTGAGCAGGTACTGCTCATGCCCCAGGTGCACGTTCAAATATTTGCGCACGTAGGGCTGCACCGGGAAATCCAGGATTTTTAGTGCCATAGTTCAGTAGGAATAATCAAAGCTATGCCTGCTGACCCGTGCACAAAAGGACCTCTTACACCCCGCCAGTGCGGGAGTTTCAGAATCCAATAAGCCGAGAGGGATGTAACTATTTTTACCAACAAGCAGGGTGTTCGCGCTACCAATATAGGTGCCAATAGAGCGGATACGTTCAACTGACGCGTTATATTTACATAGATCAATGTTTACTCAGTGGATGGGCTTGCGCCTGGCCACCAACTGCAGTGCTACCGGTAGCACATCGAGGTTGCTGATGCGCGCTGCGAGCTTGTTGCGGCTCAGGTAAAGCGCCAGCGCCGCGGCCGTCAGGATCCGGGGGTTGAGCTGCTGGCCACCACTGAGCACGGCCCAGCCCTCCTCGTCGCCCAGGTGCTCGAGCAGCAGTTGGCCCGCGGTACCGGGCCGAGGCTTCCGGCGCCCTGGAGCAGCGCCGGCAGCAGTGGGCATCTTCTTCATTTGCCTGAGGGAAGAGTAGAGAGGCTAGAAAGTGGATTGAGAGCTGCCACGCGCACCGTGAAGGAATGATAGCCGTCCTTGGCATCCGTGGGGCACTTGGGGCCATTGTCGATGATGGTGATGGCGCCGGCGGCCAGCAGCGCCTCCCCTACCTTCCGAGCCATCTCCGGATGCACAGTGCTGGCCTTATGCCCAGGCTGCAGGTACTTTCGGTGATAGTCGAGGCTGAGTTCGACCGTGAGCAGTACATTCATTTATACAATCCGACGTTTGAAAATACCGTGCACGTGCGTCGGGTAGCTCAGCTCCACGCCGACATCCCGTTTTATCCGCTCCTGGATGAAGGGCACGCAGTGGGGCTTCCACATCACCAGCTCGTAGCCGGCATCCTGGATGCGTGCCGGCAGGGAAACCGGAATGCTGAAGTAGTCCTCGAGCAGCTCCCGGTTCCAGTTTTCCTGGTAAGGGTACTTCAGCAGAAACTCCGTGGCATACTTGGCCTGGTCGATAGATTGGCCGCAGCTGAGCATCAGGTCGAAGTCGGCAGCTTCTTTCGGGTAGTTCCTCTCAATTGCCGGCGCAAACTGTCGCCGTGGCTTCGCCTCACGCTCATCCCAAAACATATCCCGGATGATGATGTACTCGACGCTAGTGGCGGCCAGGCGCTTCCAAAAACCGGTCATCTTCCAATCGGCCGACTGCGAGTACATTTCGTGCAGCACCGACGAGAGCAGGACGGCACTTGTTAGCGCGCCCTTCTTGCTGGCCAGCGTGAGGTTGCTCAGCGCGTGGGCCTCGTTGCTCACGAACAGCGGCCCACCACCTACCAACGCTGCTGCCTCGGCCCGCTCAATCATCTGCTCGTCCTGGTCGAAGCCCACCAGCACCGGGTTGCCCCAGGGGTTGTTGCGATAAAGGGCCCGCAGTAAATGACCGTCCGCACACCCGTAGTCGAGCAGATAATCCAGTTTGGGCAGGTGCTCGACGAAGAACAGTTTCTGCGCGAGTGAGCCTTGCATGGCGCCGCAGTAGGTGTCGTGGTTCTGAATGGGAGCCATGGGTTAGAGTTGAAAGAACTGCGTGAGGTTTTGGGCCTTCTGGTTGATTTGGAGGTACACTGCATTCAGCGGCCCGCGGTGCATCGTTTCGGCCGCGGTCAGCTCGTCTTCGCGCAGCAGGCCGTTGAGCAGCAGCACGGCGTCGAATTCAAGCCGGAACTTCCGCAGCTTCGGCCGCTGCATTCGGTCACGTGGCCACGAGTCCTGCCGCAGCTTGCTCAGCCGCTTGAGCACCTGGTGCACTGGCCGGATGGTTTGCGCTTCGGATGGGTAGAGCGGGCCATTGTGGGTGGCTTTCATGATCTGGAAGCGCAGGTACCACTTTAGCGCGTGCAGCAGTGCTTCGGCCTGGTGAGGGGTGAGCTCAATGGTTTGATCGTGCTTGTTGCTCAGCACCGGCAGGATCAGCAGCTCCTCGTGCAGGCTCATACCAGCCGCACGCCGTTTTGCACCCACACCTCCAGCTGCGCACCGGTTTGGTTGTCGTAGATGCGCAGCTCCTTGATGGGCGAGGGCCAGGTCTTATTGAGCACCCGGGACTTAAAGCCCTTGATACCGTAGGCCATCGGATTGTCGACCTGGTAGCGGCCACTGCTGTCGAAGGAAGCGAATGACTTCTTGAAGCCGTTTTGCCACACCACCCAGGCGCGGGTAAGGGCGCTGGCAGGCCAGGAAGCTTCAGGAGCGGATGAATGGGATGTCGTAACCATTTGGAAAAGATGTAAGTGAAAAGATTTAGGGGTGCATCAGGCCCAGCTGCTCGAGGCGGGCAGCGAGGCAGAAAAGTCCTTGTTCGCCAGCGAGGCTGTTGGTTAGCGTGCGGTGGGTCCAGTGCAGCGTTTCCAGCGAGAGGCGTTTGGCCCGGTCGGAAGCCTGAACCTTGAGGCCGCGGTCCAGGTCGCGGCGCTGCTGAATTTCGCGCACGGCGGTGTCCAGGGCCTTATCCAGGGCCGTCAAGCCGCCCTTGGGCTTGTTCATTTTCCTGCCGATCCAGAGCCGGGTGCGCTCGAAGCCGTTCATGTTGCCGGCATCGAAGTAGCCCTGGCCGGCCGTTATCTCGACCCACGGCAGGCTTGGGTAGCTGTCGGGGTGGCGCTGGAAGTACCAGTAAGCCAGATCGACCCGCCGCAGCATCAGCTCGTGCATTCGGTCCCACTGGGCTTCTGGCGTCGCATCGAGCATCGGGTAGTACTGCCCTTTCCAGATGGCCAGCTTCGCCCACTGCTCCTCCATGGGGGAAAATGGCGGCAGGTGCGAGTAGAGCATCGTCCTGGTGTACTGATAAAACCGAGCGACGTAGGCCCCAGCACGCGCTCTCCGGGCCGCCGTCACGGCCTGCTCGTTTCCGGGGGTCTCCGACGCCTTGCGGGCCGCCGCGCGCCCCCTGTGCCGAGATTTCGCCGCCTGGCCGGCGTCGTGGGGGGCCGTCCCCGGTTCAATGCAGCCCTCCGGTTCCAGTAAGGGGGTTCCAGTCTCGGGGTGGAGTGGCAACTTATCCACACGCACTACTTGAAATTGGAGAGGTTTTAGTGGTTCAAGAACCTCAGTAAGCGAAAGATTCTTATGGTTGGGGTCCGAAAAAGGGGCGCCTTGGGTGCATTCGGAACCAGCCCCTACGACGCTTTTAAGGCTATCCACAGGCACTTCCCACACAAAGTCGGGGTTTATCCACACGTGGAAATTGGCACGCGTACCGCGGAACTTTCGGGCCTTAATCAGGCCGGCCAGCTGCAGCTGCTTCAGGTGGCTGCGCATAGTAACCTCTGACAGGCCCCGGCGCTCCATCAGCTTGCGGGCATTCACTGAGAGCGGCGGCAGTTGGAAGCGGCCGTTGGCATCCACCAGCGCCTCAGAAAGCACGGCCTGGCTGAGCAGGCGCTGCACCATCTGGCGCACCATCTGGATCAGCGTCAGGCCCGTTTCCTTGCCCCCATCGCACACTGCCTTAGGCCGGGTGATGATGGTGGCCTCGGGGCGGGCCTTGCCGAGCACCACATGGGCGCTGCGCTTATGCACCCGAGGCGCCTGCTGAAGGCGCAAAGTTTCGACAAGGCTGTGCCAGGACAGCCGAATGCTGTCGAGCGGAAGAAGCGTAGGACGAAGCATAAGATTGAAATGAGGTAGTAGGGTTTTGCCAATAGTGGCAGGGCTCAAAAAAATGCCTTAGGCTGGCAGCGGGCGGGTATTCCCGGTTGCCATCCGTCCGGCTAGGTACTGCCATGCAGCGCCTCCGTGCGCCCGGCCAGCACGAGCTGGCCCCTTCCCTCTCTCGATTCCCACCCTGGTGGGAACGGTCGGCTTCAACTGGCCGACGGGCGCGGTAATGTTGCAGTAGGTTGTGGGGGTGGAAATAGACCCTGGCCGGCCGCGAGGCCGACAACCGCCCCATCTTTTCCAGGGAATAAAAGCGGCTCCTCACACGAGGCAGGGAAAAACTAGGGTGGGGCGCGCTGCAGCGCGTGGGTGGCCGTGCGCATCAGTTCCTGGGCACGACCAGCATAACCAGCCGGATCAGGCCGTACACCATGGTGCCAAAGAGCGTCAGGCACCAGGCGCCCCAAATCGGGGCCACTACGGACAGCCACGGCCAGGATCCGACCGGGCCGATGTGCCCGAGCTTGAGCAGCAGCAGCACGAGCGTCAGGGTCACGAGCGCGGCGAGCAGGGCGAGGCACACTTTAAGCATGCGGCACCTCCTCTCCGACCGGCTCAAACTGCTGCTGCAGGGCCTGCTCCAGAACCTCGGCCGAGTCGTTGCCTTTCTTCGTGCGCGGGGTGTAGAAGCGCGCCACCAGCAGCTGCTCAGCTTCAGCAGAAACATCCGGCACACCACCGGGGAGGTATTTGGCCAGGGCGCGCTGGTTGTCATACTCCTCGTTCTCGATCCGCTCCCGGAATTTCAAGTCGAAGTACAGCACCACCAGCACACTGGCATCCAGCCGGGCCAGTTGCCGGCGCAGGTACTGCTCGTGCAACGTGGGCTCACTGGAGCGGTATTGTGTATCGAGGTCGGTGCCGGCTGCTCTGTCAAACCCATACTGCTGTACTAGGTACTCCAGCGTATCAATCGGGGCCTTGGAAACTCCGTAGGTGATGGCACGGGCCACAAAATGCACAAGCAGTTGCCGTGCGCCGGGCCCGTTTTGCTCCAGGCCCGTTACAAACTGCGCCCGCAGCTCCTGGGCGAGCAGCTGGTTGGTGACGCGCTTCAGGCGGTTGGCCCGAATTCTGGCCGCTTCCACTTCCTTCTTGCTCCGCTCCTGCTGCGCTATCTGGTCAGCGTCGAGCGGCTTGGCCCGGCTACTGAGCACCACGTGCTTCAGCTGCCCGGCGTCGGGGCCGTCAACCACGAGCACCTCGACAGCCCCTTTGGTGCTCGACGTGGCGGGCTGGTAGTCGTTGCGAGGTACTACGCCCGGCGTCTTGGTGTTCCACTCGGCGGTGATGCGCACCGGCGCTTTGCCGGCGTCCTGGGTTAGCTCCAGGGTGCGCCGCTCGACGAAAGCCATCTTCTTGGCTCCAAAGCAGACCGCATCCAGGCAAAAATCCTTGGCGCCTTCTTCCTCGAAGAGCAGCTGGTAAGCACCGCTCCGTTTTGGGCACGTGGTGCAGGCACCGGCAGCCGGAAGCAGCAGCTCGTCGACCTTCGGAAATGCGGCCTGGTGCAGGTCGCGCATGATTTCGCTGCTGATGTACTTGCGGACCATATCGGCCGTGTACTTCAAGCTGGTGCGGTCTTTCACAGTGTACCCGTAAGGGTCCGTGATGGAGCACGCCTTTTCCTGAGAAGCGGCCGGCAGCCGGGCCAGCTCGTGCGCGGCCACCAGCGGGAGACGGTTCTCCCGCAGGGCTACCATCCAGAAGGGAATCAGATCGGCCAGCTTGGCCCGCTGGGCGACGAAGCGCGCCGGCTTGCCCACGTGCTCGGCAATTTCCTCGACCGTGAAGTCGTTGGCCAGCAGATTAGCGAAGGCGCGGGCCTCATCAGCCGGCGACACGTTCTGGCGCTGCAGGTTCTCCAGCAGCTGGATTTCCAGGAATTGGTGGTCGGTCATCTCCCGGATGCTGGCCGGAATGTCGGCCAGGCCCGCCCGCTCCGAGGCGAAGTAGCGCCGGTGGCCGGCCGCCAGCTGGTAGCGGTCGGGGGCCAGTGGATGGGGGCGCAGGCTGATGGGCTGTAAAACGCCGTGGGCCCGTACGCTTTGCGTAAGGCCCACCATCTCATCCTCCTCATACTCGCTCCGGGTGTTTTCCACCAGATCGATATCGGCCAGCGCCACGTATTGCAGCGCGTGGTGTACCTGGGGCTGGGCGGCCGGCGTTGCCTCCACGAGGGCAACGTTAGGTCCGGTTGGGTTCGGTGCAGGAGCGTCTGCTTTCACGCGCTTAGCCAAAGTGAACCTCCTTTCCTACTTCAACGCGTGGGGCTGCGTGCTCCGCTTTTTCGGTCTGGGTGAGCTTGCGGGTGCAGCCGGCCAGCCCGATCAGGATGGCCATGGCCATGATCATGCGGCGCTGCGCCCGGTCGGCGGCCTGACGAATGGGGCAGTTGGCTCTATGCATTCCGAGCCTCCTCTCCTAACAGGGGTGGGGTCCAAGGATTAGCCAAACGGCACTCGAACGCAGATTTCACCATCCAGTAGCTTCCACTATCTGTCAACTCACCTGTGTACTCAAAACCTAGCTCTTGGTAAAGGGCCCGCGCAGCAGTGTTTGTAGGCTGTACATGCAGATACAGGCTTTTCTCCATGGAATTCGCCCAGCTGAGTGCTGCATTCGTCAGGCCTGAAGCAATACCTTCCCGGCGGCGACCTTCCAAGACAAACAGATTCCCCAGTGTGGGTGTATCTGAATCTGCGAAGACGATACTGGCAGAGCCAACAAGTTCAAAATTAAGGCTGATGGCAGCCAGGGAAACGCAATGATCGCCATCGACAGCAGTCGCTAGCAGTTCAACCAATACGGGTTTTTCGAGCTTAGCCATGTTGCTGCCCTCCTTCCCGGTGTTGCTGCAGCTGGGCGACTACGGCCGATGCCTGAGCCGATTTAGTTTGCAGTACTGCTACCACCGAATCGGCGGCGTCCACCTGCAGCCGCCGCATTACTTCCTCCTCAGTCTGCCCTCGCTCCAGAGCCGCCTCGATCATGCTGCGGTCCTTGAGCTGCCCCCAGGTGTCCAGGTGGCGCTTCACCGTTTCGCAGATGAGGTTGCTGGAAAACTTGATGACCTTCTCCGCTAGTTGCCGGCGCATCATCTGCTCATGCGCCGCCGGTGGCTCCGTCGAGCGGTCGATAAAGTCGAGGCCAATGCCGCTGGAGCATTGCTCCACGGCCGCAATGGCTACCCCGCTGCTCATCAGGAAGGCGGCCGAGCGGATCTTCGTAAACGTTGGCGGGAAATCACGACCGCCGGGATAAGCTAGTACCAGCGTGCCGACCGGAAAAGCTTCGTTCCATTGCTTCAGTTCCTTGGCTTTCATGGCGCTAGGCAGCTTCAGCAGTTCCAACAACAGCATCCTGCTCCTCAATCATCTCATGCATGCGAACCACGTGCACCTTTACCAGCGTCTGGGTGTGGCGCAGCTCGTCACTGAATTGTTCCCGCTCCTCGCGCTGCAGGGAAAGCTGCAAGCGGCGTTTCAGCGCCATGATCCGGAGCGTGTGGTTGTAGATGGCCAAGGCGTGGGCCTCGGTGGTGAGGGCGGTGAAGCCATCGACGGTGATTGAATCGGGTAAGGGCATGATGGAAAAGATGTAGGGTGAGAAAAAGCGCGATTTAGGCCGCCACGCTCATTTGCGGCTTGTTTTTGAGGTCGTTGACCGTGAAGCCCATCGACTGGCCGTAAGCCAGCAGGGCAGCCTTAGGGATGCGTTGCAGGCCCGGGGAAAACTCCAGGGCGAAGAGGTAAACCCGCTTGCCATTGAGGCCGAATTTTCCCTCGTGAATCCACTTTTTGACAGTGCGCACGCTGAAACGTGTCGCTTTAGCTACTTCCTCTGGCGTGAGGTATTCGTCGCTGGATGCCGGAGCCGCGGCCGGGGCTGGGAGCAGCTGCTGAATCTGGGAGAGCAGAGCGTCCAGATCGCCCTTGGTGGCTAGTTGATTGGCATCCATCGCGGTTCAGACTAAGCGACGCGCATCACAGACTGCGCCCCTACGGGCTGCTGCGGACGCATCAGGTAATGGAGTTCCTCGCCCAGCTGCGGGTGCCGCTGGTGCAGCACCTGGAACAGGCGGTTGTAATTGTGGGGCTCGTGAACCTCGAAGCATGCAGCATCGAGCACAGCAGATGCCACCGGCAGTTCGGCCGGGCAGACAATGCCTTGGGGGGGCTCAATGGTCAGCATCAGGCGGCCTCACTCAGGGACGGCTCAATGCCGAACAGTGGGATGATCTTGCCCTGGGGTGCCGGCAGCACGCGAAATTCATGGCGGCAGTGCTCGAGCTCCACCTCCAGGATTCCTGAGGTGATGTCTCCCCAAATCACCTCTTCACTTTCGCGGCCCTCTTCGGCTGCCGTGCGCAGGTTGGCGGGCATCGTGCCGGCCAGGTAGACGGTAAAGCCGCCGGCGTAGCGCCAGAAGCCTAAAATGGGCGCACAAAGCTGAGCGCCTTCTTGCAGCTCAGAGATGCGGATGCGTTTCCCGCTCAGCGCATGTGTAACGCTGATTGGCGGGCTGGCCAGGAGGTTCATCGGTGGAAAAGATGTGAGGTGGAGGTGTAGGAAAAAGGCTAGGCAGCCGGCCGCAGGTGGGTCGGAATTTCAAAGGCTGGGAGGGAAACCTCTACCATGGCCACCAGATCAGGTAGGTTGGCACGGCGCCCCAGGCGCACCATGGCTAGCAGGTTGGAAGGCGTTTTGTAGCCGGCCCGCACAGTCGCATCGACGGCGTCCGGAGCGAGTTGCTCGCATACCTCACCCATCAGGTGGAAGTACTTCTGCTTATCTGTCAGCATTGTGTTTGCACAGTTCTCCAGCGCAATCCCTTTATTGCGCTATCTTCCCTGTATGTAAGACAAACATACGCTGATTGAAAGACAATTGTCTATTCTATTGGGAATAAATTTTTCAATAACACGCTTACAATGACTCATTCATCTATCAATGAGCGGCTTAAGATTCTAGTAAATACCCTCGACCTGAAGATTAGAACCTTCAGCCATGAGATAAATGTCAGCGAGGCAACTACCCGCAATTATTTGGATAGAGGCTCAAAACCCAGTTCTGAATATCTTGAGAAAATAGTGCGTCGCTTTGAACGCGTCAATCCTATCTGGCTACTCACAGGAGATGGGGAAATACTTTTGAATCAAACTGCTGAAGAGCGGGCTATTTACAATACCTCTAAGAATGGGTCAGTCAATAGCATCGGCACCAACCACGGCACGGCCAGCCAGAGCCACTCTAGCGGTATGGCTGCCGGCGAGAAGCCCCCTGGCGACCTTGAAGTAGAAAACGAACGACTCCGTCAAGAGAACTCCCGATTGCTCAGCCAGCTGGCGGATAAGGAGCGAATCATCCTGCTGCTAGAGATGCAGCTGAAAAAATAACCAAGTCCCGCTTACCCCGCCCTGATTACCCCTATTGCAAGTATTGTTCACGTGCCAGGCCGCGACACGCTTTTCGCTGCCACCTATTCAACTGTACCTTCTAGTTACCGCATGAAAAACAGAACTACTGCAGCCATCATTGCCTTCTTCCTCGGGGGGTTCGGGGGACAGTTTTTTTACCTGGGCCGCGCTGGCACCGGCGTCATTTGCATCCTCTTTTGCTGGACCTTTATCCCCGCTTTCATTGCTCTTTACCACTTCATCAAGTTTCTCACGATGACGGATGAGGCTTTTAACGCCGAGTACAATGGAGGCATGAGCCCCATGGGTTACTCCAGCACCGGCGCGGGTGACGAGTTGAGTAAACTATTCGATCTGAAGGAGAAGGGCGCCATTACCGAAGACGAGTACAACGCTCGTAAGTCGCGCCTGTTGGCGTAAGCAATCCACTTGGCAGCAGTGCCGGTTTCGGCACTGCTTTCCCATGGCATGTCGCCCTGCTGACCGCATGGGCCACTTGCGGACTGTATTGAACCTTACGCCCAGTGAATTCGCCACGCTGCTCGACCTGCCTACGGGGCGCATGAAGCGCATCCTGAAGAGTCGAGCCAAGCCAAGCGTTTCCCTGCTGGCCTGCATTAGGCGGGCGCTTCCCTACATCAATCCCGACTGGCTCATTTTAGGAGAAGGGCCAGTGCTGCTGTCCAAGCCCTTTTCCGCCCCGCTCCACCACCTGTTGCCTGACCCTGGTAATTCTATCGGCACCAATCACGGCACTGCAACGCAGTCCTATACTGTCTTTTCCTGCCAGCACGAGCTGGCATTCTGCCGCACCCATGTTCACCTTCTTCTGCAAACCATTCAGGATAAAGAACGCATTATCAACCTCATTGACAATGCGGATTAGCCGCCCCTCTGGGAAAATCATCATTTGTGGCCTATGTTTGCTTGGGCCTATATATGCCTTTAGTCAGACAACGCCCGCCCCAAAGCCTACTGGGGAAGTTCGTCGGTACCTCAAAGAAGCGTCGGTACCAGCCTATAAGTCGCTCTCCGATACGATTGCGCCTACACTCTACCTAAGCAAGACGGAGAAGCTGGTGCAGGTGGACGGCTCCTCGCCCCGCTGGGTGAAAGTGCGCCGTGGTACTACGGATCTGTTCGTGTCGGAGCGATTCATCGAGCCTTTAGCTGCAGCTGGCGCTACTAATCTTAGCGGCAAAAGGGTGCGCACCATTGGCCCTGCAACCTATGCGGTTGCCAAAACAAATTCTTCTCTCATCGGGCGTGGTCGATTTCTTATGCTTGATGAGGGTGTCATTCATAGGCTAAAAGACGCCTATTACCAAGATGAACAAGGTTTGGCAATGGAGTTCGAAACGGAAGCTGCTGTGCTCAATTTTCTTGATTCATTGGGTTGGATTATCACTTCAAGTAGGCAAGAGCTGTTTCCACAAGCCGGGATGGACTTAAATACGGGTCCAAGCAGGAAGTACGCATTTGATAACGTGTACATCCTGAAGCGTAAGTCGACTGAGACGAAGTAGGTATGAAAATCACCTGGGAACTGCGCTTGGATAAGAAAACCAAGGCCGGCTTTGTCCCCATCCGCATGGTGGTGTGTTGGGATGGCCATCGTCTGCGCGAGAGTACTGGGCTGAGCGTGCGACCTGAGCACTGGGACGGCAGCTACGTGCTGAGCAAGCCCGGCTCCTTCAACACGGTCATCAACCCCAAGCTGGCCGGGCTGCGACAAGTAGCGGAGGATGCCGAACACGCGGCCGGCCGAGAGCACCGCCGGCTACTCATGGACGAGCTGGCTGGCCTGTTGCAGGCGTACCTGAAGCCGCCACCACTCGAGCCGGCACCGGCGGCCGTGCAGGAAGCTGCTAAGCCTAGGCGTGCCAAGCTGGGCCTCTTCGACGAAGGTGGTCTATACGACGAGTGGGTTGCCGAGCAGCGGGCTAAGTCCAACCAGCACAGCGGTAAGGCCACGTCGATCAATACCATCAAAGCCTACAAATCGACCCAGCAGCGGTTCCGAGCATTTGAGGAGCACCGCGGGAAGCCACTGAAGCTGGAGGAGATGGACCTGCTACGCTTCTACGAGCCCTTCCGGGAGTACGTGCGCAACACCATGGACCGCAAGCTCAACACGTTTGGCAAGTACATCAGCCACCTCAACACGTTCCTCACCTGGTGCGAAGATGACCGGGATCTGCCCGTGCACCGGCAGTCCCATAAGTTCGTCGCTCCTTCCCGCTATGTTGGCGTCGAGGCCTTGACCGAGGACGAACTGGTGCGCATTGCTACGCTGGACTTCACGGGCACCCTTCGGGAGAAGATTTACTCCCTCTGGCCAGCACCTACTTCCCGCAAAAAGGACCTCTACAAGCTGGACCTGACCATCAGTGGGCCGCGCTTCGCTGAGTACGCCTACCAGGTAGAGCTGGCTCGCGACAAGTTCCTGCAGTGCTGCTATACCGGGCTGAGTATTCAGGATGCCGATACCGTGGGCCCGGGTGACGTGCACGGCGATATCATCCGATGGGATCGGGGCAAGTCGGGCAACTCCTGCCACATTCCGTACTACGACGATACGCTATTCAAGCCGGTGGCCCTGGCGGCCAAGTACGCTGGCCAGAGTGAGCAGCTGGTACCGCGCTGTCCGAAGGTCAACGCGTACCTGAAGCTGATTGCCCAGCTGGCCGGCGTTACCCGGGTAGGCGTGTCGACCAAGATCGGCCGCAAAACCTTTGTCACCCTAAAATTATTTCAGGGTGTACCCAGCCGGATGGTGATGATGGCCACGGGCCACACCACCGAGGCCAGCTTCAACCACTACGTCGGTGTCGACGTGCTGGCTCTGGTCAACCAATACAAAAAGCATGGACCCAATCGGGCGGCATAACGAGCCGTTGGGGGGGGCAGAAAAGGGGGGCAGTTTGGGGGGCAGGTTTTTCCTGCGTTTGCAAGCGTTTGCAAGCTGATCCGCGTTTTTGGCACTGGCAGGGCGTAAACGCTGGAAAACGCTGGAAAACGCGAACAGTAATTTCTTCCTAGCGCGACCACCATCAATCCCGATAACCAACTAAAAAACAGTTAGTTATCGGGATTTTTTTGTTTTACGGGTCAGCTAACGGGACAAGACTCAGCTTTATCTCCTCCCAAGCCAGTTTGGTGAGAGCTTATGGCAGCATGCACCTGCTGGAGTGCATACGCGGTACCAAATGGCAGTTAAGACCGGGTAGATAAGGGTGAGGTGGTCTAGCCAAAGCTGAGGTGGTCTAGGCAAGACGGACAGAAGAAGGACGTATATTTCTTCTGTTATGGCAACCAAAATCAGCGGGACGTCGCCCGACAAACGGCGTAAGTACGACGAAGCTTTCAAGGTCGAAGCGCTGCGCCTGGCTTCTGAAAGCCGCAGCACGCAGGCCGCGGCTTTCAGAAGCCAGGCATCAGCCCCAAGCTGCTCTACCGCTGGCAGCAAGCGCAGCTCGTGGCCGAGGTGGGCAGTGTGGAAGTGGCCCGGGACCCGGAAGTACGAGCCCTGCGTGCGGCCAACAAGCGGCTGGCGCAGGAGCTCGACATTTAAAAAAAAGCCTTGGTCATCTTCGGCCAGCCGCCCCCGTGAGCACCTACCGCTACATCGCCCAGCGGGCCAGCCAGGCCCCGGTGCGCCAGCTCTGCCAGGTGCTGCACGTGGCCCCGGCCGCGTATTACGCCTGGCAGCGCCACCGGCAGCAGCCCAGGGCCGAGCCGGCCTGGCAAGTAGCGGTGCGCGAGTGCTTTGCCTACCACAGCCAGCGCCATGGCACACGGCGACTGCGGGCCGAAGTGCAGGCCCAAGGCCATGCGGTGGGCCGCTGGCGCATCCGCCGCGTGCTCAAAGCCCACGGCCTGCGGGCCCAGCAGCCCCGCTCGTTTGTACCCCGCACCACCGATTCCGACCCGGCCATGCGCGCCGTCCCCAACCGCTTGCTCGGCCAGCCGGCCCCCACGGCCCCGAACCGAGTCTGGGTGGGTGACATCACCTATTTGCCGCGCCAAGGCGGGGGCTGGCTCTACCTGGCCGTGTGGCTTGACCGCTGCTCGCGCAAAATCGTCGGCTGGGACGTGCGCGACACGATGCCGGAGGACCTAGTCAGCGAGGCCCTGCGGCGCGCCCTCGCCGTGCGTCGGCCCCCGGCGGGGCTCCTCGTTCACTCCGACTGAGGTGGTCTAGAAAATGTGGACAGAATAGGGTGGTATCTTTCCTTCGTCATGAACGAGACGCCAAAACCCGACAAACGCCGCAAGTACGACGCGGCCTTCCGCGCCGAAGCCTTGCGCCTGGCTGAGCAAAGCCGCTCGGCCCAAGCCGCTGCCCGCGCCTTGAACATCGACCCGAAGCGCATCTACCAGTGGCAAAAAGCTGCCCAAACGCCGGTAGCGGCGGCGTTAGGCGCGACCTTGGGCCCCGATACAGCCGCCGAACTGCGCCAGCTGCGGGCCCTGGCCCGGCGACAGGCGCAGGAACTGGATATTTAAAAAAAAGCCATCGCCAGCAAACGCCGGAGGCGCGTTATCTCGCAGACGCCGAACCAATGAGCCGCTACCGCTTCATTGCCGCCGAGCGCGGCCATTACCCCGTGCGGCGGCTCTGCCAGGTGCTGGGCGTGCCGGCCAGCGGCTTTTATGCCTGGCAACAGGGCCAGCAGCGGGCGGTGGGGCGCCCGAAGACGCCGGCCTGGGAAACGGCGCTGGTCAAGGTTTTCGGCGGGCATAAACGCCGCTACGGCACACGCCGGCTGCAGGTGGCGCTGCGGGAAAAAGGGCACCGACTGGGCCGCCAGCGCCTGCGCACGGCCATGCGTCGGCGGGGCCTGCACGCCTTGCAGCCCAAGGCCTACACCCCGCGCACCACCGACTCGACCCACGGGCTGCGCTGCGCCCCCAACCGGCTGCTCGACCAGCCCAAGCCGACCCAGGCCAACCGGGTCTGGGTCTCGGATATCACCTATTTGCCGCTAGCCAGCGGCTGCTGGGCCTATTTATGCGCGTTTCAGGATGTGGCCAGTAAGCACGTCGTGGGCTGGCACGTGGCGGCCACCATGCCTGAAGAGTTGGTCACCACGGCGTTGCAGCGGGCCTTTTTGGCCCAACCGCCCACGCCTGGGCTGGTCGTTCATTCCGACCGTGGCGGACAGTACTGCGGCAAGGCCTACCGGCAACTGCTGCACGAGCACGGGGCCCTGCGCTCGCAGAGCCGCCGCGGCGACTGCTACGACAATGCGCAAGCCGAGAGCCTGTGGTCACGCCTCAAAACGGAGGTGCTCGAACTCCGCGAGTGGCCCGTGTTTGCCGACCTGGCCGACGCGCAAGCCAGCGTCGCCGACTATTTTGACTACTACAATCACGACCGGCTGCACTCCAGCATCGGCTATCACACCCCCTATCGCACTCACCAACAGCTTCTTCAAACTACTGCCCTAAACTGTCCTGCCTAATCGGACCACCTCAAGTCTCCATTGGCCACCGAGTACGGCCGGCAGCGCCTGGTCATGGCCGCGCTGCGTATCACGCAGGGCACCCACTTAATGCCCAAGCCATACGAGCAGATGCTACTTGAACAATTCGTGTGGGCGACTTAACGCCGGACGAGGTAATAGCCCACTTGGAAGCCCAAGAGCGCGAGTAAAATTGCTTGACGTACTTTCTTTTCCATTTTCTGAGTGGACCCCGAGTAGGCTAAGGGAGGTCGATAAAGAAGGTTGTGCCCTCGTTTTCGCGGCTTTCGACCCGGATTTTGCCGCCGTGCAGGCGCACAATCTGTTGGGTGATAAAGAGGCCCAAGCCGGTGGTGCCTTCCGCGTAGAGGCCGTTGCGGGCGGCGGCACTGAACTTGTCGAAGATGTGCGCCTGCAACGCTGGGGCAATGCCCACGCCGGTATCCTGCACCGTGAGGCACGGCCGACCGGCCGGCTCTTCCAGGCGGACAAGTACCTGGCCCCCGGTCGGGGTGAACTTTAGGGCATTGGTGAGCAGGTTGGTCACGACCCGGCTGAACTTGTTAGGGTTCAGTTGCGCGGTCAGGGTGTGCGGCGGCAGCTCCAATACCAAGTCAATCCCTTTTTCCTGCGCGGCGAGGCGGTGCACGGTCAGTTGCGTGTCCAGAAAGGCGTTGAAGTTGGTGGGCTCCTTTTTTAGCTGGGTCGCGTCCAGTTCCCCGAGGTAGAGCACATCCTGGAGCAGGGCACCGGCCTCGTTGCAGGATTGCTCAATCAACTGTAGAAACTTGGAGGCTTCCGGTTCCTCACTGGTCGCGGCGCGGCGCAGCAGATCGGTCAGCATCTGAATATTAGCAATGGGGGCTTTCAGGTCGTGGGCCGCCAAGTGCATGATGGTCTCCTGCGTGTCGTAGAGGCGCTTGAGGGACGCTTCTAACTCCTTATGCGCGGTGGTGTCGATGAGGGTGGTATAGCCCAGCTCTTCGCCGTCGTCCGGGAACAGAATGGAGTGGACCTGGCACCAGAAGGAAGAACCGTCCGCCCGCACTAAGCAGGTGTCGAAGGTGAAATTCGGGATGCGGTGGTCCCAGAGGCGCTCATGCAGGTGGTCCCAGTCGGCGCGGTAGTGCGGGTGGGCAAACTCGAGGATGCGCCGGCCCTCCACTTCGTCGGGGCGGGTGAAGCCGAGCATGGCCGCCAGCGCCAGGTTGGCTTGGCGGATGACCAAATCGGGGTTGATGATTTTCTGGCCCAGCGGCGAATTCTCGAACACGGTGCGGAAGCGCACTTGGCTTTGCTCGTACCTGTCGTCCTTTGCCTTCTTTTTGGCCACCGTCGTCCGGTCGGCCTGCAGCTGCTTGATTTGCTCGCGCAGGGCCTCGTTTTCGGCCCGTAGGGAGCTAGACTTGGCCTTGGGCGTGTGGTTCGGGGGCATCGTAGCTAGTGGGGAAGGAATAGGTAAAGTACGCGCCTGCTCACAGAGTAGCTGAAAAAAAACCAACCCCGCATTTTCGGGGGCGTTAGAAGGAGTCGAAAAATCCTCCAATACTCAGGCGTTCATTGGGTGGCCTTTCAGCTGATGCCGCCGTTGTTCACCTTCTTAAACGTGCCGTAGTCCTAATCGAAATCGTGCAGGGAGTTTATCCTCTTCAGCTCCCGGGTCCAGGTGTTCGTCCGGTCATTCTGTTCCCGCTACTCCGCCAGCAACTGCTGCAGCAAGGCGGCCGCCGGCGAGTTGCTGCCAAACTCGTTGCCATCCACATCGACGTCCACTTGCCGGCCTGGAGTAGTGGGCCCGCCCTGCAGGTAGCCGCGCAGCCGGCGGGCCTCCAGGTACTGCGCCATCTGGGTCACCTTCGGGTCGGCCCGCATCCACTCCGGAATCACGTACTCATTCTCGTGCACCAGACCCACCACGGCGAAGCCCTCGGCATCAAGCAGCTTGCCGCTGGGCGCCACCTGCAGCCCGGCCAGGTCGGTGGTCCCGCCGCCAGCCCACTGACTTCCTCTAACAGTAACAGCCGGATCCTGCCCTTACCAGACTCCGCCAGGGTGAACAGGTACGCGATGGCCGGCAGGGCAAGGCTTTTCTGCCGCCGGCAACCCCGGGGCAAGAGCAGAAGACAGTCGCGCGGCGCACAGTATAACCGGCTGCAGGTGAAGGTTATCAAGCCGCCGGGATTCTCCGATTCAGTGTTGGCACTGATGCGGGCCCCGGTGGGAAAGAATAGTTTTAGTGCACCGGGGCCGTACGCCTGCGGCCTTGACAGGTCCCGCGTTCTGGCTTGGTACTTCACCCATTCCCTTCCCGCTCATGGCTCCTTCAACCTCCCTGTCCGATCGGCTCAACCTCTCGACCGATTTTATCAAAGCCGGGGCTCCCAACCGCTCCGGCCACGCCATTACGCCCACGCACATCACCATCCACAACACGGCCAATGCCAAAAGTGGGGCTGATGCGCGCATGCACGCCCAGTACGTAAAAGGAGCCGACGCCCAGCAGCGCCTCGTTTCCTGGCACTTCACCGTGGATGATGAGCGCTGCGTGCAGCACCTGCCCCTTCACGAGCGGGGCATGCACGCCGGCACCGGCCTGGGCAATGCCAGCAGCATTGGCATCGAGATCTGTGAACACGCCGGCATCGACCAGGCCGCCGCCAACCAGCGGGCCGCCCTGCTTACGGCCGCGCTGCTCCAGCGCCTGGGCATCGGAATAGCGCACGTCGTACCGCACCAGCACTGGTCAGGAAAAAAATGCCCGCATCTGCTGCTGGATTCAAAAGGCGGTATTAGCGGATTCTTAAAGCTGGTGAAAGCAGAGCTGGCGGCGCTGCCGGCCTCGGCAGCCCTGGCGGGGGCCATGTCCTCGAATGGGCACTCCCCCGCCAAGGCCGCCCCGGCGCGGGACAATACCCCCGCCATGGCCACGGCTCCCGCGCCCACCGACCAGCTATTTGCCCTCGACGCCGAAGGAACCAGCCAGGATACTGTTCGCAGCACCAACTGTATTACCGTAGCGCTGACCAGTAAGTCAACGAGCAAAAAGGCCACTGGCAACAGCTACGTACTCGACGCGCGGCCGGATACACTGGATTTTCGCGATACCTTGTTCACGCCTACTCTGCGCGAAGTGTCCGCTACCCGACCGCTGGCGGAATACCAGAAGATAGCCAAGCACTACGGCGTACCGGTGCTCGACCAGGGGCGGGAAGGGGCCTGCACGGGCTTTGCCCTGGCCACCGTGGCCAATTACCTGCTCGGGCAGCGCGCCCAGCCCTGCCAGCCCGTTTCGGCCCGGATGCTCTACGACATGGCCCGCCGCTACGACGAGTGGGAAGGCGAAGGCTACGAGGGCTCGAGCGCGCGCGGCGCCATCAAAGGCTGGCACAAGCACGGCGTGTGCGCCGAGCAGGACTGGCCCAGCAGTGGGAGTCCCACCGGCCACCGGCTTACGGGGCAGTTGGCGCAGGCCGCCGGGCGCTGCCCGCTCGGCGCCTATTTCCGCGTCAACCACAAAGACCTGGTAAGCATGCACAATGCCCTGGCCGAGGTGGGCGTGCTCTACGCCACGGGCATCGTGCACGACGGCTGGGAGCGGGTGAGTGCTTCGGGCCGCATTGAGGTGGAAAAAAAGCGGCTCGGGGGCCACGCTTTCGCCATCGTTGGCTACGACGAGCGGGGGTTCTGGCTGCAAAACTCCTGGGGGCCCGGTTGGGGCAAGGATGGGTTTGCGCACCTGACGTACGACGACTGGCTGGCTCACGGCACCGACGTGTGGGTCGTGCGCCTGGGGGTGCCGCTGCAGCTGCGCACGGCCCAGGGCGTGGCCGCCGCCCGCTGGAATGGGGCCGTCAGATCCAACGCCTACGGCTTTTCCGACCTGCGTCCCCACGTCATCAGCCTGGGTAACGACGGTACTCTGCGCTCGACCGGCACCTTCGGCAACGACGAGGAGGAAGTGCGCCACCTGCTGCTGGAGGAGTTTCCGGTCATCACCAAGAGCTGGAAGCGCAAACGCCTGCTCATTTACGCCCATGGCGGCCTCGTGGGCGAAGATGAGGCGCTGCAGCGCGTGGCGGAGTACCGCGTCGAGCTGCTCAAGCACGAAGTGTATCCATTGGCTATTATCTGGAAGAGCGACCTGTGGACCACGCTCACCAACCTGCTGCAGGATGCCCAGCGCCGCCGCCGGCCGGAAGGCTTCCTCGACGGCGCACTGGACTTTGTGCTGGACCGCCTCGACGACTTTCTGGAGCCCGTGGCCCGCAACGTGGGCGGCCGCTCGCTCTGGCAGGAGATGAAGGAGAACGGGCAGCTGGCCACGCTCCGTGGCGAGGGAGGACTGCGCCTCGTGCTCCACTACCTAATGGATTTATTGCAGCGCGAGAACGTGGAGCTGCACCTGGTCAGCCACAGCGCGGGCGCCATCGTGCTGGCGCCTTTTGCCCAACTGCTTACCACCCGGGGCAAGGTCGCTGACGGGCCCATGGCCGGCCAGCAGGGCTTCGGGCAGCGGGTCGCCAGCTGCACCTTCTGGGCGCCGGCCATCACCACCGAGCTGTTCCTGGCAACGTACGCGCCCGCCATTACGGCCGGTACGATTGACCGGGCTTCGGTGTTTGCCCTGCACGACGCCGTGGAGCAGGACGACCACTGTGCCAACGTCTACCACAAGTCCTTGCTCTACCTGGTTTCTAACGCGTTTGAAACGACCTCCGTGCGGCAGCCCTTCCTCCACGACCGCGGCACGCCCCTGCTCGGCATGGCCAAATTCGTGTTGGCGGGCAGCAAGTTTGCCGACAAGCAGGTGGTGAACCTGATTTCCAGCAAGCAGCTTGAGCTGGTGCTGACTCCCAACATTGATGCCCGAATTCCCACCACGGAACAGTCGGCCAGTCGCCACCACGGCGACTTTGACGACGACGAGCTGACGGTGAAAGCGACCCTGGCGCGTATTCTGGGGCCAGGGCCGGCCATGCAGGTACTGAAGAAGGAGCCCGCGGCCCTGAACATCTTCCGCAGTGGCGAAAGCCGGCTGCAGCAAGTACGGCAGGATTTGCCCGCGGCGGTGGGACGGTAAGGCAGCTTTGAAAGAGCCTCTGCCATCAGCAGAGGCTCTTTGTTGACTTCCCACTGCCCCGGTGACAACCGCCTCCACGGTCCGCCATGAGGGGCAGCTCAGGCCTTCCTCGATCCGTACGTACTCATCAAAGCCGCGAGGGCGACCTTTCGGGACACCTACGCGCGGCCGAGTCGCACGCGGAAGGTGGCGCCCTCCCCTTCCCGGCTTTCCACCTGAATGCTGCCCCCGTGGGCCTCTACAATGCGGTTGACCAAGTACAGGCCCACGCCGGTGCCGGCCGTATGGTGATGCAGCCGGCGGAAGAGGTCGAACAGCTCCGAGCCATACTTGGCGGCATCGAATCCCAGCCCGTTGTCTGCCACCACCAGCACGGGCTGGTCGTCCTCCACCCAAGCGGAGACGTGGATGCGGGCCGGCCGGGCCGGGTCAGCGTATTTCAGGGAGTTGCTGAGCAGGTTTAGCAAGATTGTTCGCAGGTTGCCGCGGGCATAAGCCACGCTGGGCTGGGCGTCGAAGTCTACGGTGATGCGGGCCCGGGCCGCGCGCACCTGCGGCTCCAGCGTATTCACCACTTCCTCCGTCAGGTCGCTCAGCGAAACGAGCTCGGCGGGAGCTTTTTGCGGTTGCTGGGCTTGTCCCAACGTGGCTAAGTCATCGATGGTGACGCCCAGCTGCAGCAGCGCTTCCTGCATCATGGGCACGAGCAGCTGCTCCTCGCTTGGCTGGGCAAAGGTCACGCCGCGGCGCAGCTCGTCGAAAAGGCCAATCAGGTTGTTTACCGGCTGCTTGAGGTCGTGGGAAGCGGCGTACACAAAGTTGTCCAGGTCCTTGTTGGTCCGGGTCAGACGCTCGTTGGTTTGCTTGAGCTCCGTGATGTCGATGGCCGAGCCCACGTAGCCGTACAGGTCGCCGTTGGGGTAGAAGCTGGGCGCACCCTGTGCCAGCAGCCAGCGGTACTCCCCATCATGGCGGCGCATGCGATGCTCGAGCACGTAGAGCGTGCGGGTGCGGATGGCCTGCTCCAGGGTTTGTCGGGCCAGGCCGAGCTCTTCGGGGGGCAGGAAGGCGGCCCAGCCTACTGCCACGTACTGCTCCAGGCTCACCCCCACAAAGTCCAGAAAGGCCTGGTTGGCGTAGCGGATGGTCGAATCCGGGTTCACGGCCCACATCTGGTTGGGGGCGGCATCAGCCATGATGCGGAAGCGGGCTTCACTCTCCCGCAGGGCTTCGGTGGCCTGCTGCTGCGCCGTCACGTCGCGGGCTACGGCCAGCAGATACGGCTGGCCGCCGAGCTGCAGCCCGGTCAAGCCGACCTCGACCGGAAACACGTGTCCATCCTTGCGCCTGTGCCGGGTTTCGAGCGGCGGCAGGGGCGCGTGCTGGGCCTGGGCAAAGAGCCGGGCAAACCCCTCGTGCTGGTGCAGGACATCAACGTCGGGCACGCGCAAGGCCGGAATTTCCTCTTCCGCGTAGCCCCAGGCTTCCCGCGCTTTCTGATTGAGGTAGGCAAAGGAGGCATCCTCGCGCATGAGAATGAACGCGTCGCGGGCATGGTCGGCCATGAACTTGAAGCGCTGGAACTGCTCCCGGCTCTCCTCCACTTTCTGCCGGGCCGTCACCTGGTCGGTTACTTCGAACACGAACACCATCACGCCATCAATCTGCCCCTGCTCATCCAGCCGAGGCTGGTAGAGGAAGGTAAAGTAGCGGTCTTCCAACTCCCCATCCCCCGGTCTTGCAATGGGGATGAGCAGGCCCTGCTCCTCGTGCGACTGGCCGGTTTCGTATACCCCGCGCAGCAGCAGCTCAACAGTGGTGCCCACAAACTCGGGCAGGGCCTCCAGCGCCGGGCGGCCTTGCAGCTGCCGGCCGGGCAGCAGCAGCTGGTAGCCGGGGTTCACAAACTCAAACACGAACTCGGGCCCCGCCACAATGGCGATGCCGGCCGGAGCCTGCATAAACAGCGCGTGCAGGCGCTGACGCTCAGTTTCCCTGGCCTGGCGGGTGAGCACCTACTCGGTCACGTCGTAGGCAAAAATGGAAATACCCGCCACTGCGCCCGCCTCGCGGTAGGCCTGGTAGGTAAAGTTGAAGTAGCCTTGGCGGGGAGGCGCGCCGTTGGCGCCGGCCGGGGCAAACGGGAGCTCCGCCCCGAAGAACGTTTCGCCCGTCTGGTACACGCGGTCCAGCAGGGCCACGAAACCCTGCTCCTGCAACTCCGGCACGGCCACGGCCAGATCCAGGCCCACCAGCTGGCGGCCCGGAAAGAAGGCCTGGTAGGCAGGGTTGACGTATTCGTAGCGGTGGCCCGGGGCGCGGAGCAGCGCCACCACGGCCGGGGTTTGCTCAAACACCTGGTAGAAGGCCTCCCGCTCCCGGGCCAGGCGCCGGGCCGTGTTCAGTACTTCGGCCTGGACCGCTAAAGCCGCTTGGGTGGGCTCCGCTCCGCGGACTTCCGGCTCCCGGTTTGCCTGCTGCATCAGCTGGCGGGCCAGCACCTGCTCCGCTTCCGCATCGGCCCGGGCGGTTTTTTCAGCGGCTGGCGCCGTATGCAGAGCTTCTTCCACGGGCGGGCGGGGCTGGCCGGCCGGGTCGGTAAAGCTGACCAGCAGAAAGGAGCCCGAGCGGCGGGCGGCCAGGCGGTAGTGGCTGTCGTAGCCGCCGGCCTGGTAGCTGACGTCGTACTCGCGGGGCTCGCCGCTGACAAACGCGTCGACGTGGAAGGCGAAGGTGCCATGCTGCTTGCTGTGGGGCCACTGCTGCAGGTGCGTCAGCGGGGGGCGCTCCGGCATGCGCATCATGCGCTGCGCTGCCGGGTTCAGGTAGGCGAAGCTAAAATCAATCACCTCACCGGCCGGGTCGTAAAGGGGCGTGTAGAAAATAACGCCCGTGAGCGAGACGGCCAGCAGGTCGTTGACCAAGTCGCCAAGATGGGAGAAGTCAGCTGGTAACGGGGCGGAGGTGCCGGGCATACTGCAAGCGTCAGAAGAGGAGGGAACTTGCGTAAAAAGCGGCAATCTAAACGTTCCGGTTACGGCGTCAAAGGCGTAGCGCCCTGGCGACGGTGGACCTTACTGGCAGTGAGCTACGGCTTCGCCGGCCAGGCCGGCGAATTACGGCCCAAGTTAGGAGTCGTTTTTTTTGCGCAGGTAATCAATTCATTGCCTGATTCGTCTCCTCCCGCTTCTACCCAGGCTTCAGTGCCCACCACCCGGCGGCCGCCCCGACGGAGCGAAGCCTTACCGAAAATTACAGCTCGTACCGCTCCACAGGCTGGTAATTTTCGCTTGCGGGGTGGAGCCGTCCAGGATGCCGTATAACCCGGAGGAAGTGGCAAACTCCTGCCCCAGACTGGAGGTGCTCACCTGGATGGAATAAGCACTTTCCAGCTCGGCCCGGGTCGACCCGAACCCAATGCCCGCCATGGTAGTCAAGCCAGGCCCTTTTCCGGCCGGCGCCCCCAGGTACCAGCCCACGAAGCGCCACTGCGGCGCGGAAGCAGCTTTGCTGCTTTTGTTCTGCTGGAAGGCCAGGGTCAGACCATTGGGCCACGAGGCCATCTTCAGCGGACCCGCGCCACACTCGCCATTGATGCCAATGCTGGCCACGGGTACCTGCAGCACCCGGCTTACGGTTGCTACCAACTGCTCCAGCGGCATCCCAAAAGGAATTTCCCGGGCAGAGCCGCCGGGCTGGCTCACCAGCTGCAGGGCATTGGCAGTAAGGGCCAGCATTGGAGGGCTGGCCGCCGCCGCCGCCGATTCGGCCGGTGGAGCCACCGGTGCGGTAGCTTTCGCTGCCGGGTCGGGAGCGGCTTGGGCAGCGGGAGGCGGCGGTGGCGGCGTAGTGTCCTGGCGTTGTTGGCACCCGGCCAGAGCAGTGGCGAGCAGGCCAATCGATAATAGCTTCATAGGAGGAAATGACGGGGTTAAACGAAAAGCCAGCATACGTAGCCGGGGAAGTTCGCGCAAAAAAAAAACAGGCGCATGACCTCATCCCGGTCGCGCCGGGGCCGCGCGGCCGCGTGAGCACCCGGGCCGCTGCCCGAGTATTTGCTATTTTTGACAACCCTGTTTCGGGCCACTCCTCCTTATTGATTTGGTGAAGCTACGGCTACTCGCCCGTGGTTTAGCCGCTGGCATTTTGCCCGATTCCGCCGCCGCCGGTACTGCGGCCCCCTGCCCATGAGAAACCTTCTGCTGCTTTTGCTCCTGCTGACGGCCAGCTACCAGGCCGCGGCCCAGGCCCGCGCGCCGCTGACGGCCCGCCAGGATAAAGTGAGCCTCCAGTTTGCCCTGGCCCCGGACGGCCGCCCCAGCTACGCCGTTTTCTACGGCCCGAAGCCGGTTATCCTGCCTTCCCGCCTGGGACTGGCCTTTGCCGATGGCAAAGGGTTCGATGGGCCACTGGTGCTGCTGGGCAGTGAGGTAACGGAGGTGGACGACACCTGGCAGCCGGTGTGGGGCGAGGTCAGGAGCATCCGCAACCACTACCAGCAGCTGACGGTGCACCTGCGCCAGCCGGCCGCCACCGGCCGCCGGCTCGACTTAGTCTTCCGGGTATTTGCCGACGGCGTGGGCTTCCGCTACGAGGTGCCCGCCCAGCCTTCGCTGGCCTACTTTACGGTGCAGGACGAGCACACCGAGTTCAACCTGCCCGCCAACCACAAGGCCTTCTGGATTCCGGGCGACTACGACTCCAACGAATATACCTACTCCACTACCCGCCTGAGCGAGGTCAACAGCGCCGGCATCGAGGCCATCCAGCTCAAATCAGCGCCCCGGCGGGTGCAGACGCCGCTGATGCTCAGGTCCGACGACGGGCTCTACGTCAACCTCCACGAGGCCGCGCTGGTCAACTACCCGGCCCTGATGCTGAACGTAGACCCGAAAACCTTCGGCCTGAGCAGCCAGCTCGTGCCCGATGCCAGCGGCACGGGGGCCAAAGCCTACCTGCAGGCGCCCGAGCACACGCCCTGGCGCACCATCGTGGTGGCCGACAATGCCCCGGCCGTGCTGGCCTCCAAGCTGATCCTGAACCTGAACGAGCCCCCCAAGCTCACCGATACGGGCTGGATTCAGCCCCAGAAGTTCGTGGGCGTGTGGTGGGAGATGCACGTCAACAAGGCCAGCTGGAACTACGCCGACACCACCAACCTCAAGCTGGCCGACACCAACTGGAACGCCCTTAAATCCAACGGCCACCACGGGGCCAATACGGCCAACGTGAAGCGCTACATCGACTTTGCCGCCGCCCATGGCCTGCAAAGCGTGCTGGTGGAAGGCTGGAACGTGGGCTGGGAAGACTGGGCCAACAACTGGAAAGAGGAGGTCTTCGACTTCGTAACGCCCTACCCCGACTTTGCCGTGGCCGAATTGCAGCAGTATGCCCAGGGCAAGGGGGTGCAGCTGATGATGCACCACGAAACCAGCTCGTCGGTCACCAACTACGAGCGGCGGCAGCCGGCCGCCTACCGCTTTATGCAGGAGCACCACTACGCGGCCGTAAAAACCGGCTACGTGGGCCGCATCATCCCCCGCGGGGAGCACCACGACGGGCAGTGGATGGTGAACCACTACGTGCGTACGGCCCGGCTCACGGCCGACCACCGCCTTATGGTGGACATGCACGAGTCGGTGCGGCCCACGGGCCTGCACCGCACCTACCCCAACTGGCTGGCCAACGAGGCGGCCCGGGGCAACGAGTTCAACGCCTGGAGCAGCGGCAACCCACCCGAGCACGAAACCATCCTGCCCTTCACCCGCCTGATGGGCGGCCCGATGGACTACACTCCGGGTATCTTCCAGATCAAGCTCGACGACTGGAACCCGGCGCGCAATAAAGGCCGGCAGGTACACACCACCCTGGCCAAGCAGCTGGCCCTGTACGTGACCATGTACTCGCCCCTGCAGATGGCCGCCGACCTGCCCGAAGCCTACGAGCAGCACCTCGACGCTTTCCGGTTTATCGAGGACGTGGCCGTGGACTGGGACGACACCCGCATCCTGGCCGCGGAGCCCGGCGACTACATCACCACGGTGCGCAAAGCCAAGGGCAAAGACGAGTGGTACCTGGGCGCCATCACCGACGAAAACGCCCGTGCGCAAAGCGTGAAGCTCGATTTCCTGACTCCGGGCCGGCAGTATGAGGCCACCATCTACGCCGACGGCAAAGGCGCCAGCTGGGACCAGAACCCGATGGCCTACCAGATCCGCCGGCAGCAGGTGGACCACAAAACCGTGCTGAAACTGCTGCTGGCCCCCGGCGGCGGGGCGGCAGTGAGCTTTAAGCCGGCCGGAAAATGAGTGGCGGACTGGTCTTAACCGCCTAGCCGCCGGGCCTTTCTGCGGTATCCGGGGGCTTTCTGGTGGTTTTTCAGCCGGCCAAAGCCCCAATGTGTTACTTTGGGGGCTTCGTTCCGGGACATTTGGCCTACCCGGCCGTATACCCCAGCCGGCGCCGCACAGGCGCCGCGGAACAACCCAGTACCCACCAAATCCAACCCGTTAGAAATGACAAAAATCAAAGTAGCAAATCCGGTCGTCGAGCTGGATGGCGACGAAATGACGCGCATCATCTGGAAGTTCATCAAGGACAAGCTGATAACCCCGTACCTGGAGCTGGACATCAAGTACTATGACCTGGGCATTGAGTACCGCGACGAAACCAACGACCAGGTGACCATCGATGCCGCCAACGCCATCCGGCAGTACGGCGTGGGCATCAAGTGCGCCACCATCACCCCCGACGAGGAGCGGGTCAAGGAATTCAACCTCAAGCAGATGTGGAAGTCGCCCAACGGCACCATCCGCAACATTCTGGACGGCACAGTGTTCCGCGAGCCAATCGTGATGAGCAACGTGCCCCGCCTGGTGCCCAACTGGACCGCGCCCATCTGCATCGGCCGCCACGCCTTCGGCGACCAGTACCGGGCCACCGACTTCGTGACCAAGGGTAAGGGTAAGCTCACCATCACCTTCACGCCCGAAGACGGCGGCGAAGTGCAGTCGTTCAACGTGTATGACTTCAAGAGCGACGGCGTGGCCCTGGCCATGTACAACACCGACGAGTCCATCCGCGGCTTTGCCCACGCCTGCTTCAACCAGGCCCTGATGAAAGGCTGGCCGCTGTACCTGAGCACCAAGAACACCATTCTGAAGAAGTACGATGGCCGCTTCAAGGACATCTTCCAGGAAATCTACGAGCAGGACTACCAGGCCAAGTTCAAGGCCGCCGGCATCACCTACGAGCACCGTCTGATCGACGACATGGTAGCCTCGGCCCTGAAATGGAACGGCAACTTCGTGTGGGCCTGCAAAAACTACGACGGCGACGTGCAGAGCGACACCGTCGCCCAGGGCTTTGGCTCCCTGGGCCTGATGACCTCCACGCTGGTCACGCCCGACGGCAGCACCATGGAGGCCGAAGCCGCCCACGGCACCGTTACGCGTCACTACCGCGACCATCAGGCCGGCAAGCCGACGTCGACCAATCCCATTGCCTCCATTTTCGCCTGGACCCGGGGCCTGGAGTTCCGCGGCATCCTGGACCAGAACCAGGAGCTGATTGACTTCTGCAAAGCCCTGGAAGCCGTGTGCATCGAAACCGTGGAAAGCGGCAAGATGACCAAGGACCTAGCCGTCTGCATCCACGGCAACAAGGTGGAGCACGGCCGCGACTACCTCTACACCGAGGAATTCCTGGCGGCGCTGGACGAAAACCTGAAGCGCAAGCTGGGCAAGTAATCCTGCCTCCAGCTGCCCTAAAAAAGCCTGTCCGGTTCCCGGATAGGCTTTTTTGGCTTTACCACCTACCTACGCAGCTCTGGGCATCCGCAGCCCCTGCTGACCTACGGGCCACTTTGCAGAGTTTCTCCTGCCCATGCGCGGGGCGCCGGGGCCATCAGTTGCTGCCGATGGCCGGATGGTCGTAGGCCCCGGCGTGGCGCAGGAAAAAATCGTTGACCGCCGCTTGCAGGGCCTGCACATCATCCGTGTCCAGCTCGGCGATGATGTGGCTCAGGGAAGTGATGTGCGGGTGCGTCGAGAGCAGGTAGCCCGGGGCATCGAGCCAGGAGTACACGTACAGCTGTGTCCCGTCCTGGGCCTGGCAGGTGTGCACGTAGCGTATCTCGCTGGGTGGAATGTAGGCGGCGGGTTGGGCAGAAGCCTGGTAGGCGGGCTGGCCGGTGGTGCCCAGGGGGGCAAAGCCGACGGCGGTCAGGCTGGTTTGTTTCAGGAGTGGAACCATAGAAAAGGATACCAGCGCCAGACACTCCGGCGGAATGGTTTGAAGAAAAGAAGGATGGAAAGTAAGTAAAGCAAGGCAATTGCGGCCTTTGATGAAAGGCCTTTTTCAAGCAAATCGTGACACGAAATAGCCGGGCTATATTTTTCTTTTACTATGATTTTTTACGAGACAAACTACTGCCGTTTAAGCATCTTGCCAGATTTTACTCCCGCCAATCTGCCGGCTGCTGTGACAGTGGTGCGGGTCTGCGGCATTTCATTTATCTTAGAAGAAGTTAGACGCTTCTTCATTCCCCTCCTGCTCATGGAAAACCCTGAAAACAAGCGCGTCCGCACCCTGGTTAACCACTGGCTGCAGGCCCACCCCAACCGAATCCGCAACCGGCGGCAGCGCCCGGAAATGTTTCAGGGCTGGAAGCTGGCTGCCATGCGTTACCTCCGGCAGGGCAACCCCCACGACACCAACGCCATTCTGACCTGGTTTGCCACCCAGGCCGAAGGCTCGGCGATGGAAGACTAGGATTCGGAATCCGGGTTCCGGCCGGCGGCCCTCGCGGGGCTTTGCTCAGCGCCGGCCGAATCCATTGTCGACCTTGTGCCGTATAGCCCGACAGTAAGATAAATTCTCACCCTTTCTTCCCTCCTATGAACAAGCACTTGATTTCCACTTTTGCCTTGGCCGCCATTTTCAGTCTGGGCACTGCTTCCGCCTCCCTGGCCCAAAGCATGTCGTCGAAGTCGGACTCTGAAAAGACCAAAACCAAGGCCGACGGCATGATGTCGAAAACCAAGGTGGGCGACGACGGCAAAACCAAGATGAAAGGCAAAGCCGATGATGGCAGCAAGATGAAAGCCAAGACCAAGCCGATGGCTGGTGACATGGCCATGGGCAGCTCGGCCGGTGTAATGGTCGGCGGCGCCATGATGGTGCCCGACAAAGACATCGTGGATAATGCCGTTAACTCCACCGACCACACCACGCTGGTGTCGGCGGTGAAGGCGGCCGGCCTGGTTGAAACCTTGAAGGGCGCGGGTCCCTACACCGTGTTTGCCCCTACCAACGCGGCCTTCGACAAGCTGCCCGCCGGGACGGTAAACACGCTGGTGATGCCCGAAAACAAAGCCAAGCTCACCACCATCCTCACCTACCACGTGGTACCCGGTCGGCTGATGGCGGCCGACCTGAAGGACGGTCAGACGCTGACCACCGTGGAAGGCGAAATGCTGACGGTTATGAAGAAGGGTGGCTCCGTGATGCTGCGCGACGCGAAAGGCGGCATGGCCACGGTTACCATCCCCAACATCGTCGACAGCAACGGGGTAACCCACGTTATCGACACGGTACTGATGCCAACCAAGTAATTTGCGCGGTGCTCCGGCACCCGACGCTTAGCGAAAAGCCGACCCCCTCAGGTCGGCTTTTCTTGTTTTCAGGCCGGGTTCCAGGTTACGCTTTGATGACTATTGGGCCCTTCACCGGCTAAAGCGCACTTCCCTGACGGCAGAGCGCCAGCCGCATAGCGCATCTACGCCGTAATTTTCCGACCTTTAGAGGCGTTTTTTCGTTCCCCCTTCTCCACCCCTACATGAAGCACTTTTTCGCCTGGGCCTGCGCGGCCGTTTTGGGCCTGAGCACGGCCGCTACGGCTCAAGTAATGCCCGCGGCCCCTCCCACTACCCTGCAGGGTCAGACGCTGAAAACCTGGCTGGTCCAGAACTGGTACGACGGCAAGCGGGTGGATCTGGGCTACGACCGGGCCCGGGGCAAGATGTACAACTACGTGGACGTGTACAACGGCCAGCTTACCTGCGTGTATTCGGGCTACTCGGTGCCCAAAACCCTGGACTCGACGGCCACCAGCACCAGCAACGTGGGCCGCCTGAACTGTGAGCACAGCATTCCGCAGTCCTGGTTCAATGAGGTCAGCCGCATGAAGGCCGATATTCACCACCTCTACCCCACCTACGACACCTGGAACTCCAACCGCGGCAGTGACCCGTTCGGCGAAATCGCCGACGCCAGCACCCAGCTCTGGATGCGCGGCACGGTGGCCCAGGCCGCTATTCCTGCCGCCAACATCGACGAGTGGAGCGAGGACACGAACACCATGTTTGAGCCCCGCGAAGACCACAAAGGCAACCTGGCCCGCGCCGCCTTCTACTTCTACACCATGCACCAGGGCCAGTCGTTTGACCCCGGCAAGGAGGTAATTGCGGCCCTGGCCGACCTCAACACGCTCTACCAGTGGCACCTGGGCGACCCGGTTGATGCGCGCGAGCGGGAGCGGAACCGCCGGGCCGCCAAAAGCCAGGGCAACTTCAACCCCTACATTGCCTACCCCGACCTGGTAGCCCGCGCCTGGGGCTTCACCATCCAGCCCACGTTTAGCTTTGCTACGGCTACCGGTACCACCACCGAAGGCAACACCGGCACCAAGCCGTATACCGTGACGGTTTCGGTAACCCCGGCCCCCACCGCGGCCCTCACCGTGCAGGTGGCTCCCGATGCCGCCAACTCGACGGCCCTGACGCCGAGCGACTACCTCTTCTCAGCCCAGACGCTGACCTTTGCCGCCGGCCAGACCACTCAGACCGTCACCATCACGGTGAACGGCGACACGACCCCGGAGGCCGATGAAACCGTGCAGCTGAACCTGCTCAACGCCAGCTCGGGCGCGGCCATCGGCGGCCCCGCCAGCCACGTGCTGACCATCACTAACGACGACGGCCCGGCCCCGACCATTGCCTTTGCTTCGGCCACGGGCACCATTACCGAAGGCGACGCCGGCACGACCACCTACACCGCCAACGTCACGCTGACCGGCAGTGCCCCCTCGGCCGCCGTCACCATCCCCGTCACGGTAGTCACGTCCGCCACCACCGCCGACGCGACGGACTACGTGCTGAATACCACCAGCGTCACCTTCGCCGCCGGCCAGGCCACCCAGACGGTGCCCGTGACCATCACGGTGAGCGGGGACGTCACGCCCGAGTCCAACGAAACCGTGCGCCTGCAGCTCGGTACGCCCACCACGGGCGGCGCCGTGCTAAGCCTGAACAGCACCCACACGCTGAGCATCCTGAACGACGACCAGGCCCCGGCCGGCACCAGCTGCTCCGACCTGTACTTCTCGGAGTACGCTGAGTCATCGACCGGCAATACCAAGTACGTCGAGATTTTCAACCCTACCCCCGACATCATCAACCTGGCCGGCCTGCGGGTCGACCTGTTTGCCAACGGCGCCACGACGCCCACGTCTACCCAGGCCCTGACCGGCATGCTGAACCCCGGCGCCGTTTACGTCATTGCCAATGCCGGCTCGGTCGCGCCGGTGCTGGCCAAGGCCAACGTCACCTCAAACATTACCTTCTTCAACGGCGACGATGCGCTGGGTCTGTTCGATGGCACCGACACCATCGACGTTATCGGCGTTATCGGGCAGCAGCCGACGGGTACGGGCTGGGTGATTCCGGGCGGCGGCAGCACTACCAACAACACGCTGGTGCGCAAAGCCACGGTAGGCCACGGCAACACCCGCTGGGCCCAGGCCGCCGGCGAGTGGCAGAGCCTCGGCGTGGATGTCTTCACCAACGTCGGCCTCTACACCAGCTCGGCCTGCCTGGTTACGGGTACCCCCAAAGCCGCCCCGCTGGGCACCGGCCTGGCAGTGTATCCCAACCCGACGGCGGGAGCCTTCCAGGTGCGTGTTCCCGGCCTGCGCGGCCGCCACACCGCCGAAATCGGCCTCTACAATGCCCTGGGCCAGCAGGTGCTGATGCTGACCCAGCCCCTGAGCGGAGCCGACGCCGCGACGCTGAACGTTGCGGCCCTGCCGGCCGGCCTGTACTCGGTGCGCGTGACCGTCGATGGGGTGCGCTACACCAGCCGCGTGGCTGTGCGCCCCTGATCAGCCCCGCCGCCGGCTAGGCAAATGGCCCGGGCTCCAGCAGTGGAGCCCGGGCTTTTTGCTGGTCCGCCCGGCACCGGTGGAGCCCGGTTTACAACCCGCGGGAAGCCGCAGGCGACCCGGTAAGGCCTGAGCGGCCAGGCAGCTACCAGCAGGGCAGCTACTGGTCCAGAAGGTCCTGGTACTCCTGCTGGTGCTGCTCCACAAAGCCGCGCACAAACGAGCAGGACGTGCGCACGCGCAGGTGCTGCTCGCGGGCAAAGGCCAGCGCGGTTTTGGCCAGCAGCTCGCCCACGCCCTTGCCCCGCAGCTGCTCGTCTACGAAGGTATGGGTGAAGTCAATAACGTTGTCGGCCGGGCGGGAGTAGGTTAGCTCGGCCTCGTAGCCCTGCTGGGAGGCGTAAAACGCCTGCTCGTCCTGGTTGTGGGTGAGGGTCGGGTTCATGCGCTGAGAAGGATGAAAAGAATGCTCCGCCACCAGCGGCAGCCGCCTGCTTTTAACTCTGCCACCGGCGGCGAGGTTGCGCCGGAGCCGGGAAAACGGTTTTTCGAACCCGGGGCAGCCAATCCGGGGGTTTCTGCGTACACGAAAGCACCACGGCACTTTTCCCGCCCATCACTCCTACTTTCTTTTACCTCCTACTATGGCACACAACCCTAACGACGGCAGCAACGATAATCCGGACGAGTTCAGCGAGTTCCGCACCAAGTCGACCGACAAGGACGCCAAGGCCGAAAACCACGTTGAAGGCGAAAAGCGCGCCGGCGACTCGGCCCCGGCGGCGCCTTCCGGTACTCCCGCCTACGGCGACTTCGGCCACGAGCCCGGGGCCCCCAATGCCACGGCTGCCCGCCCCACCGACGCTACGCCCCACGGTGTGGCGGCCCCGAGCACGGCAGCGCCCGAGCAGCGCGGCGGCGCCCCGCAGAACCTGGACACGGCGGCCGTGCGGGCCACCAATAACGCCTCGGAAGAAGACAGCCGGGAAGCCTACAAGAAGGACGACCCGCGCTACGGCGGCGGCACCCGCAACTGGGAAACCGACGAGCCAGCCAACCGCACCGAGCACTCGGCCGAAGACGCCAACGACAACACCCTGAGCTAAGCCGTCAGCTACCACCACTTTTAACCTCCTTCCTGATGGACAAGCAGAAAAAAGATACCACCGGCCCCCAGAATGACGGCGCCAAGATGAGCCCCGAGCAGCAGAAGCACCACGACGAGCTGTATACCTACAAGCGCGACGAGGAAGGCACCCTCGACACCTCCGCCCAGCTCGATGCCGAAACCACCGGCATTCCCGACGACACCGTGAGCAAAGGTGCCGACCCCGGCACCACCGGCGACCCGGTCGACAACATCATCATCGAGTCAAATAACTCGATTGACGACAACAACCGCTAAGCTTACTGCCTTTTCACCGAAGTAAAAAGCTGTGCCAACCTGGGTTCCCTGGGTTGGCACAGCTTTTTTGCGACAATATATACCGAACAAAATATTCTATTTGTTTTGTAAATATTTAAATAATAAATTTAGTTTAAACACTAAAGCCAATGCTCATGAAACACTCCAACCTTTTTCTCGCCCTGTGCCTGCTTGTTGCAACGAGCTGTCAAAAACAAGAAAAAACGGACCCTATGGCCGCTGTTGGTATTGCCGACAACTCCTGTCCCTGCGTCCCCTGTGACCAGCTGCGCACCCAAACCCAGGGTGGCTGGGGAACGGTAGCCAAGGGCAAAAACCCCGGCACGTACCGGGATGCGAATTTCCTCAAAGTGTTCCCATCAGGCCTGGTCGTCGGCAGCGTGGGCGGATTGCCCAACACCTACTACCTCCGCTTTACGACCTCGCAGGGCATCGAAAAATTTCTACCCCAGGGCAGCACGCCGGCCGCGCTGACCTTTAGCGGAGAAGACGCGCAGATCTGGGATCAGAAGATCAACGTGCTGATAGGGCAGCTGGTAGCTCTCAAGCTCAACATCTACTTTGACTTGGAAGACGCCAATTTCGCCCCCTCTAACATCAACCTGGCCTTCACCCGAATCAGTGGCGGCATCTTCAACGGCGTGCGTGTCACTGACCTGATGACCATTGCCGATGCAGCCGTGGGGGCTGGCAAGCTTAGCTTCGTCAATCCGCTGGGCGTAACGACAACCTTCACGTATTCGCAACTGAACGAGGCTCTGTCCAGTATCAACGAGAACTTCGTCGATGGTACCAGCAGCAAAGGCTACGTGCTGTGCCCTACGCAGCCGTAGCGTTGGTGCAGAAGAGCAATAGACCCTGAGCGGGCCGATGGCGGATAGCCATCGGCCCGCTTTTTAGTATACTTTTCCCATTGGTCGAGCCATCTTCTCCTCGGGCTTACCACCGCCAGCCGACCAGAGCGCCCGTGTAGTAATTGCGGCCCGGGGCAGGCTGAAAGAAGCGGCTGCCAAACGCGTTCAGGTCGTTGCCCAGGCTGTAGCGCCGGTCGGTGGCATTGTCGAGGCCCGCAAATACGTCGGTCTGCAGGTGGCCGCGGGCCGGGCGGCGCCACCCGGCCCGTACCCCAAAGGTCCAGTAGCCGGCCGCGTACTCCGAGTTGGCATCGTTGAGCGGCAACCGCGCCTGGTGGGCCACGGTAGGGCTGGCGTAGAAGCCCCGCTTTTCGGCCCAGTCGAAGCCGGTGGTAAGCGTGTGGGGGGCCGTGCCGGTCAGGCGGTTGCCGCTGAAGTCGTTGCCCCCGGATTCGTAGCGGCCGAAGCGGTACTGATTGAAGCTATAGCTGGCGAAGGCCCGCAGGCCGGCGCCGGCAGAACCGCTGGCCGGTGCGGTCGGCTGCCAGAGCCAGCCGCTCAGGGCCGCCTCTACCCCGCGCTGCCGGGTGGTGCCCGCGTTGGAAAAGAGGCTGGCGCCCCCCGCCGCCGAGCGGACCACGATGGTTTGGCGCAGCCGCAGCTCATAGGCGGCCACGTCGAAGGTAAGCCGGCCCCGGAGCAGCTGCCCGCGGGTGCCTACTTCGTAGCTGGTGCCGCGCTCGGCCTGCAGCTCCCGGTTCAGGCTGCCGTCGGAAGGCCGGATTTCTTCCTCCGTCGGCGGTGAGAAGCCCCCGCTCACGCTGGCATAAGCCGAAATCTGCGGCGTAATTTCCTTCAGCAGCGCCACCCTCGGCGACACAACCGGCCGGAAGTCGCGCCGAAACTCGTAGCCCGCCGGGTTCAGGGCCGCAGCCGAGACGCGGGCAATGCGGTAAGCCAGGCGGTTGTAGCTGCCGCCCACCGTGGCCAGCAGCCCCGCCGGCAACTCCAGCTCGGCCTGCGCGAAGCCAAAGCCCGTGCTGGTCCGGATTTCGTCGTCGTAGCGCAGCAGCCCCGGCGTACCGGCGCGGTTCTGGTAGTTGCGGGAGCTTTCGAAGCTGCTCTGCCACTCGCCGCCGGCCCGCAGCCGCAGACTGCGTCCCGCCACCGTGGTGCGGTAGCTGAAAGCCGTGCGGCCGCCCCAGCCCACGGTGGTATTGCGCTCATAATCGACCAGGAAAGGTGTGCGAATGGCGCCGCCGGTTACGTAGAGCGTGGTTTGGTTGGTAACAGCGGGCGTAAACCGGTATTCGTGCGTGAGGCCTACCAGGGCCGTGCGCGAGGCGTAGGCCGCCTGCTGGGCCACGGTGCCCGGAGCCACCGCCGTGCTGGGGCGGGCCTGCCGCGGGTTCTGCTCAAACTGCGCCCGGGTAAGGCCGCCGGGCAGCTGGTAGCTCAGGTCGGAATACAGCACGTGGGCCGAGACGGTGCGCTGGTCGGAGGGCCGAAACTCGCCGTCGAGGGTCAGCACGTCGCGGAGCAGGGCACTGTTTTCGCGGTAGCCGGTAGCCGCCTGATGGGCATAGCTCACCCGCAGGCTGGTGGCGGCAGTGCCGGTTTCCACGGCCGCGGAATAGCGCCGCAGCCCGAAACTGCCCGCCACAAAGCCCGCCTGGGCCCGGGTTTCGCCCGGGGTAGGCTGCCGGCTGCTGAGCAGCACCGCGCCCCCGGTTCCGGCGCCGTACCCGCTGGCGGCCGGACCCTTGAGCACCTCAATGCGGCCCAGGCTGGCCACGTCCAGCAGGTTGAGGGCAGTGCTGCCGCTGGCGTCGGTGAAGGGAATATCGTGGTAGTACACCTTCACGTTGCGTACGCCGAAGGGAGAGCGGAGCGTGCTGCCGCGCACGCTGAGCCGGTAGCTGGCCGTGGCCCGCTCCTCCAGCCGCACGCCGGGCAGCGTATTGACGGCGGCCGTGAGGGAAACCGGGCTGAAGCGGTCCAGGGTACGGGCATCGACGACGCCCACGCTGGCGGCCGTGCGGCGCAGCGGCAGGTTCTGGCCGTAGCCCACCACCGTGGCCTCGGGCAGCGCCACCGGCCGGGTGGTATCGGGGGCGGCCGTCTGGGCGAGTAGGGACGCCGGCAGCAGCGGCAGCGTGAACAACAGAAGAAGTCGGGGGAGCATAGAAGAGCATCAGGTCGGTACTGGTCCGAACGGGAAAGCGGGCGGGAGGTTCATCTTTGACTACCGCGGGGTGCCGGTTGCAGGCTTCGTAAATCCGCGGTTTTCTAACCTGCAGCCGCTGCCCCTCGTCTTACAGGCATGGTGTTCCCCAAATTCCTCAGTGGCGCGCTGCTGCTGCTGCTCAGCTCCCTGCCGGCCCTGGGTCAGGCGCAGCGCGTGCGCGACGCGAATGCCATCGGCTGGTACGTGTACGAAGGCGACCACGCCCTAGGGCCGCGCTGGACGATCCACACCGAGTATCAGTGGCGGCGGGTGGGCTTTATCCGGGACTGGCAGCAGTCGTTGGCCCGGCTGGGAGCGGCCTGCCAGGTGGGGCCCCGCCTCACGCTGGGCGGGGGCTACACCCACCTGACCACCCACGTTTACGGCGACTATCCCACGGCCGACACCGGTGTGCCTTTCCCGGAGCACCGCCTCTACCAGGACGTGCAGCTCAGCGACACGCTGGGCCGCCTCACCCTGGACCAGCGCCTGCGCCTCGAGCAGCGCTGGGTGGGGCAGCTGGCCGAAGGGCGGGGGCGGGCCGTGCAAAGCTGGCAGTACCAGAACCGCATCCGCTACCAGCTGGCCGCCACCCTGCCGCTGCAGGGCCCGCGGGTGGAGGCCGGCGAGTGGTACCTGACGGGCTTTGATGAGGTGTTCCTCAGCTTCGGGCAGCACGTAAGCCGGGTGTTCAACCAGAACCGGATTGCGGGCGGGCTGGGCTACCAGGTGCAGGACAACTTTCGCCTGGAGCTGCTTTACCTGAATCAGATAACCCAGCACGCCGCGCCGGAGCCCGTGTCCGGCCTGCCCGTCTTCGAGTTCAACCACGGCTTCCGCCTGGGGCTGGCCTACGACCTGACGCTGGGGAAATAACCCGGTGGTGAGGCCGTAACAAGGACTGTGGGGAGCTAACAAGGCTTGGGTTGTTGTTGGGCGAAGCTCGCTACCTTCGTGGTATGCCCGCCCTGCCGCCCGATCTGCGCAAAGCCCTGTTCAACCTGCCCCAGAAGGAAAAAGACCAGCTGCTGGCCCGCCTCGTGGGCCAGGACGCGGTGCTCACCGAGCAGCTCAGCTACCGCCTGCTCGAAGGCCCCGACGCGCTGGCCGACCGCCGCCAGCACCTGCGCACCCAGATCGACGACCCGGTGCGCGGCTTCCACCAGACGCCCAACGACTTGCTGGTCATTTTGCGCCAGCTGCAGAGCCGCATCAGCTACCACGCCCGCATCACCGACGATGCCTTTGGCGAAGTGGAGCTGACGCTGCGCCTGCTCAACCGCGTATTTGAGCACCAGCCCGCGGTGGTGAGCCGGCTGCACGGCCCTACCCAGCCCCTGCTTCAGCACCTGGCCAAGCGCACCCACGACGCGCTGCGCCAGACCGAAAAGCTCCACGCCGACTACCACCTGGAGCTGGCCGAAGCCGTCAACCAGCTCCTGACCCGGCTTTACGAGTCGGCGGCGGCACCGCTGGCCCGGGAGCTGGGCGTGCCGAAAGCCTTCTGAGGCGGGCAGTGGGCCGCTGGTAAGTCAATCCAGGGCGCGAAAGACGATGGGCAGCGTGTAGGCCACGCGCACCGGCTGGCCCTGAATGCGGCCCGGATTCCACCAGGGCATGATGCGCACCAGGCGCAGGGCTTCCTCGTCGAGGCCGAAGCCCAGGCCCTTCACCACCCGGGCGTCGAGGATGTGCCCTTGTTCGTCGACGATAAAGCCCACGTGGACTTTGCCCGAGGTGCCGTGGCTCAGGGCTTCGGTAGGGTACTGGATTTTGGCCCGCAGGAATTTGGCAAAAGCGGCGTCGCCGCCGGGAAAGGTGGGCATCTGCTCCGCCGCGTGGTAGAGCACAGGCGCGGCCGGTGCGGCCGGGGGCGCTACCGCGGGGGCCGCGCTGGTGCCGCTGTCGGTGGTGGCTACCAGGGCCGCGGTCTGGGCCACTCCCACTTCGGCCGTAAGCAGCAGGACTGGAAGCAGCAGTAGGAGGCGGAGCATGGAAATGGGCTTTAGTAAACACACAGTCAAAGGTATGCCCCACCAAAAGCTCATCCGTAACGCCTGCATTATGGTTGTGTTGCGGATATGTTGGTAACATTGGCCGCATCCTTTCCGCGCAAATGCAGTACTTTAAAGCCAATCCCCCCGAAGCCGGCCGGATGGCTTCGGTTAGCCCACCTTTCCATGACTCCCACTCCCGAAAACGTACGCGTGCCCCAGCATCTCAATGAGGAAGAGCTGCGCCTGGCCCTGGACGAGCTGAACGGCAAGATCAAAACGCTGCAGAACCGCGCCCACGCTACCACGGCTACTTCCCAGAACACCTACCACGAGCACATTGCCGCCCTGGAAGCCAAGCGCACCAAGCTGGCCACCCTGCTCGGCCCCCGCACTGCGCCCGGCACCACCTCGCCCGAGCGCCCCACCACGGCCTGGGACGAAATCCGCCGTGGCATCGACAACCTGCGCGACGATCTGCGCAACATCCTTTAAGCTACGTTTATGCTGACCAAAAATTTCGTTCCGCTGCTGACGCTGGCGGCGGCTTTGCTGCTGATGCCCGGCTGTACGGCGCAGGAAAGCTTTCAGAATGCCGAGAACTGCGCCAAGGTTGAAGTCGGGATGAGCCAGGAGCAGGTGCGCCGCCTCATGGGAGCCCCCACGGGCGAGGATGCGGCGGCGGGCAGCACAACCTGGTCGTACCTGTTCGGCAGCGCTACCGATACCCAGCCCATCCGTATCCAGTTTGGGGCCGACGGTAAGGTAGCTTCCACCGCCTGCGCCCCGCAGGCTTCGGGCAGCGAGCGGCCCACGGGCAACTAGCCCGGCCCGCCGCGGGAGGGTGCCCGTCGTTCTGAGCCGGGCCCGGCCGCAGACACGCCTGCAATACCCTGCGTCTCTAAAAGCCCTTTGCCGCCCGCCGGCAAAGGGCTTTTGGCGTTGAATGAGCGGACCGGTTATCCGGGGCCGGGCTTTTGCCGGCTCAGGCGGCTACCCGAACCAGCCGGCCATTCAGCCGGCTTTGCGGCCCGTTACCGGGGTTATTGACCGTTCGCCCAAAATTCTTTTCATCCGGCCCGGGGCCGCGCTAGGTTTGGTCTATCCTTTCACGCCAACCCTTGCCACCCTATGAAACTCGCTGCTTCCCTTCGCCCCCTCTGCGCCGCCCTGCTGCTCGCCCTGGCACCGCTGGCCGCCGTGGCTGCTCCCGCCGGCCGCCCTGCCCCCGCGGCCGACAACGCCGCCGCTCACCCCAACTTCACGGTGCGGGTGGTAGGTCAGGGCCAGCCCATGCTGCTGATTCCGGGCCTGACCTGCCCCGGCGCGGTGTGGGACGAAACCGTGGCCCACTACCAGCGGCAGTACCAGTGCCACGTCATTTCTTTGGCGGGCTTCGGCGGCGCGCCGGCCGCGGCCAGCACCCAGGCGCTGCTGCTCAACGTGCGCGACCAGCTGCTGACCTATCTCAAAATCCAGCGGCTGACCAAGCCGGTCATCATCGGCCACAGCCTGGGTGGTTTTCTGGGCCTGTGGCTGAGCGTGACCCGGCCCGAAGCGGTAGGGCCGCTGGTAATTCTGGATTCGCTGCCCTTCATGGCGGCCGTGCAAAACCCGGCCCTGACGGCGGAGCAAGCCAGGCCGATGGCGGAAGGCATGCGCCGGCAGATGAGCCAGGGCAAGCTGCCCCCGGCCGCCCAGCGCCAGATGGTGGCCGGTCTGATCACCGATACGGCCCGCATCAGCCAGGCCACCCGCTGGGGCCAGGCCTCCGACGCGCCGACCGTGGCCCAGGCCATGTACGACATGATGACCACCGACCTGCGCCCCGAGCTGGGCCGCATTCAGGAGCCCACGCTGGTGCTGGGGGCCTGGGCCGCCTACCAGCAGTACGGTGCCACCAAGGAAAGCACCAAAGCCATTTTCGCCCAGCAGTATGCCAGGCTGCCCCAGCACCGCATCGAAATGTCGGCGGCCGGCAAGCACTTTCTGATGTGGGACGATACGCAGTGGTTTTTCGCCCAGGCCGACGCTTTTCTCAAGCAGAATACTGCGGCCGGGGCGGTCAAGGTTTCGAAAAGCCGCCCCTAGCTACTCTGGCCGGGCTGCCTTACCTCGGCGGCCCGGCTGGAGGATGTGCCGCAAAATCCGTAATCTGCGCCTATGTCTGCTCCCCGCCCCCGCCTCTACTGGACGCTTCAGCTCGTGGGCTGGGGCCTGTTCGGCGTTTTCGGCACCCTGCTTTACCTGCTGTTTGCCCCCCGAACCCACCGGCAGCCGCTGAGCGAAATCATTATTCTGGAAGCCTGCATTTCCGGCACCTTGCTCGTTGCCAGCCACTTGCTGCGGCGCTACATCAAGCACCACGGCTGGGTACGCCTGCCCATTGGCCGCCTGCTGCCCCGGGTGCTGCTGGCCGCTGCGCTGACGTCCGTACTAAGCCAAGTGGTTATCTGGGTGCTGCTGGTGTATGTGGTGCGGCTATATGCTAGCAGCGGGCAGCAGTACGGCTGGGCGCAGTTCAGCGGCTACGTGATGAACACCAACTTCGTACTCTGGATGTGGTCGGCACTGTATTTTGGGTTGCACTACCTCGACGGCTACAAGCAGGCCGAAATTGACAAGTGGAAGCTCAGCGCCGCCGTGCGGGAAGCCGAGATGCGTACCCTCAAGGCCCAGATCAATCCGCACTTCATGTTCAATGGCCTCAACAACATTCGCGCCCTGGTCACGGAAGACCCCGCCCGGGCCCGCGACATGATAACCCACCTGTCGGATTTGCTGCGCTACTCCATTCAGCTCAACAGTGCCGAGCAGGTGCCCCTGGCCCGGGAGCTGGAAATTGTGGCCCACTACCTCGAGCTGGAAGCCGTGCAGCTGGAAGAGCGCCTGAGCTACACCATCGACGCCGACCCGGCGGCCCTGCAGGTGCTCATTCCGCCTATGACTCTGCAGCTGCTGGTCGAAAACGGCATCAAGCACGGCATTGCGCCCCGGCCCGGGGGCGGCCGCATCACCCTGACCGCCCGCCTCGACCCGGCCGCTGAGGCGCTGCGCATCACCGTCACCAACACCGGCCACTACGCTCCCGCGCCGGACCACGCGGGCGTGGGTCTGCGCAACGCCCAGGAGCGGCTGAACCTGCTGTTCGGCGCCCGGGCCGGGCTGCGGGTGGGCAACTCGGCGGCCGCGCCGGCTACCGTGGTGGCCGAGCTGCACCTGCCGCTCCTTCCCCAACTGGCTTTGGCATGACGGCACTGGTTATCGACGACTCGCGGCTGGCCCGCACCGAGCTGCGCCGGCTGCTGCAGGCCTTTCCCGACGTAACAGTGGTGGGCGAGGCCCGCCACGCCGACGAAGCCCGCCTCCAGATCCGGGTCCTAAGCCCCGAGCTGCTGTTTCTGGACATCCACATGCCCGGGCAGAACGGCTTCGAACTGCTGGCTTCGCTGGAAGCGGCGCCCCAGGTTATTTTCACCACCGCCTACGACGAATACGCCCTGCGCGCCTTCGAGGCCAACGCCCTCGACTACCTCGTAAAGCCCGTGATGGAAGCCCGGCTGGCCACGGCCCTCGGCAAAGCCCGCGCCCGGCTGGCCCGGCCGGCGGCGGTTGCCGCGCCCGTTGCGGAGCCGGCCGCGGCCCCGCTCACGGCCCAGGATCAGGTGTTCGTCAAGGACGGGGAGCAGTGCTGGTTTGTGCGCCTGGCCGATGTGAGGCTGTTCGAAATCAACGGCAGCTACACCCAGATCTACTTTGAGCAGCACCGCCCCCTGATTCCGCGCACCCTGCAGCATCTGGAAGCCCGCCTCGACCCCAAAGTGTTTTTTCGCGCCAACCGCCAGCAGATCATCAACCTGAAATGGGTGGAAAGCATCACGCCCTGGTTTAGCAATACCCTGAAAATCAAGCTGCGGGAAGGACCGGAGGTGGAGGTATCGCGCAAGCAGTCGGTGCTGTTTCGCGAACTGCTGAGCTTGTGAGCGGCGGCATGGTTTGTGCAGCCGTTTTTTTCGGCGCCGCTGAACGGAGACTGTATCTTTTTGGTCTTACATCCAGTACAAACTTTTAGCCGACTGGCCTCCCCGGGCCGCACTTCTCACCTGGCCTTTCTCCGTATGAAATTCCGTTACCTACTTGCTCTGAGCGTGCTGCTCATTGGCGGCGCTTCCTGCAGCCACGATACCGTCACGCAGAGCCCGCGCAAATACAAAGCCGCCTCTACCCAGTCGGCGCGCCGTCCCAATGACAAGGCCAAGTACAAGAAAACCCGTGGCGAAGGGCTGGGCATTGATCTGAATGCCCGCAACCCTTACAAAACCGGCACAACCAATGCCCCCAAAAAATACAAGTACAACAACAACCCGCGGCCTTAGTCCCGGCTTCTCCCCCCAACGACAACGCCCCGACTTTGCAAAAAGCCGGGGCGTTGTCGTTGGAGCCGCAGAGTACGGCCGCAGTAATCTTGTCAGACCGGCTCGCGGAAGCCCACCCAGGTGAAGCGCTTAATCACAAATTCGGGATTGGTAAAGCTGGCGTTGCCGGCCGGGTTGCCGCCCGTCACGTGGAAGTCGGAGAAGCCGGCATTCTGATTCACGTAGATATTGCCGGTCAGGTTGAAGCTCACCGGCGTGCCGGCCAGGCTCATTTCATCCATGATCTGCTCCTTTACCCGGGCATCGGTGGTGTAGGCCCCGCAGCTGATGGCGCCGAATTCGCGGGCCAGGTGGGCCGCCAGGTGAATGCTTTCGGCCGTGTCCCGGGTTTTGATGATGAGCATGATGGGGCCGAACAGCTCCTGGCTGAACTGCTCGATGCGGGCCGCGTCGATTTCGTGGATGGTGGGCGAGCAGGTGCGGGCCTGGGCAAACTGCGGGTGCGCCACCGCGCCGGGGGCCAGCACCGTGCGGCCGCCGACGAAAGCCAGGCCCTGCACCCGCTCGTGGGTAGCCGGGCTCTGCAGCGCCCCCACAATGTGGGGGCCCACTTTGGGGTTGGCTACCAGCCCGCGGACGGCCTCGGCCAGCTTCTGCACCACCTCTTCGTAAGGTACCAGCGCCTCGCCCACCCGCACGCCGGCCACGGGCACAAAGAAGTTCTGGGGCGCGGTGCACATCTGCCCCGAGTACAAACTCACCGAAAACGCCAGGTTCTGGGCCACCTTGTCCAGGTCGGCGCAGGAGTCGAGGATGATGCTGTTGACGCCGGTTTTCTCGGTGAAGACGGTTTTGCCCTTCAGCCCTTCGAGGTACTCACCGAAGTGGCTGCCGCCGGTGTAGTCAATCAGCTTTACGGCCGGATTTTCGGCCAGCTCCCCGGCAATCAGCCGGTCGTCGGCGTCGACGGCCAGCTGGCAGATATCGGGGCTCAGGCCGTGCTCGGCCAGCACCTTCTGCACCTCGGCCACCACCAGGGCAATGGGCAGCACGGCTTTGGGGTGGGGCTTGATGATGACCGGGTTGCCGGTAACCAGGCTGGCAAACATGCCCGGCACGGTGTTCCAGGTCGGAAACGTGGAGCAGCCCACCACCAGCGCCACGCCCTTGGGCACGGCCCGCCAGGTTTTGCGCAGCGTCAGGTTGTACTTGCCCATGGGCTTTTCCCAGGTGGTTTCCTCCGGAAAGCGGGTCTGCTCCTCGTAGCCGGCGGCAATGGCCTCCAGGGCCCGGTCGGCGGCGTGCGGCCCGGAGGCCTGAAACGACATCAGGTACGACTGCCCGGTGGTGTGCATGGTGGCGTAGGCAATTTCGAAAAAGCGGCTGCGCATGCCGTCCAGCGCCTCGGTGAGCAGGGCGGCCCGCTGGGCAGGCTTGAGCCGGCGCCAGGCGTCGAAGCTGCCCTGGGCCCGCTGCACCAGCGTTTCGGGGCTGAAAAACGGATATTTCACGCCCAAGGGCTGCTGCTCGTAGGGCGACTCCTCCTGCCCCACCCACTGCTCGGGGTTCGGCTGGCGCAGCTCGGCAAACCGCTGGTGGCGCAGCGCGTCGAAGGCCTCGCGGCCCAGCCGGTCGGCATCGGCCCCGTAGATTTCGGGTGCCGGATTTTCGGGGAAGGCGGCGTAGAACGTGCGGCCGTGCAGGGCTTTGATGGCCGTGTCGAGGGCAGCCTGGTGGCGCTGAATGGTTTCGAGCATAGGATCTTGAAAACGAGGGCGGAAAGGTTGGAGGAGGTTTTACGCGGGTTCAGCAGAAAGTACGCGGCCCGGCGCCGGAAGTGCGGCCCGGCGGGCTTAAATTTACGTACCTACCCCACACCCACCGAATCTGCCCGGCCATGAAGTTACTGGTACGCTTTGTTCTTGCCTGCTGCCTGCTGCTGGGCCCGGCGCCGGGCTTTTCCCAGCCCACTGCCGGCACCACCGCAATGCCGGGGACGCTGGTTTTCAAGCTGAAGCCCGAATTCCGCACCCAGGCCTCGGCCGACCAGATTACGGTGCCCGCCCTGGCGGCCGCCCTGCAGCGGCTGGGCGCGACCCGGCTGCGGCAGAAGTTTCCCCGGGCCCGGCCCGCCAGCACCGAGCTGCCGGGCTCGGTCGAGCTGCGGCTGGTGTACCAGATTGAGCTGGCCCCAGGTAGTTCCCCGGAAAAAGCCGGCCGGGCCCTGCTGTTGACGGGCACCGTGGAGTACGCCGAGCCGCTGTACTACCGCGCCCCGCTCTACCAGCCCAACGACCCGCTGGCCGACTCGACCAACGCCGCCGGGCAGTTTTACCTGAAGAACATCCGCGCCTACGGGGCCTGGGACGTGACTAAGGGCGACACCAGCATAATTATCGGCATCACCGACACGGGCACGCGCTACGGCCACGAAGACCTGATCAATCAGCTTAAGAAGAACTACGCCGACCCCATCGACGGCGTCGACAACGACAACGACGGCTACACCGACAACTTCCGCGGCTGGGACGTGGCCGACAACGACAACGACGCCTCCACCAACCCGGCCGTGTTTCAGCCCATTCACGGCATCCTGGTCAGCGGCTGCGCCGTGGGCCAGGCCGACAACGGCAAGGGCATTGCCGGCGTGGGCTTCCGGTGCAAGTACCTGCCCCTGAAAATCTACCCCAACACCGCCACCGGCCGCTTTGCCGGCTTCGAGGCCATCGTGTACGCCGCCGACCACGGCTGCCAGGTTATCAACCTGTCCTGGGGCGACGCAGGCCGCTATTCCCAGTTTGAGCAGGACGTCATCACCTACGCCGCCGTCAACCGCAACGCGGTGGTGGTAGCTGCCGCCGGCAATACCAATGCCGAGCTGGACTTTTACCCCGCCAGCTACGACCACGTGGTATCGGTGGCGGCCCTGGCCCCAAACGACACCAAGGCCGGCTTTGCCACCTACAGCACCCACGTGTCGGTGTCGGCGCCGGGCGAGAGTATCCTGACCGTGTGGGGCGACACGAACAGCGACTACGTGGCCGTCACCGGCTCGTCGTTTGCCGCCCCGCTGGTAGCCGGGGCCGCCGCGCTGGTGCGCAGCCGCTTCCCGCTGTTCACCGCCGACCAGGTAGCGGCCCAGCTGCGCCAGAGTGCCGACAATATCGACGCCCTGCCCGGCAACGCGGGCCTGGCCGGCAAGCTCGGCTCGGGCCGCCTCAACGTGAGCCGGGCCGTGCGCCTTACCGACCGGCGCGAGGCCCGCATCATTGCCAGCACCCTCAGCCCCGGCCGGACCGTGTACCTGCCCGGCGACCAGCTCAGCCTGACGACCGAAGTAGAGAATCTGCTCCAGCCCATTACCGGCCTCACGCTGACCCTCACCTCGCTTTCGCCCCACGTGACGGTGCTGCAGGGCACCTTTAGCGTGGGCGCCCTGGCGACGCTGGCCCGGACCAGCAACCTGGCCGCGCCGTTCCGGCTGGCAGTGGCCGCGGCGGTACCCATCAACACCCACGCTACCCTGCGCTACCGCTTCACGGCCGACAACGGCTACCAGACCGACCAGTTTCTGACCCTGACGCTGAACCCCGACTACGTGGTGCTCGACGCCAACGACCTGCACCTGACGCTCACCAGCCGCGGCAACCTGGGCTCCGACGGGCTGAACTCCGGCCGCGGGGAAAGCGTGACTTACAAGGGCAGCCCCGGGCTGCTCTACGAAGGCGGGCTGATGGTGGCCACCACGCCCGCCCGGGTTTCGGACCGGGTGCGCAACGAGCGGTACGTAGCCGACAACGACTTTTATGCCCTCAGCCAGGTGGCGCTGCGCCGGCAGCCGCTACGGGCTCCCCAGGAAGCCGCGGGGTTGTTTCAGGACTCGCTGCCTACCCTGACCAAAGGCCGCACCGTGGGAGTGCGCGTCCGCCAGCGGGCCTACGCCTGGTCCGACGCCCCCCACCGCGACTACGTGGTGGTGGAATACCAGCTCCGCAACCTGACCGCCGATACGCTCAAGCCCCTGTACGCGGGCCTGTTTATGGACTGGGACATTTCGCCCGATGCCAACCGCAATGCCGCGGCCTGGGACTCGGTGCGGGCCCTGGGCTACGCCTACACGCCCGCAGCCCCCACGGTGTACGCGGGCGTAAAGCTGCTGGCCGGTGGCACGCCAAGCTGTTATTCCATCAACAACAATGCGCCCAACAGCGCCCCGGTGTATCTGGGCAATGGCTTTAGCGCCGCCGAAAAATTCCTGACCCTGAGCAGCAAGGCCCGGCAAAGCGCCACTGGCCTGCCCAATGGCACCGATGTGTCGCAGGTAGTGGGCGCCGCCCGCCTCCGACTGGCTCCCGGCGACTCGGTTACTGTGGCCTTTGCCGTGCTGGGCGCGGCCACCCTGCCCGCCCTGCAGGCTGCCGCCGATGCCGCCCAGATCCGCTACAACACCGTTTTGCCTGCCCGGCCGGCGGCCCGCTTCACCAGCTGGCAGCTGTACCCCAACCCTACTACCGGCCGCCTGCGGGTGGAAGTACCCCTGGAATTCGGGGGCCAGGAAATCCGGGTTCTGAACATGCTGGGGCAGGTTGTGCTGACGCAACGGCAGACCACTCCCGTCATCATTCTCGATCTGAGCAGCCAGCCGGCAGGTATCTACCTCGTGCAGCTATGGAGCGCCGCCGGCGTGCAGGCCCGCCCGGTGCTGGTACAGCGGTAGCCGCGCCATGCAGTCCGATGCTGTTCGGCCGTTTCCGGTCAGCTGGTTTTGAGCCGGCAGTTGCATAAGAAACTCCGTCTTTCTTATATATTTACACCAGACAATTTTTTCTTCTTTTCTCACCAATTTTCATCTACCAACATGGCAAAATTATTTACTCGTCGCTTGCTGCTAGGCGGCTTCCTTTGGCTCGGTAGTTTGGTGGCTGCGCCGGCCCAAACCCTGGACCCCAGCTTCCAGGCTACCGTACTAAAGGCTGCGCCGGCTCCCTTTATTCAAGGGGGGCCGCAGCTGACCGTGGTCCAGCCCGATGGCAAAGTGCTCGTAGCCGGGGGCTTCGACTTCCTGAATGGCACGCTCTCTGGCAAGATCCAGCGCCTAAACCCGGATGGCTCCACCGATGTCAGCTTCAATGCCGGCGGCGTGGGGGCCAACGGCTTTGTGGCGGCGCTGCTGTTGCAGCCCGACGGCAAAATCCTGATCGGCGGCGGCTTCACCACCTACAACAACACGCCCCGGCTCACAGTGGCCCGCCTCAATGCGGATGGCACGCTGGATGCCAGCTTTACCCCGACGGGCATCACGGCCCGGCGCCAGATTGGCTCCATGGCCTTGCAGGCAGATGGCAAAATCCTGGTGGGCAGTGGTTCTAACCTGGAAACCGGCATCGCGGACGGCGGTATCCTCCGCCTCAACGCCAATGGAACGCTCGACACTTCCTTCAGCCCGGGCACGGGCGCCGACTCTCCCGGCTCTTTCGTGCGCAGCATCGTCATTCAGCCTGACGGCAAAATCCTGGTCGGCGGGATGTTCAGCACGTTCAACGGGCAAGCCGTGGGCAACCTGGTGCGGCTCAATGCCAACGGCAGCACCGATGCCAGCTTCGCTACGGGCGCGGGCACCAATGGTTCGGTACGCGCTTTTGCCGTCCAGGCCGATGGCAAAGTGGTGGTGGGTGGGGCTTTCACCACTTTCAACGGCCAGACAGTAGGCCGCATAGTTCGCTTGCTCTCAAATGGCACGTCAGACGCCTCCTTCACTGCGGGTGCCGGCTTCAACAATCAGGTCCTTAGCTTACTGATTCAGACCAACGGGGGGGCGCAGTTCAACGGCAGCATCCTGGCTAGTGGCAACTTCACCCAGTACAACGGGCAGCCCCGCAACCAAGTGGCCCGGATTTTTGAAAATGGGACCGTGGATGCGTCCTTCAACAACGGCACCGGCGCGGGCACCGGCTCGGTAAGCACCATTACTCAGGTGGGCAGCGGCCAGTTTCTGCTCGCGGGCGGCTTTCTCCTCTACGATGGCCTGGCCAAGAGCGCGCTGGCCCGCATCACTGCGGCGGGGACCAATGATGCGTCTTTTACGGCGCTGGCACAGCCCCGGGGCACTCTTGCGGCCACTATGCCCCTGACCAACGGAAAAATTCTGATCAGCGGAACTTTCACGGAATTTAACGGTACCGTTCTGCCGGCCGGACCAGTACGCCGGCTGAACACCGATGGCACGCTGGACCAGACGTATACTAATATCTACAATATTTTCCTCGGTGCGCAGCCCGATGGCAGCTTCTACTCCCTAGGCAATGCCGGCACCCAGCTCCAGCTCGTGCGCCTGTTGCCTTCGGGAGCCTTCGATAATTCTTTTGCGGGCCCGCTATTCGGCTCTACCACCGGTCCGTTGCCCATACAGAATGTGGTAGTGCAGCCCGATGGGCGAGTGCTGGCTTATGGTAACTTTACCACCTTCGGCGGCGCGGCCCGCAACGGCATTGTCCGCCTCAATGCCGATGGCGCGCTCGACAACTCCTTTACCCCGCCCGCCAGCACCCAGCCCCGCAACGTAATCAGCGCCACCGTTCAGGGCAGCGGCAAGATTGTCGTTGCTTACCAGGAAACCGGCACCGGGGCTGCCGTTGGCACCCGGCTGATCCGCCTCAATGCCGATGGCACCCTGGACAACACTTTTGCCGTGGGCACGGGTGCCAGCGCCAATTCCTTCTTTTCAGTCCTGGCCCAGCCCGATGGCAAGCTGCTGCTTGGTGGCGGCTTCGTCAGCTTCAATGGTCAGGCCACTCCTTTTGGCATCGTGCGGCTCAACAGTGACGGCAGCAACGACGCCAGCCTCAGTGGGTTGACGGCCGGCTACGTATTGCGTCTGGTACAGCCCGATGGCCGCATTCTGGTTACCAGCGGCAATGGTGCGGCTACCGCCCTGGCCCGCCTGAACACCAATGGCAGCGTAGACAATACGTTTGTGCCCGTATCAATCCCCTCCGCTATTTTCGGCGGCGACGACTTTGTCAACGGCGTAGCCTTGCAGCCCGCCGACGGCAAGATTCTGGTATTTGGCGCGTTCCGCTCAGTTGCCGGACAGCCGCGTATTGGCCTGGCCCGCCTTATTAATCCTGGGTTGACGGCCACCCGACCGGGTACTGCCTTGCTGCCCCTGGCCGCTTATCCCAATCCAGTCCGGGACCGGCTCACCATTGACCTGCCCGCTTCCGCCGTTTCTTTGACGGCTTCCCTGGTCAACCTGCAGGGCCAGACGGTGCGCACCTGGCAGGTACCCGCAGCGCAGCGGCAGGCCACGCTGAACGTATACTCTCTGGCGGCAGGACTCTACCTTCTCAAGGTGCCAACTGCCCAAGGAATTTACCAGCACAAGGTAGTTGTGACAAAGTAGGCAGCCCGTAGGGTCCTTCTTCCATGCTAAGCCGGTTGGCTGCCTTATCGGGGCGGCCAACCGGCTTTTCCTTTGTTCGCTTTACTTAGGCTACCGTCCAGAGCTGGGGCCAGCTGGTGGTAAACTGGGCCGAGCGGAAGGCGGCCCGCCCGCTCCAGGCTGGCTTTTTTTGCCCGGTGGCCGCGCAGCGCACGGCATCTCTGCCAAAGCGCTTGTTTACGATATCCAGCGCGGTCATCAGGTGCTGTTGCCGGGCCTGCGCTTCGGGCGTGGGGCCAAACAAGCTCAGCTGGGGCTGCCCGGCCGGCTCCAGTCCGCCCAGCAGCACCCCGGCCCGGTAGTAGCTGGTATTGGCCCGCCAGAGCTGCTGCAGGCCCTGCCAGGCAACGCGGGTCAGCTCGGGCGTGCTGCTGGTAGCATCCGGCAGGGCCAGCACGGCGGTGTGGGTGGTTGACCGGGCCGTCGCCGTCGGGCCCCGGGTGCCGAGCAGCACGGTCAGCATATTGGCTGCCCCATCCTGCCGGCGCAGCTTTTCGGCCGCCCGGGCCACGAAAGTGGCTACGGCCTCCCGCAGCGGCTCCAGCTCCTGCTGCGGGCGGCCAAAAGAGCGGGTGCAGGTGATGGTGTGCTTGGCACTCCGGGCCGGCAGCAGCTGCCCGTCGTCGTCCCACTCCGGCCCCGCAAAGCCCAGGCAGGGCCGGCCCCGCAGCTCCTGCCACAGGCGCACGCCGACCACTCCGCCCAGGTGCCGCCGCACCCAGGCTTCGGGCTGCGCGGCCAGGTCGGCGGCGGTATGCACATCAGCCTCCAGCAGCTTCCTGGCGTAGCGCCGGCCGATGCCCCACACGCTGCCACTGGGCGTGGCGGCCAGGGCCAGCTGCTGCTCGGCGGCCGTAGCCAGCACCATCACCCGGGTGCCGGTGCGCCGGGCCAGGCGGTTGGCTAGCTTAGCCAGCGTTTTGGTAGGAGCCACGCCCACGCAGGTCGGAATGCCCACGTACTGCTGCACCGTAGCCCGGATCCGGGCGGCGTACGCCTCCAGGTCCGGCACGATATAGCCCAGGCCGGCCAAGTCCAGAAAGGCTTCGTCGATGGAGTACACCTCCACATCGGGCGTAAACAGCCCCAGCACCTCCACCACCCGCCGCGACAGGTCGCCGTACAGCGCGTAGTTGGAGGACCGCACCCACACGCCCTGGGCCTGTAGCTGGGCCCGGACCAGGTGGTAGGGCGCCCCCATTTCCAGGCCCAGTGCCTTGGCCTCGTCGGAGCGCGAAATCAGGCAGCCGTCGTTGTTGCTGAGCACCACGCCGGGCTGGCCTTCGAGCTGGGGCTGAAAAACCCGCTCACAGGACACGTAGAAGTTGTTGCAGTCGACCAGTGCGTACATGGGCGCTACGCCGTCGGGCGCGGTGAGCGGCCGGGCCAGGCGGCCCCGGCGCGCTTCTTGAACAACGGGTGAATCACGTGGGTAACTACGCCCCAGATGCGCAGGTCGCAGTCCTCGTGCAGTTCCAGGGGCGGGTCGAGGTCGTTGGCGGCTTCGAGCCAGGTGCGGCCCGGCTCCTGCCGCAGGCGCTTCACGGTATGCTCACCATCTACCACGGCTACCACTACATGCCCGTCGAGAGGGGTAATGGCGCGGTTGACCACGATAAAATCGTCGGGATGAATACCCGCGCCCAGCATCGACTCCCCGGTAACCCGGGCCATGAAGGTGGAGGCAGGCTGCTTAAACAGGTACTGGTGCAGGTCCAGCATTTCGTCGGCCTGTCCGTCGGCAGGCGAAGGAAAGCCCGCGGGCACCGGGCAGGTAAACACGGGCAGCTTAGTCAGTTGGGACGACTTGACGGGGGAATAGAAAACCAGTTCGCTCATGCGCAGCCAGCAGGAATAGTAACCCGCCGCTGCTATTTACTACATTTTTTAGTAAATTGGTTTTTTAGCCGGCCGGAAAAGTTCCTGCGGCTTGCGGCGAAAGGCAATTATTTCTGATTAATTCCGGATTAAAGCCCCTTCAAAGCCCAATTCTATTGAAATATTTTTTCGGCTAATTTTTTTAGTTAACCGGTAATATCAGTATCTTTGGATATGCGCAGAACGAAGAAGACCAAGCTTCCTTTTCCCCTCCCCGTACAGCAGTACGCCCGCTGCATCGATGCCACCAAACGCCCCACCGACCACATCGGCGACTGGCCCGCCCAGGGTCAGGTGTACCCGGTAGAGTGCCGCCGCAACGCCCGCACCGGCGAAACCCAGGTCCACGTGCTGGGCTTTTATGCCGAGCGGCCCTACGGCGCTTTTGCCCAGCGCCGCTTTGCCCCGGTGGTCGACGTGTGGCTGAACTAGCGGACTGACTTATCCTCCATCCTTTTTCCCGGCTGTTTGGCGCCCGTAGCGCCAACGGCCGGGCTTTTTGTTGCCCGCTGCCGCCGGCCCGAAGCGGCTGGACAACCGGTACGAGAGCTGCTAACGGCCGTAGTGGTGCAGAATACCCGAATCGGTGGGCGTCCAGAAGCTGGCTTTCTGCCCGCTGATTTTCAGCGCATCATTCGCCCAGGTGTTGCAGGTATAAAACAGGTTGTAGGTGCGCCGGGCCTCGTAGAACGTGTCGTAGCGGCCGTAGTGGTGCCCGCCAATATTCTGCACCTGCCCCGCGGCATCGTAGTCGAAGCTGCCTTTGATGTAGCCGACCAGGCGGCCGTACTCGGCCGGCGTCAGGTAGATCTTGACGCAGTTGGGGCCTTCCGAGGGCTGGTGGTGAAAGGTGATGTGCATGGCCGAGGTGCCCAGCCAGAACATGGCTTTGAACGCCGTGCTGGCCTTGAGCTGCGACCAGGTCGGCGTGTCGAGGTAAAAGCCCTTGTCGCCCCAGCCGAAGCCCACGTAGCGCATGGTCGTGTCGGCGGCGGGCGTGTGGGCGTAGGGTATGGTCTGGCTCCAGTCGAGGTGGCTGGTGCGCACGGGCAGCACGATGTCGGTATGCACACCGTTCGACAGCAGATACGCCTCAATGGCCTGGGGGCTGGGCTGGCTGCGGCTGCCCACCGCAATGCGCGACAAACCGAAGGACGCTATTCCGTACACGGCCGCCACTCCAACAATTCCTCCTACCGCGTAGGCGGCGCCCTTAACTACTTTCCGAAGCATATTTCGCATGAATGCCCTCGGGCTGCGTGCCCGAAATATGCCCTCATACGGATTCGGCGACCGAAAGCCGGAATTCAGGGTGTCTGCCCAGGGTGGCAACCGCAGAATCCAGCCCTGAATCCTGTTCAGCTCCCCCGCCGCAGCAGGGCCAGTCCCAGCCCTGCGCCGGCCAGCAGCAGCAGCAGCGCGCCTTCGTCGATGGGGACTTCGGTGGTTTGCTCGGCTACATCCAGGGCGGCCTTGCCGGCGAGTACCTGCTCCTGCTTGCGGTGCAGGGCCGCTTTCTGGGCGTCATTTTCCAGGGCCAGATACGCCGTGAAAGGCGTCATGATGCCGGCCCGGAAGCTGGTCCGGATAAAGGGCACCCGCTGGGCATCGGTAGCCTCGGGGTGCAGCACCTGCCACTGCTGCTGCCCCTGCAGCAGCAGGCCGGTTTGCCAGCGGCCCTGGATGATTTCGGCGGCGGGCAGGTCCCTGCCGGACCGCTTCAACACGATATCGGCCAGCTCGTTATCCGGCAGATAAGCCAGCGGGCGGGTCGCATCCGGCCAGGCCCGCACGGATACAGGCATCCCTGGGTCCGGCGTACTACGCACCTCATTTGTTGGGTCTGTGCGCAACGAGTGGGGGCTCAACCTGCCGTCCGGCGTCAGGGCGTAGAATAGCTCACTTTCCGGATAGGCGCTGCTCAAATCGGCGAAATCCGCGGGCAGCACGGCCTTGCGCAGGCTGTCGGTCACGACTATGAGCACAGGATACGTGGGCGTTGGGTTTTGGCGAGCCTCCACCAGGGTTTGGCGAATGGCGCGCTCAAGATAAAACCCGCCGGCGTTGGTAGCTTCCGCCAAAGACTTCTGCCAGTCGGCGCCGGCCGGCAGGGTGGCAGCATACGTATTTACCAGACTAAACCGGGGCTGGCCCAAGGCTGACGCACGGCTAAGCCGGGCAAGCACCCGCCGGCGGAAATCTGATTTCCGGGCCCCTTTGCGCGCCGATACATCGAGCAGGAAATGGTAGTAGGGCTGGCGCTGCACCAAAGGCAGCTGCTTTTTGGCGGCGGCGCTCAGGTAGGCCACCTCCCGCCCGGGCGTGGCTACCGGTCCGGCCGGCCGGGCCTGGGTGGTGTCGCCCAGCACCACGCGCAGCCCATCAACGGTGAGCACGAAGGGTTCCTTGTGCAGGAGCTGAATGCCGGTGCGTCGCACTTGGCGGCCCGCCACCGGGTACACCTTCAGCTTCACGCGGCTGGGTCCGTCGTAGGCCAGCAGGCCCGGGTCGCGGGAGCTGTTCTCATTCACAATCTGGGCAAACACCCAGGCGGCCGCCTTCTGCTCGGCCAGGATACCCTTCTCCCGCCGCGCCCCGATGTTCAGGTAATAGTTGCCTACCCAGCAGCCGACGGGCAGCGGCAGCGTGGTAACGTACTCGGCGGCCCGCTGGGTGGTGTCGGTGTTGGCCACGTCCAGGTTCACCCAGCTCACCCAGGCCTGCTGCCCCGAATCGAACGTGCTGGAGCTACTCAGGCGGCGCAGCCGGACGGTAGTAGGCGGCGGCGTAGGATCGGCAGCCCAGCGGCGGCGCGGCCCGCTCTCCGCCTGCGCTTCCCCCAGAAAAATCTGTTCCAGCGTACTGATTTTCGCGTCCGACAGCGTCAGGTTGTCGAGCACCAGCCAGTTGAAGTAGGTGGAAAGGTAGGGCAGGTGGCTGGCCATAAACTCGGCACTACGCTCCTTGTGCTGCTTTACCACCCGCAGCGTGCCGGCCAGGGTCTGGGCATCAAGGTGGTAGCTTTTGGAGTAGTCGGGATTGTAGACGTAGTCCAGCGCCGCGTGCAGAGTAGCGCGGCGGTGCAGGTAGGCGGCCGTAATGTAGAGCGGCAGCACGGCCCAGCCCGCCAGAAAGCCTGCCACCAGCACCCGCGGGGAGTAAAACGCGCGCAGGGCCTCGTAGTCGGTGGTCAGCTCCCGCAGGTGAACCATGAGCAGCAGCAAGGGGGCCAGCATCAGAAAGCCTACGCCAACGGCAATGATGGCGATAACCGACAAGGGCAGAAACGGCAGGAAAACAATAAAGAAGTAAAACGTGTAGCCAAACAGCGCGCTGCGGCTCAGGTACTGCACCAGCCGCCACCGCCGGTCTGTGCTGTTGGGCAGGCACAGGAGCAGGCCGTTCAACGCCGCCAGCCCGTAGAACCACGGGCTGCTGAAGTTGCCGAAAATGCCGTGGTCCTCGGCGGAGAATTTATTCAGAAACAGCCCGCTGTTGACGGCCAGCCCCAGCAGCGGCAGCACGAGGGTGATGACGGCCTTCCAGACAAGGCCAAACTCGCCCCACTCCCCGGGCTTTTTCAGGCCGATGATGTAGACGACCCGGGTGACAAAAAACAGGAACAGCAGGGCTCCTGCTACGTACATGACGCCCCAGAGCTGCTCCCAGAAGGGCGAATACGCCGGCTGCCAGAACCAGCCCGGCACCTGAATCAGCAGCAGCCACCCCAGCGGCACCACCAGCGCCAGGCCCAGATTCACCGCCACCGAGTGGGGCTGCTCCTCGGGAGTAAGGCGGGCAATGAGCACAAACATGGCGTGGGCCAGCGTGGGCATCAGCAGCGTGAGCAGGTAGAACACCGGCGGCGTGGGCAGCATCCAGGCCGGAATGGCCCGTGGCACCAGGTCCGCGCCCCAGTACAGGGCCAGGTACAGATAAACCACGTAAGCCAGCAGAGCCCCGAGCCCGTAGGTGGCCCCCAGCGGCCGGCCCCGCCTCAGCTGCCACAGCCCGTGGCCCAGCGTGAGCAACGCCAGCGCGCCGAGAGCCAGCCCAAACCGGCTCCACAGCACCACGCCGGCCGGCGGCAGCAGACTCTGGATTACGCCAAACTCAGCGTAGCACAAGCCCAGCAGCAGCAGAACAGGCAGCGTATTGAGCAGAATAATCCACTTGGCAGTGAGCAGGTTGCGCATCAGATAAGGGCCGAATAAAGTCAGGCTCCCAAGCGTTGTGCTTGGGCCGAACAAACGTATATCAAAGAACTTTGAATTGCAAAGTTTATTTTCGAGCTAGTGTAGCTCACTATAAAGAAACGGCCACCCCAGAAGCTGGAGTGGCCGTTTTCACAGGCGTTAATCGGACTCAGCGCAGTACTTATACTGCCAGACCCGCTTCCTTCAACCGGATCAGGTTCAAAGCAGAACCAGCCTTAAACCACTCAATCTGGCCCTGGTTGTAGGTGTGATTGAGCGTGATGAGGTCCGTGTCGCCGTCGGCGTGGTGCAGGCGGGCCTGCAGCGGAACGCCGGGGGCAAACGAGGTCAGGCCGATGAGGTCGATGACGTCGTCCTCCTCAATCAGGTCGTAGTCGTTCTTGTTGGCGAAGGTCAGGCCGAGCATGCCCTGCTTCTTGAGGTTGGTTTCGTGAATCCGCGCGAAGCTCTTCACGATGATGGCGCGCACGCCGAGGTGGCGGGGCTCCATGGCGGCGTGCTCCCGCGACGAGCCTTCCCCGTAGTTCTCATCCCCGATTACGACCGAGCCGATGCCCTGGCCCTTGTAGTTGCGCGCTACCTGCGGCACCGTGTTGTAGGGGGTGCCCTGGGTCATGCCATCCTTCACCGAGTTGGCCTCGCCGTTGAAGGCGTTGGTCGCCCCGATAAGCATGTTGTTGGAGATGTTGTCGAGGTGGCCGCGGTACTTGAGCCACGGACCGGCCATCGAAATGTGGTCGGTGGTGCACTTGCCCTGGGCCTTGATGAGCAGGCGCAGCCCGGTCAGGTCGGTGCCTTCCCAGGCCTTGAAGGGCTCAAGCAGCTGCAGACGGTCGGAGGTTTCGGCCACGAGCACCTGCACGGCGCGGCTGTCGGCGGCGGGCGCCTGGTAGCCGGCGTCTTCCACGGCGTAGCCGCGGGGGGGCATCTCCACGCCCTGGGGCTCGTCGAACTTCACCTGCTGGCCGTTTTTGTCGGTCAGCGTGTCAGTCAGCGGGTTGAAAGTCAAATCGCCGGCAATAGCGAAGGCCGTCACGATTTCGGGCGAGGCCACAAACGCGTGGGTGTTCGGGTTGCCGTCGTTGCGCTTGGCGAAGTTGCGGTTGAACGAGGTGATAATGGAGTTGCGGCGCTTGGGGTCGTCGGTGTGGCGGGCCCACTGCCCGATGCACGGACCGCAGGCGTTGGCCAGCACCACGCCGCCCATCTGGGCGAAGGTGTCGAGCAGCCCGTCGCGCTCCACGGTGTAGCGCACCAGCTCCGAGCCGGGCGTTACGGTGAACTCGGCGTTGACCGTCAGGCCTTTGGTTACGGCCTGCTTGGCAATGGAAGCGGCGCGGGTGATGTCCTCGTAGCTGGAGTTGGTACACGAGCCGATCAGGCCTACTTCCAGCTTCTCGGGCCAGCCGTGCTCCTTGACGGCGGCGGCAAACTGCGAAATCGGCCAGGCCGCGTCCGGGGTGAACGGGCCGTTCACGTAGGGCTCGAGCTCGGAGAGGTTGATTTCGATGAGCTGGTCGTAGAACTTGGCGGGGTCGGCATACACCTCGTCATCGGCGCGCAGGTGGTGGGCCACGGCGGCGGCAGCTTCGGCAATTTCGGCCCGGCTGGTGCCGCGCAGGTAGTCGCCCATCTTCTCGTCGTAGCTGAACACCGAGGTGGTAGCCCCGATTTCGGCGCCCATGTTGCAGATGGTGCCTTTGCCGGTGGCCGAGAGGTTGTTGGCGCCTTCGCCGAAGTACTCGACAATAGCACCGGTGCCACCTTTCACGGTCAGGATGCCGGCTACTTTCAGGATCACGTCCTTGGCCGAGGCCCAGCCCGAGAGCTTGCCGGTCAGCTTCACGCCGATTACTTTCGGAAACTTCAGCTCCCAGGCCATGCCGGCCATCACGTCGACGGCATCGGCGCCGCCTACGCCGATGGCAATCATGCCCAGACCGCCGGCGTTGGGCGTATGCGAGTCGGTGCCGATCATCATGCCGCCGGGGAAGGCGTAGTTTTCGAGCACCACCTGGTGAATGATACCGGCGCCGGGCTTCCAGAAGCCGATGCCGTACTTATTGGAAACCGACGCCAGGAAATCATATACTTCGCGGTTTTCGTCGTTGGCCACGGCCAGGTCCTCGCTGGCCCCGTCGCGGGCCTGGATGAGGTGGTCGCAGTGCACGGTGCTGGGCACGGCGGCCTGGGGCTTGCCGGCCTGCATGAATTGCAGCAGCGCCATCTGGGCGGTGGCATCCTGCATGGCGACGCGGTCGGGGGCAAAATCGACGTAGGAAACGCCCCGCTCGAAGGACTGAGTTACGGTGCCGCCATACAAGTGGGCGTACAGGATTTTCTCGGTCAGCGTGAGCGGGCGGCCAACGGCAGCACGGGCAGCTTCAATCCGCTGGCCCATACCGGCATACACGGCCTGAATCATTTCTAAGTCAAACGCCATAGTCAGAAGGGAAAAAGTGAAATAGGAAGGCTCTTGGGAGCAGTTACGCAAATATAGGTGCCTCCCGTTGCGCCAGCCAAAATTTATCTGCCGGGTCAGGCTATTAAACTAAGTGCCGGACGTGGTAGTTTAGCCCCGAATTACCTTCCTGCTTTTCCATGACCTACTCCCCTTCCCTGCGCCCCGTGCTGGCCGGCCTGAGCCTCACGCTGGCCCTGGGCGCCTGCCAGTCCGATAAGAAGCCCGAAGCCGCCGCCACCGCCGACGCGGCCACCGCTCCCGCCACGCTGACGGACGGCACCTGGCGCGGGGTGCTGTCGGCCCAGGGCCAGGAAATCCCGTTCCTGTTCGACGTAGCCACGGCCGGCGGCAAGCCCACCGTAACGCTGCGCAACGGCGAGGAGCGCCTCAAGCTCGACGAAATCACCTCGGCCGGCGACTCCACTACGATTCGTTTGGGCGTGTTCGACGCCGCGCTGGTGGTGCGGGCCGATGGGGAAGACAAGCTGAAAGGCTCTTGGGTGAAGTACGACGGCAAGGAGCCGTACCGGGTGCCGTTTGCGGCTACGAAGGGGGAGCAGCAGTTGTTTGCAGTAGCTGCTGCCCGCAAAGCCCTGTCGTTTGATGGTACCTGGAAAGTAACGTTCAAAGGCGACGATGGCGAAACCTATCCGGCTGTCGGCATCTTCAAGCAAACCGGTACCGACGTAACCGGCACTTTTCTGACCACGACCGGCGACTACCGCTATCTGGCCGGGCAAGTGGATGGCGCCAATTTGAAAGTCAGCACGTTCGACGGCAGCCACGGTTTCCTCTTCACGGCCCACAACGGACCGAAAGAGCCCATCGATATTACGAAGGAGTACGCCCCTAATACCTTGTTCGGCGACTTCTACTCCGGCAAAAGCGGCCACGAAACCTGGACTGCCGTGCGCGACCCCACCGCCAAGCTGCCCGATGCCAACGCCCTGACCGGCATGAAGCCCGGCCAGAAAAAGCTCGACTTCAAGTTCCCCAACATCTTCGAAGGCGGCAGCATCTCCCCTTCCGACCCCAAGTACCGGGGCAAAGTCGTGGTCATCCAGATTCTGGGCTCCTGGTGCCCCAACTGCATGGACGAAACCAACTTCCTGGCCCCCTGGTACGAGAAAAACAAGAGCCGGGGCGTGGAAGTCATCGGCCTGGGCTACGAGCGGACCGCCGACCAGAAGCTGGCCGCGCAGAAGCTGCTCAAGATGAAGCAGCGCATGAACATCGGCTACGATCTGGCCGTGGCCGGCATTGCCGACAAGGAAGCCGCCGCCAAGTCGCTGCCGCAGCTGGCCCAGGTGCTGGCTTTCCCCACCACCATCTTCCTCGACAAGAAGGGCGAGGTGCGCAAGATTCACACGGGCTTCTCGGGCCCCGGCACCGGCAAGTACTACGAGGCGGAAATGGCCGACTTCAACCAGACGGTGGACAAGCTGCTGGCGGAGTAGCTACACAGCAGCCCGTATTTTCCCCGGCTGCCATCCGGAGCCTGCAAAGGACTTTCCTCTTTGCCTCTGCCCACGCTATTAAATGTCCAAAGCCCTTTACCTCGCCAGGTAAAGGGCTTTGGGTTTTGAACCAGGTTCAGCAATAACGCGGAGGAAGGTCCTTCCCTCTGCTTCGCGCCGTTCAGGATGACGGACGTTTTTTATTGACCTAGCGCAGCCGCAGCGTCAGCTCAAAATCCCCTTTCGGGCGCAGCGTAATCAGCGGCTGGGTAAGCACGGGCGGCTGGCCGGCCGCCAGCTCCACCTCAAACTGACGCAGCAATTCCAGGGTCACGAGCTGCATCTCGGTGAGGGCGAACTGCATACCGATGCACAGGCGCGGGCCGCCGCCGAAGGGCGCGTAGGCCGCCGGCACCAGCGGCGGCTGGCCCGGGGCGAAGCGCAGCGGCCGGAATTCGGCCGGCGCCGGCCAGTACTTGGCGTCGTGGTGCAGGCCGTAGATATAGAGCGAAAACAGCGTGCCTTTGGGAATGGGCAGGCCCTGGTACTCGTCGTCGGCCAGCGCAACGCGGTCTACCATCCAGGCGGGCGGGTACAGGCGCATGGCTTCCTGCACCGCGTAAAGGGCCCGGCTCAGGCGCGGCAGCTCCTCGAAGGAGAAGGGCGCAGCCGCCAACGCCGGCGGGCGGGCCGCCAGCACGGCGGCGGTTTCGGCGCGAATGGCTGCGGCCTCTCCGGGGTGCTGGGCCAGCAGGTAGAGCAGCCAGCTCAGGGCGTTGGCGCTGGTTTCGTGGCCGGCAATGAGCAGGATCAGGGCTTCGTCGAGCACCTGGGCCGTGCTCATGGGCTGACCGGTATCCTCGTAGCGCACGTCGAGCAGCATCTGCAGCAGGTCGTCGGGGCGCGCGGGGGCATTGGGGGCGTCGTTGGCCTGGCGGCGCTGGGCAATGTAGCCGCCGAGCAGCGCGCGCAGCTCGGCCGTGAGCTGGTCGTGGTAGCGGAAGCGGCCGCGGAGCCGCAGCCAGGGCGTGAGGTAGGGCTGGCGGATGGTGCGCACGTAAAAGGCCTGAATCTCGGTTATCAGCCCGGCTACCCGATCCAGCTCGGCGGCGGCAAAGTTGGAGCTGAACACCGAGCGGGCAATGATGCGGAAGGTGAGCCGGGTCATCAGCGCGTGGGCCGGCACGCTCACCTCTCCCCCGGCGGCCGCCGCCTGGCTGGTCAGCGGGGCCAGGGTTTCCCGAATGATTTCCTGCATCAGCCCGGTGAGGCCGGCCACGCGCTGGCGGTGGAAGCCGGGCTGAATCAGGCGGCGCTGCCGCAGCCAGTCGGGCCCCTCGTTGGTGAGCAGGCCGTGGCCCACGTAGCGGGCAAAGCCCTGGGTAAACTTCGACTTGGCGTAGTTACGGTGGTTTTTCTGCAGAATGTGCTGGATCAGGCCGGGGTCCTGGGTCAGGATGGACTTCTGCACCCCGCCGATGTAGAGCTGCACCGTGTCGCCGAAGCGGCGGAGCGTGGCTTCGAGCACCGGCAGCGGGTCTTTGGCCAGGGCCAGCGAGCGGAGCACCGACTGCCAGCGCGGCACCCGGGGCAGGCGCGCCGGAACGGTAGAGGGCGAAGAGTCAGCCATAAAAACGGGCGTAGTTGCGGGGCAGGCCCAAAAGTAACCCGCTCGGCCCCAACCCGCCGGGGGCCGGCTCATCTTTTTTCAAAACCTGCTCGTAAAGCGGTCAGGGCTTCGGCCCGCGCCCGTTCCGCCTCTTCCCAACCCCAAACCCTTCTTTGCCATGTGGATTCAGCAGAAACCCAACGCCCCCGCCCCCCTCGACGAGCTGCAGGGCCGTACCGTCGGTCTTAAGTTTGAGTGCAACCAGTGCCAGACCGAAGTCTTCACCGACCTGATCGGAATTCCGGCACCCGACCATCTGGCCAACTCCATGGAAGACGACGGGCAATTCGAGAAGGAAGAAATCAAGTGCCCCGGCTGCGAGATGACCCACGAAATCACCGTCAAGAGCACCTTCGATGGGGTGATGTTCGACGTCTCGGAGGTGAAAGCCGAAAGCGTGGCCTACCAGGTAGCCGGGCAGGAAGGCTAGCCGACTCCAAACGCGTTGCCATGTAGTGGGGTCAGTAGCATACTGGCCCTATTTTTTACTCCCCACGGCCACTTTCCGTAACTTGCGCCGGATTATGTACCCAGCTCTTCAGCAAATTCTTGACAACCCGGCGGCCTCCCTGGCCATTGTGGGCAACCTGGTCATCATCGAAAGCCTGCTTTCCGTCGACAACGCGGCCGTGCTGGCCACCATGGTCGGCGACCTGCCCCGGGAGCAGCGCAAGCGCGCCCTGCGCTACGGCATCTTCGGGGCTTACCTGTTTCGGGGCCTGTGCATCCTGTTTGCCTCCTACCTCATCGAGTTCTGGTTTCTCAAGCCCCTGGGCGGCCTCTACCTGCTCTACCTCGTCTACGACCACTTCAAGTCCCGCGCCGCCCCGGAGCACGACGAGATTGTGAAGGAGAAAAGCTGGGTTTACCGCCACACGCTGGGCCTGTTCGGGCAGTTCTGGGCCACCGTGGCGCTGATTGAGCTCATGGACCTGGCCTTCTCCATCGACAACGTGTTTGCCGTCGTGGCCTTCACCGACAACCTGATTCTGATCTGCGTGGGCGTCTTTATCGGCATTCTGGCCATGCGGCTCGTGGCCCAGGCTTTCGTGCTGCTCATGGCCCGCTACCCGTTTCTGGAGGTGGCCGCCTTTGTCGTCATCGGCATCCTGGGGCTGAAGCTGACGCTGTCGCTGGTGGAGCACTTTGCGCCGACGCACCCGTTCAGCGTGTTTCTGGGCAGCCACGCCGCCGAAGTTGGCCTCACCGTCGTGACCGTGGGCGTGTTTCTGGTGCCGCTGCTGTCGTCCTGGCTGTTCAACAAGCCCCGCCACCAGAACTTCCGGCTTTAACCCGCGGCCCAGCGCCAGGCCGCCCCTCTGCCATCCCAGCCCAAAGGCCACCTTCCGGGTGGCCTTTTGTGCGGAGCTCGGTGCTGCTGTACCGGCGCAGAACCGGGCAGAGCCGGCACCCGAAGCCTACTTCTCCCGCTCGATAGTGTAGTTGATCAGCTGCTCCAGCGAGTGGCGCGAGGGCGAATCGGGGAAGGTGCGCAGCAGCGTCAGCGCCTCGTCGCGGTAGTTTTTCATGGTCTGAATGGCGTAGTCGAGGCCGCCGGACTGCTTCACGAACTCAATGACGGCCTGCACGCGGTCCTTGCGGCCGTCGTTGTTTTTCACGTTGTAGATGATGCGGCGCTTGGTCAGCCAGTCGGCCTGCTGCAGGGCGTAGATGAGCGGCAGCGTCATCTTCTTCTCCTTGATGTCGATGCCCACGGGCTTGCCGATTTCGTCGGTGCCGAAGTCGAACAGGTCGTCCTTGATCTGGAAGGCCATGCCCACCTTCTCGCCGAAAAGCCGGGCCCGCTCGATGGTTTCCTGGTCGGCGCCGGCCGAGGCGGCCCCCACGGCGCAGCAGGAGGCAATCAGCGACGCCGTTTTCTGGCGGATAATGTCGAAGTACACGTCCTCGGTGATGTCGAGGCGGCGGGCCTTTTCAATCTGCAGCAGCTCCCCCTCGCTCAGCTCACGCACCGCGTTGCTCACGATTTTGAGCAGGTCGTAGTCGTCGTGCTCCAGGCTCAGCAGCAGGCCCTTGCTGAGCAGGTAGTCGCCCACGAGCACGGCAATCTTGTTTTTCCAGAGGGCATTGATGGAAAAGAAGCCCCGGCGGTAGTTGGATTCGTCCACCACGTCGTCGTGCACGAGCGTGGCCGTGTGCAGCAGCTCGATCAGGGCCGCGCCGCGGAAGGTGGCTTCGGGCAGCGGGTCGCCGCCGCTGATTTTGGCCGTGAAGAACACGAACATGGGCCGGATCTGCTTGCCCTTGCGCTTCACGATGTAGCCCATGATCTTATCGAGCAGCAGCACCTTGGTTTGCATGGAAGCCCGGAACTTGCGCTCAAATTGTTCCATCTCGGCCGCTATCGGGGCCTGTATTACATCCAGGGTACTTTTCATGCGGGGGCTTGCGCGACTCAAAGTGGCCTCAGGGCCGCGCCGGGCAGCTCAAAGCGCCACAATGATACGCGGCCGTCCGGCGGTTTCCTAACCACCGGCGGGGTCCGCGGGTTTTGACGGCGTACATTAAGAGCTAGAGGCGCATATTTGCGTCTCGCCGCTGAACGGCGATGCCCGAACGATGCGGCCCCGCACCGTTCAACGCCGAGACGCGAACATGCGTCTCTACACCCTCTAACGCATCTTTATGCCGGCCCAGCCCGTCCGCTTCGACTTCCTGCTGACCTCGCCCCACCACGGCCGGTCTTTCGCCGCCGATGCCCGCTACGTGGCCGACGGCCAGCCCAAGCCCGTGGTGGTGTTCGTGCACGGCTTCAAGGGCTTCAAGGACTGGGGCCACTTCAACGTGCTGGCCGACTGGTTTGCCGCCCGGGGCTTCGTGTTTGTGAAGCTCAACCTGTCGCACAACGGCCTCGTGCCCGGCGGCACCGGCGATTTGGAAGACCTTGAAGCCTTCGGCCAGAACAACTTCAGCCTGGAGCTGAACGACATCGGCACCCTGCTCGACGCGCTGGACCAGGGCCGGCCGGAGCTGCCGGCCGCCGAGCTGGACCTGACCCGCCTGGCCCTTATCGGCCACAGCCGGGGCGGCGGGCTGGTGCTGCTCAAGGCGGCCGAGGACCCGCGGGTGCGGGCCGTGGTCACCTGGGCCGCCATCAGCAACGTGAACCCGGGCTGGACGGCGGAGCTGATGGCCCACTGGCAGCAGCAGGGCGTGTACCACGTCGAAAACAGCCGCACCAAGCAGCAGCTGCCGCTCTGCTTTCAGATTGTGGAAGACTACCACCGCCACCGCCTGCGCCTCGACATTGCGCACAACCTGCGCCGCAAGCTGCGCCAGCCCCTGCTCATCACCCACGGCGACCAGGACGAAACCGTGCCCCTGGCCCGGGCCCACGAGCTGCACGCCCTGCGCCCCGAGGCCGAGCTGCTTATTCTGCCCAACGTGACCCACAACTTCGGCGGCGCCCACCCCTGGCAGTCCGACGAGCTGCCGGCCGAGTCGCGGGAAGTCGCCGAGGCCACGGCGGAGTTTTTGCGGCGGGTGCTGGTCGTTGAGAGCTAGAAACACCCGCTAGATTATTCTTGCGGCTTATTTTTCCTTTTCCAAAAAATAAGCCGCAGGTTTTGGAGCATATTTTTTGGAAAAGGAAAAATAAGCTCCAAAACCTGACAGCGCTTTTCCCCTTCGCAATGCCCACCGCCTACCTCCTGCTCGGCTCCAACCTCGGCGACCGGGCCGCCATCCTCCACGCCGCCGTGCAAACCCTGGCCGTCACCGCCGGCGCCATAACGGCGGTATCCGCCCTCTACGAAACCGCCGCCTGGGGCCTCACCGACCAGCCCGCCTACCTCAACCAGGCCGTGCGGCTGGCTACCAGTCTTACGCCGGAGGCGCTACTCACCGCCTGCCTGGCCACCGAGCAGCAGGCCGGCCGCACCCGCCGCATCCGCTGGGACGCCCGCACCCTCGACGTGGACATCCTGCTCTACGACGATGTAATCCTCAATTTGCCTCAGCTGCAAATTCCTCACCCGCGCCTGCCGGAGCGCCGGTTTGCCCTGGTGCCCCTGGCCGAAATTGCGGCCGGCGTAGTGCATCCCGGGCTGGGCCGGACGGTGGCGGAGCTGCTGGCGGGGTGCGCAGATGAGCTGGCGGTGCGGCGGGTGGCAGGGTAGCAGGTAGCGCTAATCTTTGCCGAGCAGCTTTCAAAGTCAGGGCACCTTAGTCGGTATCTGCGGGGAAGGTGCTACTGACACGAGTTGGCCATAGCAGTTTTCCACCTCATACAGAGACGCGACCCTTCGCGTTTCCTCGTTTAACGATTTCGTTCAAGGTTCACATTTCTACATCCTGCGTACGCCGTTTGCAAAACCGCTATATCTTCGGGTAGCACTACTGCTATAAGTCGCGCATATGTTGACCCTTGACAAACTATTCTCGGCCTATAAGCTGAGCAAATCGGATATCAGCCGACACTGCCAGGAAGCAAGAGCGACTGCTACTGACTGCGGAAAGCTACGGACCTTTCAAGAGCTCCCATTGAGGTGGTCTAGCTAAAACGGACAGTGAGAAGTCTTACCTTCCCCTGCCCATGACCGAGAAACTGCATTTTGGCGATTTGCCCGCCACCCGCAAGAAATATACGCCGGCCTTTAAGGCGGAGTGCGTGCGCCAGGTGGCCGCCGGTGCCCGGCAGAGCGACGTGGCCCGTGCCCAGGGCATTTCGCCGGCGCTCTTGGGCCGCTGGCAGCGCGAAGCCCTGGAGGCCGCCGTGCCCAGTAGCGCCGAGCGCGACGAAATCAGGCAGCTGCGCGCTGCGCTCAAACGCGTGGAGATGGAGCGTGATATTTTAAAAAAAGTCGTGACCATCTTTGCGCAACCGCCTCAGTTATGAGCCGCTACCAATTCCTCGACGCCTGTGTGGAAGCTTGGCCGGTGCAGGTCCGTTGCCGTCTGTTGGCGGTGAGCTCGGCCGGTTAGTATCAGTGGCGCAAGCGCCCGGACCAGCCGGCGGCAGCGTGGCAGCTGGCAGCGCAGGCGGCCTTTACGCGCCATGCTCGCCGGTACGGCACGCGCCGTTTGCGGGCCGAATTACGCGCCGAAGGCCATGTCGTGGGCCGCTGCGCACTCCGCTCGTGGCTGCACCGCAACGGGCTGCGGGCGCTGAGCACCCGTCCACAACGCCCCCGCACGACGGTGGCCGACCCGGCCGCCGTCGTGGCTGAAAACCGGCTACTCGGTCAGCCCGCCCCCACCGCCCCCGACCAGGTCTGGGTGGGCGACATCACCTATTTGCCGCTGGCGGGCGGGCGCTGGTGCTACCTGGCCACGTGGCGTGACACCTGTTCGCGCCGGGTGGTGGGCTGGCACCTGGCGGCCCAAATGCCCACCGAACTCGTGCTCTTCGCGCTCGAACAAGCCCTGACCCTGCGGCAGCCCGCGCCAGGGCTTATTATTCACGCTGACCGCGGCAGTCAGTATACCAGCGCCGCCTGCCGGGCCCGCATCAGCACCGCCGGGGCGGTGGCCAGCTTCAGCCGGCCGGGTAATCCCTATGATAACGCCCAGGCCGAAGCCGGCTGGAGCACGCTCAAAACCGAATTGCTGCCCGGCGGCAGCCCGGTTGCCTCGCTGGAAGAAGCCCGGCTGGAAGTGGCCCACTACCTCGACACCTACTTCAACCTGGACCGCCGCCACTCTGCTCTCGGCTACCGCTCGCCCCACCAATTTGAGCAAGACCTGAAATCCAACCTACCTTAGCCTACTGTCCGTTTTTACTGGACCACCCCAGCCTGCTAGTGGTTTAGCAGGCTTTTTAGTTCAACAGCTGAAAACACCGGCTATACCACCGCCGAGCTACCAACTACTTCGGACGCAATCTTCTTTACCAGCCCCTGCAGTACCTTGCCCGGGCCGCACTCCACAAATTCGGTGGCGCCGTCCTGCACCATGCGCTGGATGCTCTGGGTCCAGCGCACGGGCGCCGTGAGCTGGCGTACCAGGTTCCGGCGGATTTCGTCCGGGTCGCGGTGGGGGGCGGCGTCCACGTTCTGGTACACGGCGCACAGGCCGGCGCTGAACTGGGTGCGCTCGATGGCCTGAGCCAGCGCCGCTTCGGCCGACTGCATCAGCGGGGAGTGAAACGCGCCGCCCACGGGCAGCAGCAACGCCCGCTTGGCCCCGGCGGCCTTGAGCTGCTCGCAGGCCAGCTCCACGCCGCGCTGGGAGCCGGAAATGACCAGCTGACCGGGGCAGTTGAAGTTGGCAGCCACCACCACGTCGCCGGCCTGGGTGATTTCCTGGCAGATGCGGACCGTGGTGTCATCATCGAGGCCGAGGATGGCGGCCATGGTGCCGGGCTGCTCCTGGCAGGCGGCCTGCATGGCCTGGGCGCGCCGGGCTACCAGCTGCAGGGCATCGTCAAACTTGAGGACCCGGGCCGCCACCAGCGCCGAAAACTCGCCCAGGGAGTGGCCGGCCACCATGTCGGGGCGCAGGTCGGGCAGGGTGGCGGCCAGGGCCACCGAGTGCAGGAAGATGGCCGGCTGGGTGACGCTAGTCTGGCGCAGGTCCTCGTCGGAGCCCGTGAACATGACGTCGGTCAGACTAAAGCCGAGAATTTCGTTGGCCTGATCCATGAGCTGGCGGGCGGCGGGCTGCTGCTCGTACAGGTCGCGGCCCATGCCGGTGAACTGGCTGCCCTGACCGGGGAAAATAACTGCTTTCATGTGGCGAAGTAAAGGAACGGAAGAAGAGGAGGTGGTTGGGGCGACAAGATAAGGGAATAAAAAAGCCGCTTCCAGGGCTGGAAGCGGCTTTTAAACGAATCAGAAAAGCTTAGCGGGTTATTTCCACCCAGCCCTTGTAGGTTTTCTTGGTGCCCACGGCGTCGGCAAACTCCACCTCGGCCAGGTAGTAGTACACCCCATCAACGGCTTTCACGCCCTTGTTGCTTTCGCCGGTCGGGCCGCCGCCATCCCAGTTGATCAGCGGGTCGGCATCGCTTTCGTAGACCTTCACACCCCAGCGGTTGAACACCTGGAAACGGGTTTTGCGGATCGGGCTGGCGACTTTGGGCCGCAGCTTGTCGTTTTTGCCGTCGTTGTTTGGTGTGAAGATATTCGGCATCAGGAACAGCGGGCAGTTGTCCTTGCACTCGATGTTGCTGGGGCCGCTGGCCGCACCGGCCGAGTCGACGGCTACCACGTAGTAGCAGCCCGCCGCCCCGATGGCAGCGTTGTTGATGGTATGCGCGTAGCTCTGCCCGGTCAGGGTAGCCAGCAGGGTGAAGCGGGTAGTAGCCGTGTCGTTGCCCTCCACCTTCACGTTGGGCCGATAATACAGGCGGTAGGCCGCTATTTTCCGGCTGCAGTTGCTGGGCAGGCTGCTCAGCGTCCACGACAGATTGTTGGTGTACGTGGTATTCAGCGGGGTGGCATCAAGCTCAAACAGGCGCGCCTGCAGGCTGTCGCAGTTCACCTGCTTCAGCCTCAGCACCGGAATGCACGGCACTTCCTGCAGCCGCACGCACCGCTCCTGACTCAGGTTGATCAGCCGCTGGTCGGGCTTGCCGTAGGTGCCGTCGGTCTGCACGTAGTAGCAGTAGTTCTGGCCCACGCGCAGGGGCAGGGCCGTCGTGCCGCGGTCTTCGTAAGTTCCGCCGGTCCTGGTAGTGGGCGCCGTACCTATCTGCACAAAGTTGCCGTTGGCGTCGCGCCGGTAGATAACTACGGGCCGGAGCGAATTATCCCACGGCACCTCATAGGTCCAGCTCAGCGTGATTCGCAGGTTCGCCGGATCGGCCGTGGCCAGCAGCCGCACACTGGAGGCCGGACCCGTGGTTTCAGTCGACACGGGGGAGCCGGGCGTGGGCAGCGCATTGTTGAAGAACTCCAGCTTGTAGATGTAGGCGCTGTCCTGGGTGTTAAGGCCCTGATCCACGTAAGTGGTGTCGTCGAAAGCTACCGGTGTCGCGGTGATGCGCTTGAATTTTGGTGTGGCCCGCACCGACGAGCGGAACAGGTTATAGCCTTTGGGGTTGTTGAACGGGCTATTGAGGCCCGGCACTGGCTGGGTCCACTTCACCGTAATCTGCCCGTTCGTCGGGTTGGTGCGGTCCACGGTGACGTTCTTGAACAGGGCCGGCTTGCCGCCCACGGTCAGGCAGGCCTCGCGGGAGGCCAGGCTGGCGCCGCCCTTGGGCAAAGCAAACTGCACAAACAGCCGGTACGAATAGGTTTTGCCCCGCTCCAGCCCTTTACCGCCGAAGTCATCGGTAAAGGTGCGCGTTCCGACGGGCAGATTTGCGATGTTAATGAAGCCGGAAGAGGCAGAAATTCCCGTCACGCAGGTATCTACGGGCGTAATCGTGCAGCCCTCTTTGCGGTAGATCAACAGGCGGGCACCCGGATTCTGGCAGGCGTAGGCATCCCAGTTGAGCACCGCCCGGGTGCCTGCCTGAGCTACCTGCACGTTTTGCGGCGCGGGTCCTACCACCCGTATCCGCCAGGACAGCTCATCGGCCAGCGGGGTGGCGCCATTGCGGGGAGGAATATCTTCCGCCTTGAACAACACCTGATAAGGCTGCGCCGAGATATTGTCGCAGGTAGGCGTCCAGCGGAAGATACCGCGCGTGACGGGTGGGTTCAGGGGCGGAGAATAGGGAGTGATGGTGAACGTGGCTGAAGGCTGTATGGTGCCCGGCGGAATAATTCCCCCGAATGCGGTCAGCTCGATCGGGTCGTTGTCCGCATCGGTGGCCGTGATGGTCTTCACGACAGGCGTGCCCGCCACCACGCAGATATCCGCGGGCACCTTCAGAATGGGGCGCACGTTGTTGGCGTTGCGCACGGTAATCTGCATGTCGCGCACCACCTCCCCGATCAGGAGGTAGCGGGAGCCGGTCTTGCGCCACTCCCGTACGATAAAGGCCACATTGTAGTCGCCCAGGGTGAGGGGCGAGTTCCATACGATAGTGCCCGTGATGGGGTCTTGCCGGAAGATGGGAGCCTGGCCTACCTGGCCCGCGGGCGGGCCGTTATACGCCACCTGCTGGCCTCCGGCAGCCAGGTGCGGATAGACAAAGCCGCTGCAATTGACGGCAATGGGCTGGTTGCCGTTGCGAATAGCTTCCTGCAGATCAGACTGCTGGCTGGGCCGCAGCTCATACGACATGGAGTCGCCGTCGGCATCGAAAGCGCCGGGGTTGTGCACGAACACCTGCTGGCGGGAGGCCTTGTTCAGGGCCGGGTTAGCCAGCACCGGCGTCCGGTTGAACGGAACGGCCGGGTCCACGGACACGGACGTGAAGATGTAGAACGTCTGGTTGGCCGCCCCCGGGATGTTCACCAGATCCTTCTTGCGGTTTTCCCCGATAAAGCTGACGCGGTATAGCAGGCGCGGCCCGTTGTAGGTATGCTCGAAAAAGTAGGTATTCAGGTAGCTGTCGGAAGCTGCGCCCGTGAGCAGGATTTTGTCGCGCCGCTGAATACCATCAGTGCGGGTACCATCCCCAAAGAAAATGGTCACCTCCTGCGTATCAGCCGGGGTTCCGTTCGGACCAGTCGTAGCATCCGTGTAGAGCACCATCTTGAAGAAGAAGTGGCGCGGGTCGGCCGGGTCGCTGGTAGCCTGGATGTCGCCGGCCCGGATGTGGGTCGCCCACGCCGTCGGGCTCAGCCCCAGCAGCCCTACCATGCCCAACACTACTACCAGCAGTGCTCTGCCGGCACGGGAAAGTAACGGAAGATTCATAGAACGAATGAATTAAAAGCCCGAAAAGACAATTTGAAGAAGGTCGGGAAAAACCGTTTGGAAACCTAACAAAAGTCCGGTCCGGCCGGTTACTATTTCCCCGTCAAACTCTAACGGGGTTGGCCCAATATTGATTCACCTCGCGTGTAAACGTAGTAATTGCATTGTTTAGTACCCGGTCGGCACGTACCTTTGGCCGATACACCCGACCCCTTCAAACCCACCAATCGCTCCTATGAGTTGGATTAGTAAGACGTTTTCCAGTAGCATCGGCCGCAAGATCATTATGGCCCTTACCGGCCTGTTCCTCTGCTCTTTTCTGGTTGTTCACCTGATCGGCAACCTGCAGCTGTTCAAAGATGACGGCGGCGCCGCCTTCAACATTTACTCCCATTTCATGGGCACCAACCCTATCATCCGGACGCTGGAGTGGGGTCTGGTACTGGGTTTTGGCTTCCACATCTACGAGGCCCTGGTGCTGACGCGTCGCAACCAGACGGCCCGCGGCATTGGCTACGTGGAAAGCCGCCCCAGCCAGAACAGTCCCTGGCAGGCTCGCAACATGGGTTTGCTGGGTACGGTCATCCTGGTTTTCCTGCTGGTGCACCTGTACAACTTTTTCTGGCGCGCCCGCTTCGGCGACCTGGATCCGGACATCAACAACAATGACGACCTGTACACGCTGGTAGTTAGCTCTTTTCACCAGTGGTGGTACGTGCTGCTGTACGTGCTGGCGCAGGTGGCCCTGTGCTACCACCTCATTCACGGCTTCCACAGCGCGTTTCAGACCGTGGGCCTGAATCACCGCAAGTACACCCCGGCCATCAAGCTGGTGGGCTACGCTTTTTCGGTTGTGGTTTGCGCGGGCTTCGCCGCCATGCCGCTTTACTTCTACTTTTTAAAATAACCCCTAACCTCGTTCATTCCGATGATTCTGGATTCCAAAATTCCCGAGGGGCCATTGGCCGAAAAATGGGATAAGCACAAGTTCAACGTAAAGCTCGTCAACCCCGCCAACAAGCGGAAGTACGACGTGATTGTAGTAGGTACGGGCCTCGCCGGGGGCGCGGCCGCCGCTTCATTGGCCGAGCTGGGCTACAACGTAAAAGCCTTTACCTACCACGATTCGCCCCGGCGCGCGCATTCTATTGCGGCTCAGGGTGGTATCAACGCCGCCAAGAACTACCAGAACGACGGCGACTCCATCTTCCGCCTGTTCTACGACACCATCAAGGGTGGCGACTACCGTGCCCGCGAAGCCAACGTGTACCGGCTGGCGCAGGTGTCGGTGAATATTATTGACCAGTGCGTAGCGCAGGGCGTACCCTTCGCCCGCGAGTACGGCGGCCTGCTGGCCAACCGCTCGTTTGGCGGAGCCCAGGTAAGCCGCACGTTCTACGCCCGGGGCCAGACCGGCCAGCAACTGCTGCTGGGCGCTTACTCGGCGCTGTCGCGCCAGATTGCCTACGGCAAGGTGAAGATGTACACCCGCTCGGAGATGCTGGACGTGGTGATTGTCGATGGGCAGGCCCGGGGCATTATCACCCGCAACCTGGTTACGGGCGAGATTGAGCAGCACGCGGCCCACGCCGTGGTGCTGGCCACCGGCGGCTACGGCAACGTGTTCTACCTGAGCACCAACGCCATGTACTGCAACGCTACGGCGGCGTGGCGCGCCCACAAGAAAGGCGCGTACTTCGCCAACCCCTGCTTCACCCAGATTCACCCGACCTGCATTCCCGTATCGGGCGAGTACCAGTCGAAGCTGACGCTGATGTCGGAGTCGCTGCGCAACGATGGCCGGGTGTGGGTGCCCAAGACGGTGGAAACGGCGGAGCGGATTCGGAAGGGCGAAATCAAAGCCTCCGACATTGCCGAGGACGACCGCGACTACTTCCTGGAGCGCAAGTACCCGGCTTTCGGCAACCTCGTTCCCCGCGATGTAGCCTCGCGCAATGCCAAGCAGATGTGCGACGAAGGGCGCGGCGTGGGCTCAACCGGCCTGGCCGTGTACCTCGACTTTAGCGACATCATCAAGCGCACGGGCGCCGAGGCGGTGAGCCAGAAGTACGGCAACCTGTTTGCCATGTACGAGAAAATCACCGACGAGGACCCGTACAAGCAGCCGATGCGCATCTACCCGGCGGTGCACTACACCATGGGCGGCCTGTGGGTCGACTACAACCTGCAAACCTCCGTGCCCGGCCTCTACGCCACCGGCGAGTGCAACTTCTCCGACCACGGCGCCAACCGCCTCGGCGCCTCCGCCCTGATGCAGGGTCTGGCCGACGGCTACTTCGTGATTCCCTATACCATCGGCGACTACTTGGCGCAGACGCCGCCCAAGCCGGTGACGACCGAGCACCCTGCCTTCAAGCAGGCCGAAGCCGATGTGCAGGCCCGGGTACAGAAGCTGATGAGCATCAATGGCAGCCGCACGCCGGACGACTTCCACAAGATACTCGGGCAGCTGATGTGGGAATATTGCGGCATGGCCCGCAATGAGGCAGGCCTCAAGCACGCCAAGGCCGAAATTCAGAAGCTGCGCCAGGAATTCTGGAGCGACCTGAAGCTGAGCGGTACCGATATGGAGCTGAACCAGGCGCTGGAAAAAGCTGGCCGCGTGGCCGACTTCCTGGAGCTGGGCGAGCTGATGGTAGACGATGCTCTGGACCGTAACGAAAGCTGCGGCGGCCACTTCCGCGAGGAATATGCCACCGAGGAAGGCGAAGCCAAGCGCAACGACGACGAGTACGCTTATGTAGCGGCCTGGCAGTACGTGGGCGACAACCAGCCCGAAATCCTGAACAAGGAAGAGCTGCACTTCGAAAACGTCAAGCTCACCCAGCGTAGCTACAAATAAAGGAGCTACGGGGGGCCGGCAGCCCGCGGCCGGCCCTTTGGGCCGGGCGGCGCCCGCTTCTGGCTCGGTGCTTAAATCAACTGAACTCAGCTCGCAGCAAACAGCCTGCAGCTTGTAGCTAATAAAAAAATATGGCCGGCTCCAATCCCAACGCCAAACCAATGAACCTGACGCTGAAAGTGTGGCGGCAGAAAAACCGTACCGCCTCGGGTCAGGTAGTAGATTATAACGTCCGCGACATTTCTCCCGATATGTCGTTTCTGGAAATGCTGGACGTGCTCAACGAGGACCTGCTGCGCAAAGGCGACGACCCGGTTGCCTTCGACCACGACTGCCGCGAAGGCATCTGCGGCTCGTGCAACCTGTTTATCAACGGCCGCGCCCACGGGCCGGAGACGGGCACCACGACCTGCCAGCTGCACATGCGCAAGTTCTCGGATGGCGACACCATCGTCATCGAGCCCTGGCGGGCCAACTCGTTTCCGGTCAACAAAGACCTGAGCGTGGACCGCTCGGCCTTTGACCGCATCATTCAGGCCGGCGGCTACGTGAGCGTAAACACCGGCGGCGCCCCCGACGGCAACGAGATTCCGATTCCGAAAGACATTGCCGACCGTGCATTTGAGGCGGCTACCTGCATCGGGTGTGGCGCCTGCGTGGCGGCCTGCAAAAACGCTTCGGCCATGCTGTTCGTCTCGGCGAAAGTATCGCAGCTGGCGCTGCTGCCGCAAGGGCACGTGGAGCGCGCGACCCGCGTCGAGAACATGGTGGCCCAGATGGATATCGAAGGCTTCGGCGCCTGCACCAACATCGGCTCCTGCGCCGCCGAGTGCCCGGTGGGCATTTCGCTGGAAAACATTGCCATGCTGAACCGCGAATTCCTCTCGGCCAAAGCCTCGTCCAACAACCTGTCGTAGTCCGGCGACTTGGTCATTCTGACTGCCTAGAAAAGCGAAACGGCTCCCGTTTCGCTTTTTTTATGCGTCAGTGCTCCGGCCACGGCAATTTATTCGGCAGCCCGCACCAACAAATCAGCGTGCGGACCGCTTTATGCCCTACCGAGGCTTGCTCCTGGCCTCTGCTTTCTTACTTGGCTTTTGCGAATGATAACCATTATTGCCGGCACCAACCGTCCTAACTCCCGCGCCCGTCTCATTGCCAACATTTACGCCGACCTGCTGGCTGATCTTAGCGCCCCCCACCAGATTCTGGACCTGGCCGACCTGCCCGCCGACTTCACCCAGATGGCGCTGTACCACAACGCCGGGAAGCACGAGGCCTTCAATAAGCTGGTCGGGCAGGCGGAAGCGGCCGACAAGCTGGTATTCATCGTGCCGGAATACAACAACTCGATTCCCGGGGTGCTCAAGGGCTTTATCGACGGACTGCCCTATCCCGGCGGTGTGCGGGGCAAGAAAGCAGCCCTCGTGGGGCTGTCTTCGGGCAGCCAGGGCGGGCTGCTGGCGCTGTCCCACCTCACCGACATTCTCATGTACCTGGGCACTACGGTGGTGCCCGCCCGCGTCCGGCTGCCGACCATCAACCAGCACCTGGACAGCGGCGGCGAGCTGACCAACTCCCTGTATCTGCAGCTGCTGCGGGAGCAGGCCGCCCAGCTGCTGGCCGCGTAAGGCTCAGCCGCAGGCAGCCCGAACTCTTTTCCCGGCCAGGAGCTTATATTTGCCAGCTACCCCTACTCCTTCCGCCGTGGCCCGCTTTCTGGCTTGCTTCCTGACCACCCTTATGCTGCTCCAGACGTTTAGTCAGGAGTTGGTGGTATTGGATTACCAGGTGCACAAGGCCCGCATTACCCAGCTTTTCTGCGTGAACAAGGCCCGCCCGCAGCTGCAGTGCAACGGCAAGTGCCACCTGGCCAAAGAGCTGCGCAAGGCTGCGGACACCGACAGCAAAACTCCGGGCGCCAGCCTCGCCAAGATGAAGTACGAGGCGCTGCGGCCGCTGCGGCCCGTATTTGCGGCGCTGGCTGCTTTGCCCGCGGCCCCGGGGCGCTTCGCCGGTTTCCGGGCGCGGCCCTACGCGTTTACGCCCGCCCACGGCATCTTTCACCCTCCCTTGCTCCGGGCCTGAATCCGACCCGCCGTCGGCCCCGCCGGCTGACGGCCCCGTTTGTTTCCGGAACGGCGGTGCTCCCCTGTAGCCCTGCCGTTCCACTTACCCCGAAGTTTTTGACGATGAAAATCTCTTCCCTGTTCCTGGGCCTGGCCCTGACTGCCTGGGCAGTAACCGGCTGCGAAAAGAAAAAAGGCGACGACCCAAACCTCGTGGCTAAAACCGGTGAGCTATCCATTGAGATGGAGCACGTAGTGGGCGCGGGCGTCCTGAAGCTCGCTACGGCTCCCACCACCTACGACTACGCTACTCCCAGTGGCGACCCGTTCAACGTGACTACCTTCCGCTACTACGTTTCCAACATCAGGCTCAGGCGCGCCGATGGGACGGAATACGTGCAGCCCAACAGCTACTATTTGGTTGACGAGGCCAAGCCGGCCTACAAGCTACTGACGATTAAGGACGTACCCGTAGGCGACTACACCGGCCTGAGCTTCCTGATCGGCGTGGATGCCCCGCGCAATACGGCCGGGGTGCAGGAGAATGCCCTGGCTCCCAGCGACATGTTCTGGAGCTGGACCACGGGCTACATCTTCGTGAAAATGGAAGGCTACTCTCCGGTGGCTACCAGCTCGACGCGCTTTATGCAGTTTCACATTGGGGGCTTTGAAGGCCCCAACAACGCCCTGAAAACCGTGTCGCCGGCGCTACCGGCGGGTGTGAAGGTACTGGTCCGAGCTGACCACTCGCCCGCAATACACTTGAAAGTGGATGTGCTGAAGATGTTTACCGGCCCCAATACGGTCCGGTTCGGCAGCTTCGCCATTCCGCACGGCCCCGGCGCCAACGCGGTGAAAATAGCCGAGAACTATGCCGCGGGCATGTTTACGGTTGAGCACGTGTACGCCAACTAGGCCCGGGCACCCATGAAACGCACGTTGATGCTGCCGCTGGTCCTGCTGGGGCTGGCGGGAGTTTTCACGCCGGGCTGCCGGTCCGAGGCCGATGTCCTCCCCGAGGCGGGGGTGCCCGGCACGGTGTTGCCGGCCAATTTCCCGGCCCCGGTGTACGGCCCGAACGAGAATCCCCCCACCAGAGAAGCTTTCGAGCTGGGCCGGAGCTTGTTTTACGACCCGCGCCTGTCCCGCAACGGCACCGTTTCCTGCGGCAGCTGCCACCAGCAGTTTGTGGCGTTTGCCAATGCGGGCCACGACGTCAGCCACGGTATTGATGGCCGCACCGGTACCCGCAACGCCCCGGCCCTGCAAAACCTGCGCTGGCGCCGCGGCTTCATGTGGGACGGTGGCCCCAACCATCTGGAAGTGATGCCCCTGGCACCCATTACCAACCCGGTGGAAATGGATGAAACGGTGGAAAACGTGGTCGGCAAGCTGAACGCGGATGCTACCTACCGGCGCCGTTTTCAGGTGGTCTTCGGCAAGCAGCCCATCGACTCGTACCAGCTGCTGCGGGCCCTGGCCCAGTTTACGGCCGCGCTTACGTCGGCCAACTCGCGCTACGACCACTTCGTGCGGCGCGAGGCCGGCGGCACACTGTCGGAGCCGGAGCTGCGGGGGCGGGCCGCGCTGCAGCAGAAATGTGCCGGCTGCCACGCGACCGATCTGTTTACCGACGAGTCGTTCCGCAACAACGGGCTGAACCGCACCTTTCCCGCTGACTCGGGCCGCATGCACATCACCCAGCTGGCCACCGACCGGGGCAGGTTCAAAGTACCCTCCCTGCGCAACGTGGCCCTGACGGCGCCCTACATGCACGACGCCCGCTTTCAGACCCTGCTCCAGGTGCTCGACCACTACGACCACGGCCTGGTTGAGTCGGCGACGCTGGACCCGGTTTTCCGGCAGCGCGCCGGCCAGCCCGGCATTTCCCTTACGGCCCAGGAAAAGTCCGACCTGCTGGCTTTCCTGCACACCCTCACCGACGAAGCGTTTCTGGCGGATAAACGGCTGGCCGAGCAGCCGTAGGCTGTTCTGGCGCCCTGCCCAAGCTTCTCCCCTGACTTTTCCGCTGGCTTTGTTGCTGTTTCCGGCAGTCAGCCACGCCTGCGACATCTGCGGGTGCTTTAGGGCGTCACTCTCTACGACAACCCGAGCGGAGTGTCCGTAGTGCGCCACTACCGGGTGTTCAACGGCCACCAGCTGCTGGAGCAGGACCACCGGGTTTTCCCCGCCGGCGCCCACCCCTTCCGACCTTTATCCCGACGAGGATAATGGCTGCAGGCATCGCCACGTCGGCGACCCGACCGACTACGAGACTTATCGCGTCACGGAGCTGCGGGGCAAGTATTTTCTGGCCCGGCACGTGAAGCTGACTGCCTTTGTGCCCTTCGTGATGAACACCTCCCAGAGAGTTCTGCTACGAGAAGACCAAGGGCGAAATGCTCGACGGCCAGCTTACTCACGAACACGCCATGAACGACGCCCTGCTCGGGTGAGGTCCAGACGTTTACTACAAGAACCTGTCACTCAACACCAGCTGCCAGCTGCCCGTGTACACCACTGCCACCGACCACCCGGCCAGCGCCGGCCTCCTGCTGGTGGCGCTGGGCTACAGCTGTAAGCGAACCAAATTCCTGATCCAGTGAAGCTTGCAGTATTCGGCCGTGGGTACAGCCGCGGAGGAAATCAATTAAGCGGGCGGTAGCGTTCTGAGCTAAAATCAATAACTTGACCGTTCACCTTATTTTGCCCGCTTGCCTGTGCTAACTCCTACCCGTCTGTATTCCTGGTTTCTGGTGGCGGTGGCCGGGCTGCTGCTGCTGGGAAGCTGTAAAGAGGACGGCGAAGCTGAACCTGACCTGGACCCGCCGGTTACCACCCCGTACCAGCTGGTACTGCCGGCCGGCTTTCCGCAGACGGTAGTCATTCCGGCCGACAACCCGCTCACCCAGGAGGGCGTGTCCCTGGGCCGGATGCTGTTCTACGAAACCCGGCTTTCACGCAACAATACCATGTCGTGCGGCAGCTGCCACCAGCAAAGCAAGGCCTTTACCGATGGCCGGGCCCGGGCCGTGGGCGTTGATGGCGCGGCGCATACCCGGAGCGCGATGACGCTGGCCAACCTGCTGTGGGAGCCCAGTCTGAACTGGGATGGCGCTGCCACCGGCCTGGAGGGGCAGGCCCGCACGCCCATCGAAAACCCGGTGGAGATGCACCAGTCCCTGGCCGAAGGAGTAAGCAAGCTCCAGCAAACTGGGCTGTATCCCCCGCTGTTTCGCGCAGCCTTCGGGGCTGCCACCATCACGGAAGCTACTGTGCTCAAAGCCCTGGCCCAGTTTGAGCGCACCCTGATTTCTGCCAACTCCAAGTACGACAAGCTTAAGCGCAAGGAAATCAGCCGGCTCACTACTGAGGAAGAAAGCGGCCGCCAGCTGTTTTCGACCCACCCCTTCCCCATCGAGTCGCTGGTGGGCGCCAACTGCTTTCATTGCCACAACGAGGGCAACCTGCTGTTCAGCTCCACCGACTACTTGCGCGGCCCGGCGGCTACCTTTTTCAATAACGGCCTCGACGCCACGCTCACCGACACCGGCCGGGGCGGCGTAACCGGGCTGGCCACCGACCGGGGCAAGTTCCGGGCTCCGACGCTGCGCAACATTGCCCTGACGGCGCCCTACATGCACGACGGCCGCTTCCAGACCCTGGAGCAGGTGCTCGACCACTACAGCGACCATGTGCAGCTCACCAGCCCCAACATCGACCCCAACCTGCTCGATGCCAGCAACACTTTCAACGGGACCCAGCTCGACCTGACGCCCACCCAGAAACGCCAGGTTATTGCCTTCCTCAAGACGCTGACCGACTCCACCTTTGTTCAGGATAAGCGGTTTTCCAATCCTTTTTAAGTTTATCCCAACCCCGGCCGGCCGGTGGCAAACGAGGTAACTTAGCTGCTTCGTTTGCTTTTATGCCTGCTTCATCCTTGCCGCCTCCTACCTCCTATTTTCCGGCCCTGACCGGGGTGCGCGCAGTGGCCGCCTACCTGGTTTTCTTTCACCATTTCAATCCTTTCCCGGCCGAAGGCTCCACCCGGCTGCTGCACAATATCTGCCGGGAGCTGCACATCGGGGTACCGGTTTTCTTCGTGCTCAGCGGCTTTCTTATCACGCTGCGTTACGCCAACGCCTACCAGTGGAACGGCCGCTGGTGGCGGGAGTACCTGCGCAACCGCGTAGCCCGGATCTACCCCATGTATTTTCTGCTCACCTGCCTGAGCTACGGCTGGAACTACGCCGATACCGGCGAATTCAGCACCTGGAAATGGCTGGCCAATCTTACGTTTGTGCGGGGATTTTTTGAGGCGCTCATCTATTCGGGAGTTGCCCAAGGCTGGACGCTCACCGTGGAGGAATGCTTTTACCTGTTTGCCCCGGTGGCCTTCTGGCTGCTGACCCGGCCCCGGGTGCGCCTCTGGCCACTGCCTTTTATCCTGCTGGCTGTTGGGTGCGGGCTGGTTTGGCTGCTGGGCCCGCTGGGGTGGCACGGCCTGTTTGCCAATTTCAAGTTCATGCTGCGCTTCACTTTCTTTGGCCGGTGCTTCGAGTTTTTCGCGGGCATGCAGCTCGCCTACTGGTACCAGCAGGGCCGGTTGCGGCACTATGGCTGGCCGGCTGCACTGACCACTACAGGCAGTCTGCTCACCGCGGCGGCCCTGGCCGGCATGGTCTGGACGCGCGGCGGCTATACCTACGGGCAGGAGCACCCCTTTGGCGTTATGCTCAACAACGTAGTGCTGCCCGGCGGCATCATGACCCTGTTTGCCGGACTGCTCACCGAGCCCAGCGGCCTGCGCCGGCTGTTGGCCACGCCGCTGCTCCAGGTGCTGGGCAAAAGCTCCTACATTTTTTACCTTATCCATCTGGGCTACCTCCAGTCCTTTCTGCGCAAGCAGCTGGGGTTCGAAAATGAGCTGGTCAGCCTGGCAGTTGAGTTCCTGCTGCTGAACCTGCTGGCGGTAGCCCTCTATTATTCCGTCGAAAAGCATCTCAACAGCCGTATTCGCCGGCACCCGGCCACCCGGCAGCAGCATTTGGCTCCTGCCTAAAGTTTGCACACAAAAGTTGCTTCGGCTATTGTCGGGTGCCGGCGCTCCGTCTCCTCCTACGCTCGGCCCCAACCACCAGCGGCAGTTCCTCCCTGCGACACCACCGTCAGCAATTACTGTCTCGTCCGGCTATATGTTGACATGAATAAGGCAAGGGCCCCGCTCGGATTTTCCGGCGGGGCTTTTTCCTTGCGAATGGACTTGATTGGGGGTTAAGTA
>NZ_BAABDH010000111.1:0-106997 GCF_039539525.1 Hymenobacter algoricola | reverse complement strand
TTCCGACGCGTGGCCACGCGCTACGATAAGCTCGCCGATTCCTACGCCGCGTTTATCCAACTACGCGCCATCACCCTCTGGCTAAATTGAGAACACGCCCTAGTTTGCTTTGACCATGTCCACCACGGCCTCTACCCACTGCGGGTGCGAGTTCAGCGAGGGTACCAGCTGCCAGTGGCTGCCGCCGGATTCCTCGAACAGCTCCTTAAACTCGGAGCCGACTTCGATGGTCGTTTCCAGGCAGTCGGCCACGAAAGCAGGACTGAAGGCCAGCACATTTTTGAGGCCCTTAGCCGGCATTTCCTTGAGCACTTCGTCGGTGTAGGGCTGCAGCCACGGGTCGCGCAGGCGGCTTTGCAGGCGGCTCTGGAAGGCCACGGTGTACTGGTCAGACTTCAGGCCCAGGCCCGCGGCGACCAGGCGCGAGGTTTCGAAGCACTGGGCGCGGTAGCAGTAGCGGTTGTTCTTGTTGTAGCTGGCGCAGCAGCTGCCCAGCTTACAATGGTCGTTGTGGCTGCCTTTGAGCACGTGCCGCTCCGGAATGCCGTGGTAGCTGAATACGATATGGTCGTACGAATGCCTGGCCATTTCCTCCTTACCCAGCGTGACGATGGTGCCGATGAAGCCGGGGTTATCGGCGAAGGTGCTGATAAAGCTGATGCCGGGGACTACCCACCACTTGCTCACCAGCTCCATCACCTTTTGTTGTACCGAGCCGGTGCTGGCCGAGGCGTACTGCGGAAACAGCGGCAGCACGATGATGCGCTCTACGGCCGCGTCGCGCAGCTCCGCCAGCGCCTTTTCGACGCTCGGGTTCTGGTAGCGCATGCCAAAGGCCACCACGTAGTTCGGCCCCAGCTGCTCCTGCACTTTCTTTTGCAGGTCAAGACCATGAAAGAGCAGGGGCGAGCCGCGGTCCGTCCAGAGCTCCTGGTAGATCTTGGCCGACTTGGGGGCCCGCAGCGGTACCACCAGCCCCCGGAACAACGGGTAGCGGATGGCGGCCGGCATATCGACTACGCGGGCATCGGTGAGAAATTCGTTCAGGTAGCGGCGGACGTCGGGCGTCTGGGGCGAGTCGGGCGTGCCGAGGTTGACGAGCAATACGCCGATGCGGCGTTGGGCGGAAGCGGGAGCGGGCATAGAAAAGGAAGAGTCGACCGTAGAATACAAAGGTAAGGCCCTAGTGTTTGCAGCAAACCGGGTATTTTGCGTCTCCACTTCTAGCTGCGCGTCCGATGGCCTCCGTCAATACCGTGTCAATGGGTTCGGTTAACCTGCTGCTCTGGGCCGCCGCGCAGAAAGGCGCGGACCAGGCCGCCTTGTGCCGATCCATTGGCCTCGACCCCCGGCGCCTGCAAACTCCCGACGACCGGCTGCCCCTGGCTGATCTGCACCGGCTCTGGCCCCTGGCCGTGGCCGCCAGCGGCGACCCTCACCTGGATCTGCACCTGGGCGAAAAAGTCAGCCCGGTCGCCTACGGGGTGCTGGCGTACGTGATGATGCACAGCCCGACAATCGAAAAAGCCCTGGAGCAGCTCTGCCGCTATCAGGATATCGTGTGCGACGGCACGCGCACCAGCCTGCGCCGTCATGCCACGCAGGTTGAGCTGGTGGTGGAGCTGATCAGCCCCGATATTACCTGGCCGGCATATGCCCTGAACGCGGAACTGTCGGCGTATCTGGCGGCCCTGCGCCTGCTCAGCGGCCTGCCCCTGCAGCCCCGGGTCGTGCGCTTTGCCTACCCCCCCCCGGCCGACGTGCGGGAGCACGAAAGAATATTTGGTCCGGCTCCGGTGGTATTTGGGGCGGCCGATACCGCCCTGGTTTTCGAGGCCTCCGTATTGGCGCTGCCCGTGCTGAATGCCAACCCGGTGCTGTTTGCCGTGGTGGAGCAGCACGCCGAGCAGTTGGTAGCGCAGCTGCAGCAGCCGGATTTGCCCGGCCTGGTCAAGCGCGAAATCGTGCGGCTGCTGAAGGGGGCCGACCCCGCCCTCAGTACCGTCGCCGACCGGCTGAATCTGGGGGTGCGCACCTTGCAGCTGCATCTGAAAGAAGCCGGTCTGACCTACCGGCAGCTGCTCGACGAAGTGCGCTGTGAGCTGGCCCAGCGGCATCTGCGCGAGCTGCACCTGAGCACCACCGACATTGCGTTTCTGCTGGGCTATTCGGAGCCGAGCGTATTCGCGCGCTCCTTCAAAAAATGGACGGGACAGACGCCGGGTGGGTTTCGAAAGCAGGTGGCGTAACCGGCACGGCGGGCACGAAATTCTGGTTTAGCCGGTGCCGGGCAAACCACTGCAGCGTGGTGGCAATGGCGGTATCGAGGGGCGTTTCGCGCCAGGCGGGGAAACGGCGGCGCAGGCCGGTGTCGTCGAGCAGAATGCTGTGGTCGTAGAGGTAGAGCATTTCGTGCATGGCTTTCATCATCGGCAGAAACGGGGCCAGCACCGCGAACAGCCAGCGCGGCAGCACGCGCACGCGCACCGTGGGATGCCCGGCAATCTGGCTGATGCGCGTAAAGAAGGCCCGCACCGACGGCACCGTCTGCCCTCCGTAGTTCACCACTTCGTACGCTTCCGGCTGCCCCGCGGCCAGCAGGCGGCTGATGATTTCGGCCGCGTCGGGGGTGTACACGAACTGGTGCGGAAGGTCGACCGTCGCAATCCAGGGCAGGGCCTTGCCGGTCAGTGCCCCTTCGAAGATGGGAATGGTGCCGTCGTTGACGACCGTCGGGCCCCAGAAGTCGGGCAGGCGCACGTTGGGCACCCGGCAGCGGCCGGCGCGGGCGGCTTCGGCCAGCAGCTGCTCCTGCCGCACCCGGATGGCTCCTTTCTTTGTGATGGGCGCCGGGGCAGAATCTTCCCGGATCGGGGTGGTCAGGCCGAAGTTGTAGATGTTGCCGGGAAAGATAATCAGCGCCCGCTCCTGGCTGGCGGCCGCAATGACGTTCTGCGTCATGCGCTCCTGCGTGCCTTCCCACTGGTGATAGGGGTAGTTGATGCCGTGAAAGATGACGTCGTGCCCGCGGCTCACCGCCAGCAGCCGCGGCAGATCTTCGGCGTCGCCGGGCTCGATGGTGAGGTTGGCGCTGGACGCAAACAACGCCTGCGCCTTGGCCGGCGTGCGGGCCAGCAGCGTCACGCGGTAGCCTTTGGCGAGCAGGTTCTGGGCCACGGCCTGGCCGATGCTGCCCGTGCCGCCAAGGACGAGAATGCGGGGAAGTGAGTTCGTTGTCATCGGGTTAGACCTGGGGTGAAGTACTCCCCAAAGGTCGGGGCGCCCCGGCCGCGGATTGCTGACCAAACCCGCAGGCCGGCTTGACCAAAAGCGAAAATCTTTTCCCTGGGTCCGGGCCGGTTGCGGGGTGAGCAGCCCAACGACCTGGCTTGTAATCACCTATTTATCAGCACATGCTGCCCAACCGGGCATAAAGCCGTACCTTTGCGCCCTGATTAGCAAACCCTCCTCTATCGTGACCTCCGACCCTAAACCGCACCGTGCTGGCTTTGTGAGCATCATTGGCAAGCCCAACGTGGGCAAGTCGACGCTGATGAATGCCCTGATGGGCGAGCGGCTCAGCATCGTGACCAGCAAGGCCCAGACCACGCGGCACCGCATTCTGGGCATCCTCAACGGCGAGGATTTCCAGCTGGTGTACTCCGATACGCCCGGCATCATTCAGCCCAAGTATGAGCTGCACAACGCTATGATGTCGTTCGTGTACTCGTCTTTGGAAGATGCCGACGTGGTGCTGTTTGTGACGGACATCTACGAAAAGCACGACGAGGAGCCGGTTGTCGAGCGCCTGCGCAAGATGGTGGACACGCCGATTCTGCTGCTGGTCAACAAAATCGACCAGGCCGACCAGGCCGAGGTGGAAGCCAAGGTGGACTACTGGCGCGAGCAGTTGCCCAACGCCACCCGCGTGCTGCCTATTTCGGCGCTCGAAAAGTTTGGCACCGGCGAGCTGCTGGATCTGATTCTGGGCTACCTGCCCGAGCATCCGGCCTACTACCCCAAGGACGAGATGACCGATAAGCCGGAGCGCTTCTTCGCCGCCGAGATGATCCGGGAGAAGATCTTCAAGCTGTACAAAAAGGAAGTTCCCTACAGCTGCGAGGTCGAAATCGAGGAGTTCAAGGAGGAAGAGGCCATCATCCACGTCCGGGCCATCATCTACGTGGAGCGGGCCAGCCAGAAGGGCATCATCATTGGCCAGAAGGGTGCCGCGCTGAAGAAAGTCGGCATCTGGGCCCGGGAGGAGATGGAGAAATTCTTCAACAAGCAGGTCTTCCTCGAAACCTACGTCAAGGTCAACGAAAACTGGCGCACCGACCCCAAAGCCCTGAACCGCTTCGGGTACAAACAGTAACGGGGTCTTAGGATCCTGGGGTCTTGGGGTCTTGGATAGCAGAACGTCATCCAAGACCCTGGGTCCCCAGGATCCTAAGCTCCTGAAATTCCGACCTCACATTCACTTAACTACTCCGGGCACTGCCAAACTTGGTCGGGCTGGCGGCTGGAGTCGACAATATGAAGAATACCATTGCCATTGTGGGGCGCCCGAACGTGGGCAAATCCACCCTTTTTAACCGCTTGGTTGGCCAGCGCAAGGCCATCATGGACAACCAGAGCGGCGTCACCCGCGACCGGCACTACGGCTACGGCGACTGGATCGGCAAGCACTTCACCGTCATCGACACCGGCGGCTACGTGCACGGCTCCGACGACGTGTTTGAGGAAAGCATCCGCCGCCAGGTAAAGCTCGCCATCGACGAGGCCGATGTGGTCTTGTTCATGGTCGACGTGGACGCCGGCATGCACGGCCTCGACGAGGAGTTTGCCAACGTGCTGCGCCGCTACCAGGGCAAAAAGCCGATTTACATCGTGGCCAACAAGGCCGACACCAACGCCCGCGCCCACGCGGCCGGCGAGTTCTACGCCCTGGGCGTCGGCGACGGCGACATCTTCACCATTTCCTCCCAGAGCGGCTCCGGCACCGGTGATTTGCTCGATGCCGTCGTGTCGCACTTCGAAGACCCGTGGGAAGAGGTGCAGGACGAAGGCCTGCCCAAGATTGCCGTGGTGGGCCGCCCCAACGTGGGCAAGTCGAGCCTGGTCAACCTGCTGCTGGGCGAGGAGCGCACCATCGTGACCGAAATTGCCGGCACCACCCGCGACGCCATCAAGACGCGCTACAACGCCTTCGGCAACGAGTTCATCCTGATCGACACGGCTGGTCTGCGTCGGAAGACCAAGGTGAAGGAAGACATCGAGTTCTACTCCGTGCTCCGCTCGATCCGGGCCATGGAAGAGTCCGACGTCTGCATCGTGATGCTCGACGCCACCCGCGGCATTGAGGCCCAGGACGTGAACATCATTGCCCTGGCCGACAAAAACCGCAAGGGCATCGTGATTCTGGTGAACAAGTGGGACCTCATCGAGGACAAGGAAACCAATACGACCAAGAAAATCGAGGACCAGATTCTGGAGAAGATTGCGCCCATTGCCTATCCGCCCATCATCTTCACCTCGGTGCTCACCAAGCAGCGCGTGCACAAGGCCATTGAGACGGCCATTCAGGTGTACGAGAACAAGACCAAGAAAATCCCGACGTCCCAGCTCAACGAAATCATGCTGCGAGCCATCGAGGAGCACCAGCCGCCGTCGGTGAAGGGCAAGATGGTACGCATTAAGTACGTGACGCAGCTGCCGACGCACAACCCGGTGTTTGCCTTCTTCTGCAACCTGCCCCAGTACGTGCGCGACTCCTACGTGCGCTACCTGGAAAACCGCCTGCGCGAAAACTTTGGCTTCGAAGGCGTCCCGATTGGCGTCATCTTCCGCAAGAAGTAGCCAAAGCGGCCTGTCGGCTGGTCCGGCGGTAGCGAAATTTTTTTTCGGGGCTGTCGGGTTACCTTCTGGAGCAGGTGGTATAAAACCCCGAATCTGGCCGCGGCCCCGTCGGGAAAGTCGCCGGATTCACTCCCAATTGATTTTTCATTCTCCCCAACAAACCCTTATCATGAAAAAAGTTCTGTTCCTCGCTCTGGCTGCTGCTTCGTTCACCTTCACTTCTTGCGACAGCAAGACCGAAAACGCTCAGGAAAATGCTGCTGAGAACGTAGAAGCTTCCGGCGAAGCCAAAGCTGACGCAATGGAAGACCAGGCTGACGCCGTACGTGACTCGGCTGATGCTACTGCCGACAAAATGGAAGATGCTGCCGACGTAAACAACCCAAGCCAGGCTACCCCAGCCCCAGCTGAAGGCGCTACCAAGTAGTTGACCTAGCCTGCAAAGGCAAAAAAAGAGGCTCCCCAATCCGGGGAGCCTCTTTTTTTTGGGCGCGCGGCAGGAGCGTGGCCGCAGTGCCGTTCGGCCGCGCTGGTACGGAGCCTAGCCCAGGCGGTGGCTGATGAGCTTGTCAACTACCTTGAACAGCCTGCGGGGCTCGTAGGTGCGCCAGGGAAGCTCGTCGAGCTGGCCGCCAAAGTTGATGTAGCTGTCCACGTTGTACTGGCGCATTTCGCGGATGACGTGCTCGGCGAAGTTGACGCCGGCAATCCAGCCGTCCTCCACGTCTTCAAACCACTCCTCGTAGTAGGAATCGTCGGAGCCGTGGAAGTTGAACACGTTTTCGCCGACGAGGATGAACTTGCGGATGCCCTCGTGCACCATCAGGTCGATGATGTTGCGCTTGAGCTGCATCACATCGTTTTCAATGGCGTCGTTCCACTCCCCGATCAGCTCAATGATGCCGATGCCCTCGTCGTAGTCCACGAACAGGATTTTGAGGAACAGCGTGTCCGATTCGAGGCTGTCCCACTGGGGATGGATATAATAGCCGTAGATGGTATTGGTGAAGGTTTCAAGGCTGTTTTCGGCTTCGAAGAGGGGAGAGCGGGGGTCTTCGGAAGCGGAGTACTGGTCAATCCAGTTGTAGTGCGGCTCAATGGTGTGCACGGCGGGACGCGGATGAGGGTAAACGGATAAACTAGCAACAACGGGCGGCAGGAAAAGCTCCGGATGATACGCGGATTCTAGTGGCCGTGGCTGAGGCAAGGGGGCTATTTCCACTGCGGCTACATTTGGATAGGGCTTGATCCCGGCTGCGGGGCGCAGTCGGCATCGGCCGTAGCGGCCCCGCGGATGAGGCTTCCGTGGCCCGGGCTGGGTTGCCGGTCGAACCGGCACTTCACGATTCGATAACCACCTCATAAACTTGCCCTAACAGTGTCCCGGTAGCTTTGGCGCATCTTTTCACCAACTGCTCAGCTGGATGCGTCAACTCGTACTTTCTGCCACTTCTACCGTGCTGGCTTTGCTGGCCACCTGTGCCGCGCCGGCTGTGGCGCAGAGCGTACGTCAGGGCTTCGAAAGCACTGCGGCCGATACCTGGGCTTTCACGGCCACTCCGGCTACCTACAATATTCCGGTCAGCACCGACCAGTGGGCGGCCCTGGCGACGGTGGGCACCACCGGCTCGGCCGGGGTGGCGGCGCTGCCGGCGGCCGGGGCCGCGCTTTGGGGTATGCGCGACCTGGAAGGCCCGGCCACGGCCGATGTTTCGGTGTGGCACTTTCTGGATTTTGCGCCCATTGCCCTGCAAAGCGGTCCTGCGGCCGCCACGACGGTGTCTTTTCAGTATTTCAGCAATGCCTTCGACGGATCCGACTCACTGGCTTACGTGGTCGTCTTCGATAACGGAACGGCGTGGCCGGCCCCGAAAACCTACGCTCAGCTCACCAAAGACAACCGGGCCTACCAGACGGTAAACGTCGCTATTCCGCCCGCTGCCACCGCGGTGCGCCTGCGGCTGGCCGCCCGCCAAAACGGCAATGATGACTGGGCCGCCTGGGATGAGGTGACGCTGAGCCGCGCTACCGTAGTGCCGGAACTGCGCCTGGCCGCCGCGACGGCCGTAGTGAATGAAAGTGCCGGCTCGGTCAGCATTCCCGTTGCCATCGCCAACCCCGGCCCAACGGCCAGCACGGTGCAGGTAGCTCTGGTGCCGGGGCTGGGCACGGCCACGGCCGGCTTCGACTTCACCTACGCGGCTACCCAGACGCTGACCTTCCCGGCTGGCGCCACCGCCCCCCAGATCCTGACCATTCCGCTGACGGATGATGCCATGGCGGAAGGCGCCGAATACTTCACCCTGAAGCTGCAGAACCCGACCAACGCCACGCTGGCCGCCGGCGCTGCCGAGGTGCTGGTGTACATCAGAGACAACGACAGCCCGGCGCCGGCCCAGACGCGCAGCCTGACACTCAACCGCCTGGGCTCCTATCAGAACGGCGTGGCCGGGGCCAACTCGGCCGAAATCGTGGCGCATGACCCGACCACCCAGCGCCTGTACGTAGCTAACTCTATCGGGGGCAAGCTCGATATTCTGACGCTGGCCAGCTCCGGGACCCTGACGCCTTTCGCCTCCATCAACATTCTGCCCTACGGCGGCATCAACTCGGTGGCCGTACGCAACGGCATAGTGGTGTGCGCCATGGAAAACACCGATCCGCAGCAGAACGGCTCCGTGGTATTCTTCGATCAGAACGGTGCTTTCCTCAAGCAGGTAGTCGTGGGCGCCCTGCCCGACATGATTACTTTCTCGCCCAACGGCCAGTATATTCTTACGGCTAACGAAGGGGAGCCCAAATCCGACTATTCCGCAGACCCGGAAGGCTCGGTTTCGATTATCGACTTCGCGGGGGACGTAGCGGGCGTGACCCAGGCCAGCGTAACGACCGTGGGCTTCACGGGCTACAACAGCCAGGCGGCCGCCCTGCGTACGGCCGGCATCCGCCTGTATGGCGGCACTACGGCCGTACCGAGCACGGTCGCCCAGGATCTGGAGCCGGAGTATCTGGCCGTGTCCGGCAACTCGCAGCTGGCCTACATCACGCTGCAGGAAAACAACGCGCTGGCCACCCTCGACCTGACGACCAAGCAGTTTACCAGCCTGCGGCCGATAGGCTACCAGAACCACAGCCAGGCCGGGGTCACGCTTGATGCTTCCGACCAGACCCCGGAGGTGCTGCTGGCGAACTGGCCCATCAAGGGCATGCGGCAGCCCGATGCCATTGCGACTTTTGAAGTGGGCGGGCAGCGCTATCTGCTCACCGCCAACGAGGGGGATGCCCGCGAGTACTCGGCTCTGACGGAAGCTACCCGGGTAGGCGACGCCGCTTATCTGCTCGATGCAACGGCTTTTCCCAATGCCGCCCTGCTGAAAAACAACCAGGTGCTGGGCCGCCTCAACGTCACCAACCGCCTCGGCGACACGGACAACGATGGCGACTTCGATGAAATCTATGCTTTTGGGGGCCGCTCCTTCAGCATCTTCAACGCGGGCACCGGCGCGCTGGTGCACGACAGCGGCGACCTGCTGGAGCGCATTACCAGCACCGATGCAGCGTTTGGAGCTATTTTCAACGCCAGCAATACCACCGGCACGCCCAGCCGGAAAAACCGCTCCGACGATAAAGGGCCCTAGCCCGAAGGCATAACCACGGGCCTGATCCGCGACACGGTGTATGCCTTCGTATCGTTGGAGCGCATCGGGGGAGTAGCCGTGTTCAACGTCAATGACCCCACTCAGCCCCAGCTGGTGCAGTACGTGAACAACCGCAGCCTGACCAGCGGCACCGGTGACCAGGGCCCGGAAGGCATCTTGTTCGTTTCGGCTGCCAACAGCCCCACCAACCAGCCGCTGCTGCTGCTGGCAAATGAGGTGAGCAGCACCGTATCCGTCTATAACGTCCAGACCCGCGGCACGGTGACGGCTACAGCCCAGGCGCCGCGCGCCGCGCCGCTGCGGCTCTATCCGAACCCAACCCAGCACGGCCGCGTGTACCTGAGCCGGCCGGTGTCGGGCACGCTGCACGACATGACCGGGCGGCCGGTGCGCACCCTACGGCAGGCCGCCCACCTGGAAAGCGCGGGTCTGGCGCCGGGTGTGTACGTGCTCCGCACCAACGATGGCGTCAGCGCGAAGCTGGTCGTGCAGTAAGCTTAGCTTGTAGCCCACAGCAAAAAACCTCGACCAGCGGGCCGAGGTTTTTTGCTGTGGGCTACGGGGAGATTTAGCGAACTAAAAAGCCCTTTTCCTGCCAGATTTTCACGTTTTGGGTGCGTACGAACCGGGTTTCCAGGTGGCCCCAGGCATCGTGGCGGTACATGACCGTTTTGCCTTCCTCCCGGGAATAAAGCGCGACGAGTTGTTCGGCGTGCGAGACGGGAGCAGCGGCAGTTTCACTGACTTTGCGGGTGCGGGTGCGTTTAACAGATGTTGACATGCTTGGTTAACACGATAAGTGACCAAAAGGATTCGTTTGTGTTGACGCGAACCGCTGAGTAGCACGCCTTTCGGCCGCCAAACTGAGCAGGACAGCCTCGAAGGCCGCCGCGTATTCGCGTCATTTGCTCAACGGCAGCGTCCTGGGACTTGTTGCTACGTTGGCAGAAATAGGCATTCCTCTTTTGCCCCTAGGGCGGCCACGCGGCCTTGTGAGCAAAAGAAGGCGCAATATCGGAAATTTTGGCCCGGGTCCGGGCAGGCGAGCAACGAATAAGGCGTGGCCCGTACCTATTCCCGCTCCAGCACCTCGCGAATTCCGCTCAGGCCACCGGCAATATTTTCCAGCTTGTCCAGCATTTGCAGCAGAACCGCGCACTCGTCGCTGAATCCGGCCAGCGCCGCCGCCGCCGCCGGTGTCTGGCGCAGGTAGAGGACTGCAGCCACTGCCGGATCAGCTGAAGCTAGGCGGCAGGCTGGTCCTGGAGTGTGGCTGCCGACTGCTGAAACAGCGCTGTGGCCCGCCGGCCCTGACTTCGGCGCTGCCCGCAACGCCCCCGGATGCTGAGCCGGGCGCGGCCACGCCCTTCGTGCCCGCCGACCGGCTGCTTGAGTACATTGTGCAGCACCACAGCGCCGCTTTTCTGAATACGCTGCCGCCCCTCACGTTTCCGCACCAGCTCGGCCCCGGCACGCGCGCCTTCGAAATAGTGGGCGCGGAAATGCAGCACCAGCAGCAGGGCCTGCGCCACCAGGACGTGGTGCTGTGCCGCCGCATGGATCTGGCCCAGCCGAATCTGCGGGTGCACCGCATCTACGCCTTCGTCACCCAGAGCCGGCTGATGGTGCGCCGCCTCTCGGAGCGCCGGCCCGACAACGTGCTCAAGCTGCGCGCCGACAACCCCGACTACGGAACCGAGGAGTTTGCCCTGGAGCAGGCGCTGGAAATCTGGGAGGTAAAGGCCGTTTTCACCACTCACCTGCGGCCGCCGTCCACGGTGGAGGAACGGGTGACGCGGCTGGCGCGGCAGGTCGAAGAGCTGCTGGCGCGCCTGGGCTAAGGCTGCAGCAACCGGGGTTGCTTAACTGTGCGCCTCGATGGCGGCCCGCACCGAGCCGTGCTGCCTGAGCAGGGCGGCGGCCTCGGCCTGCACCACGCCCAGCTCATCCATAATCATCTTCTCGCCGCGGTCCACCAGCTTGAGGTTGGAGAGCTGCATGTCCACCATCTTGTTGCCCTTCACCTTGCCCAGCCGGATCATGGTGGCCGTAGTGAGCATGTTGAGCACCAGCTTCTGGGCAGTGCCGGCCTTGAGGCGGGTGCTGCCCGTCACAAACTCCGGACCCGTCACCACTTCCACCGGATAGTCGGCCACGGCGGCCACGGCCGAGTCGGGGTTGCAGACGATGCAGCCGGTGGCAATGCCGTGACGGCGGGCCAGGGCCATGCCGCCCACCACGTAGGGCGTCCGGCCGGAAGCCGCAATGCCCACCAGCATATCGTCGGCCGTGATTTTGAAAGCAGCCAGGTCGCGCCAGGCCTGCTGGGGGTCGTCTTCGGCATTTTCCACCGCTTTGCGAATGGCCGAGTCGCCGCCGGCAATGATGCCGACTACCAGGCCCGCCGGCACGCCAAACGTGGGGGGGCACTCCGAGGCGTCCAGAATCCCGAGCCGCCCGCTGGTGCCGGCCCCGATGTAGAACAGCCGGCCGCCGCGCTGCAGCCGCTCCACGGTGGCATCCACCAGCGCCTCAATTTGCGGCAGCGCCCCGGCCACCACCTGCGGCACGGTCTGATCCACGCTGTTGATGCCCGCCAGCAATTCGCGCGTGGAGAAGGTTTCGAGGTGGTTGAAGTGGGAGGGACTTTCGGTGCTGCTCACGGTGGGATAGGAAAATAAGGAGCTAGGGGATTCTGGGGCTCACCCTGACGTATACTGCATTTAGGAAGCGGGGTTTTTCAGGCGGCCCACGGCGTGGAACTTGTCGAATACGTGCTCCGTGTGCGGCGCGTCCTGGTGGAGCTCCCGGGTCAGGTCCTGCCCGGCCCAGTGTTCGTAGTGGTTGCCCCGCTGCCACAGCCGCGACCTGGTCACGTCGTAAATCAGGCCTTGGTAGCCCACCCAGATTTCGTCCCGGTCCTGCCCGTTGCGCAGCGCCAGCTGGGCGCGGGTGTATTCGGGGAGGGTATCAGTTGCCAGGGTCATTACAGTTGTCAGTTGCGTGGTGCCAGTTCATTCTATCAGTTCCTAGGGTTATTCGGCTGCGGGTTACGAATTGTGATTTGTCAGCTGGGCGGGGCCGATTGTCAGCTTATTTATTATTGCTCCTTTCCGAACTGGCAACTGGCAACTGGCAACTGGCAACTGGCAACTCAACCCAACAGGGCCTGCGTCAGGATCCAGCGGTTGGGCAGGTCGCCCTGGGCGGCTTTAAAGTAGTCCTCGTAGCTGCAGGGCACGATGCGCTTGATGTCGCTGTCGGCCAGGCTCTCCACTTCCAGCCACCATTTCTCGGTGCGGCGGGCCTTGTAAAACACCAGCTTGGCCGGCGAGCCGGGCAGCCCCACGGCGTAGCGGATAAAGCGGCGGCTCTGGAAGTCGGTTTCTCCGCGGCGGTGGTAGTAGCCCTCCACGAAGTACCACAGCATGGTGGCCAGCGTGCTGGAGGCCAGGCCGTGCACGTCGTAGTCGGGGCGGTAGCCGTAGAGGCCGAAGGAGCTGAGCTGGTCGTTGTGGCCGGCGTACCAGGCCAGCTTGGCCGCTTCCTCGTTGGTAAGGCCGAACGGGTTGGCCGGGTAGTAGCCGGGCGCGTCGTTCCAGCGCAGCGCCGCCACGTCGAAGCTCACGAAGTCGGCCTGGCGCAGCAGGGGCTCGGCCTGGCGGATATCGTCGCGCACCTGGCCCAGGCGCAGGGTCTCAAAATGCAGCTTTTCCAGCGCGGCCAGCACATCGGGCGCCACCAGGTACTGCTGGTGGGCCAGCTGGGCGAAATTGAAGATGAAGTTCGGCTCGTGCATCAGGATGCGCCGCAGGTGGGAGGCCTCGGGCGCCGCCGCGTCGTGCTCGGCCATGTCTACGTGCGAGTCCACGGTGGCAAAGCTCACGGCCCGGTCCAGATTTTCGTAGGCCAAGAACTGTCCGTAGTCGAGGTCGTGGCTGCCGCCGAGCAGAATCGGCACGGTATTATGCTCCAGCAGCGTGCTGATGATTTCGCGCAGGCGCAGGTAGGTGTCCTCCAGCGTCAGGCCCGGCCGCAGATTACCCAGATCAACCAGCCGGATAGAGCCCGAGCCTTTCTGCAGCTGGTAAAAATGGCGGCGTACCTCATCGGCACCGTGCTGGGCCGGGGCGCCCGCGGCGCTGCCCCGCCATTCGTCCAGCCCGATAAGGGCCAGATCGGCAGCGCGCCAGTCCGGAAACGTCGTGTCCTGGAAGCGCGTGGCGTAATTCGCCAGCGTAGTGGAAGCCGCCGCAGGGGCGGTAAGCTCCTCGGGGAGCGGATCAAAGAAGATGGCCAGATTCATCGGGCGCGGAAAGGGCAGGCCAACAAAACTACGCAAAAGCTGCCACCCTGCGCGTTTTCCGCCGCTAGCAGAGCAGGCAAGCTGCTCCGTAAATAGGGTTTACGGCAAAAAATCCATTTATTTAAGCAGCCTTTCCCTTCGGGTTTGCTCCGCCTGATCTGCCAACCAAGCCTTCCGCCCGGCTTCTTTCCGCCTGGCGGGGTGCTTTTCCCACCCTTTTGTCTCTGATTCTCCATGGAAGTCCGCCGTTCATTTGATATCCTGACCCACCAACTGGCCACTACGCCCAAGGCCGACTGCTTCGCAGCTAAAATTGAGGACACCTGGCAGAAAACCAGCACCCAGCAAGCCCAGGAAACGGCTAACCAGGTAAGCCTGGGCCTGATTGCGCTAGGTATCGGCAAAGGTGATAAGGTCGCCATCATTGCCATGAACCGGCCCGAATGGATGTTTGCCGACTTCGGCATTGCCCAGATTGGGGCCACCAGCGTACCGATGTATCCCAGCATCACGGTCGAAGACTACAAGTACATCTTCAAGGATGCCGGCGTGAAGGCCGTGTTCGTGTCCGACGAGAAGCTCTACGCCAAAGTGAAGGAGGCTACGGCCGACATGCCCGAGGTCAAAGACGTTTTTACCTTCGATAAGGTCGACGGCGCCCGCCACTTCGGCGAGCTGCTCGAAATGGGCAAAAAAGGCGACGCCAAAACCCTGGAGCCCCTGAAGGCGGCCGTCGAGCCCAGCGACCTGTTCACCATCATCTACACCAGCGGCACCACCGGCAACCCCAAAGGCGTGATGCTCAGCCACAACAACATCCTGAGCAACTGCCGCAACTCCCAGCGCTTCGTGCCCGTCACGGCCAATGATAAGGCCCTGAGTTTCCTGCCGCTCTGCCACATCTTCGAGCGCATGGTGACCTACCTCTACATGTTCAACGGGGTCAGCATCTACTACGCCGAGAGCATGGAAGTCATTGCCGACAACCTGCGCGAGGTGAAGCCCGAAATCTTCACCACCGTGCCGCGCCTGCTGGAGAAAGTCTACGATAAGATCGTCGCCAAGGGCCATGCGCTGGAAGGCGCGAAAAAAGGCCTGTTCTTCTGGGCCCTGGACCTGGGGCTGAAGTACGACAACCAGAAAAACCACGGCTTCCTCTACAACACCCAGCTGGCGCTGGCCAACAAGCTCATCTTCAACAAGTGGCGGGAAGCGCTGGGCGGCAACCTGCGCTGCATCGTGAGCGGGGGCGGCGCCCTGCAGCCCCGGCTGGCGCGGGTGTTCTGGGCCGCCGGCATCCGGGTGATGGAAGGCTACGGCCTCACCGAAACCTCGCCCGTTATTGCCGTGGGGGGCTTCGAGCCCGAAAACAACATGATTGGCACCGTGGGCCCGGTTATCGACAACACCCAGGTCAAGATTGCCGCCGACGGCGAGATTCTGACCAAGTCGGAGTCGGTGATGGTGGGCTACTACAACCAGCCCGAGCTGACGGCCAAGGAATTCGACGCCGACGGCTGGTTCCACACCGGCGACATCGGGGAGCTGGTAGAAGGCAAGTTCCTGAAGATTACGGACCGCAAAAAGGAGATGTTCAAAACTTCCGGCGGCAAGTACATTGCCCCGCAGGTCATTGAGGGCAAGCTCAAAGAGTCGCCGCTGGTTGAGCAGGCCATGGTCGTCGGGGCCGACCAGAAATTCCCCTCCGCCCTGGTGATTCCCGCCTTCGAGGACCTCAAAGGCTGGTGCAAGCGCAACGGCGTCGACTGCAACTGCTCGAACGAGGAGCTGATCAAAAAGGAAAAGGTGGTGGACATGTACGAGGACCTGGTGAAGAAGTACAACCAGAGCTTCGCCCAGTGGGAGCAGGTGAAGAAGATTGCGCTGCTGCCCAGCCTCTGGACCGTCGAAACCGGCGAAATGACGCCTACCATGAAGGTGAAGCGCAAGATCATCACCGAGAACAACAAGGAAATTATCGACGGCCTCTACAGCCAGGATGACCGGCGGTAGAGGTGGCAAGAGGTGTTAAAAAAAGGTGCTTACCTCCCGGGGAGCACCTTTTTTATTGTCTGACAATACTTATTTTTGGCAGTTTTTTTCACTCTGCCTAATTCCTTAGTACGCGGAAGGTTACCAATCTTTTGTTTGCCTCAATCTGCGCTTTGTCGCTGCTGGCCAGCTGCGCCGGCAAAGACGGTGACCCGGGTCCGGCTGGTGCCGCCGGCGCAAACGGGTCTACCGGCCCAACGGGTCCTTCGGGCCAGAACCTGACCGGCACTATCTACGGCTTTGTGAACCCGGTTGACGAAAACGGCTCCTCAGTAGCCAAAAACGGCGTCACCGTAACCCTGGAGGGTGCCACTTCCCAAACGGCAACCTCCGATGCCAACGGCCGCTTCGAGTTTCTGAACATGCGCAACGGTACCTACAACCTGACCTACACCCGCGCGGGCTACGCTACCGCCCGCCGCTTTGCCGTAGCCCACGTCGGCGGCGACCAGCCTACGTTCCTGGGCACCACGCTCGTAACCCAGGTTTCCGGTAGCTTGGTCTCCAACCTGAGCTTTGGTACTGCCTCCACCACGTTTGTGCCCGCTACGTTTACCCTCAACAACCCCAATCCGGCGAACAGTACCTATCGGGTTTCGTTCTTTGCCAGCACCTCGCCGAACGTAACCTCCGCCAATGGCACGCTGCTAACGACATTCGTTTTGAATGGCCCCGGGACGACGAATACTTCGTTTTCAAAAACCAGCTTTACCAATGCGGGCTTCCCGGTTGGCACTACTGTATACGTGGTAGCCTACGGCAGCGCGGCCAACCTGGCGAGCTACACCGACCCGACCACCGGCCGGTTTGTGTTTACGTCGCTCAGCCCGACGCCTTCCAACGTGGCCAGCGTGGTGCTGTAGCACCGCGTAGGTTCTGCTCCTGGCTGACTGGACTTTGGGCCAGCTCCCGGATTCGTAAAATCCGGGGCTGGCCCAAACTTTTTTCCGGCGAACTAGTATGCAAGCATAACATATTATTTGTATGTTTACCGGACTTCTATTGCTGCCATGACCCCCGAAGAAACCGTCGATTATAACATCAAAGTAGCCTGGCATGCCATTTCGCGCATGTACAACACCCAGGCCGCCAAGCACGACATCACCACCAGCATCGGCTTTGTGCTGCTGAATATAGATCAGGAAAACGGAACTCCGGCTACCAAGATTGCGCCCCTGCTGGGTCTCGAAACCCGCTCGTTGACCCGCATCCTGCGCAGCATGGAGGAAAAGGGCCTGATCTACAAGCAGGCCGACACTCAGGACAAACGCTCGGTCCGCATCTTTCTGACCGAGGAAGGCCTGCGGGGCAAGGAAATTTCCCGGCAGACGGTACGCCACTTCAACCTGAAGGTGCGCGACAAAATCCCGCAGAGCGAGCTGACCGTGTTTTTCAAAGTCGTCAGCCAGATCACGGGCATGATTGAGGGTAAAACCCTCTACGACGACTTCAAGCTGAAACCCCTGCGCTCCGAATCTTCCGCGGTCTAGCCGCGGCGGGTCCGGAGTAGTTGCTTTTGAGCCTTAGAATTTTAAGGCGCCTTCGTGATTCTATAAGCTCGGCATGACGAGTAGTTTGATCTAAAAAAAGCTGGTAGCCTGCCGCTGACAGCTGATTGCTTTTCTTTCATTTCTCACCCACTCATTCCCTCCCGAATGAACCGTACAATCAAAAAAGTAGCCGTGCTGGGCTCCGGGGTCATGGGCTCGCGCATTGCGTGCCACTTCGCCAACATCGGCGTGCAGGTGCTGCTGCTCGACATTGCCCCCAAGGAGCTGCTGCCCGCCGAGGAAGCCAAGGGCCTGAAGCTCGACAATCCGGCGGTCAAGAACCGCATCGTGAATGCCTCGCTGCAGGCGGCCGTGGCGGCCAATCCGTCGCCACTGTACCGCAAGCCGGATGCCGCGCGCATCAAGACCGGCAACTTCGACGACAACCTCCAGGAAATTGCCGGCTGCGACTGGACGATTGAGGTGGTGGTGGAGCGGCTCGACATCAAAAAGAGCCTGTTTGAGCGGGTGGAGCAGTTCCGCAAGCCCGGCACGCTGATTACTTCCAACACCAGCGGCATCCCGATTCATTTGATGACGGAGGGCCGCTCCGACGACTTCAAGAAATACTTCTGCGGCACGCACTTCTTCAACCCGCCGCGCTACCTGAAGCTGCTCGAAATCATTCCGACGCCGCACACGGATCAGAAGGTGGTTGATTTCCTGATGCACTACGGCGACCTGTACCTGGGCAAAACCACGGTTTTGGCCAAGGATACGCCGGCCTTCATTGCCAACCGGGTGGGCGTTTTCGCCATTCTCGACGTGCTGCAGGTGATGACCAAGCTTGGCCTGACGGTGGAGGAAGTAGACAAGCTGACGGGCCCGGTTATCGGTCACGCCAAGTCGGCCACCTTCCGTACCTCCGACGTGGTGGGCCTCGACACCCTCATGAACGTGGCCAACGGCCTGGCCCAGGGCCTGCCCAACGACGAAGCCAAGGACGTGTTTCAACTGCCCGACTTCCTCAGGAAGATGGGCGAGAACAAGTGGCTCGGCGACAAAACCGGCCAGGGATTCTACAAAAAAGTAAAGGGCGAAGGCGGCAAGTCCGAAATCCAGGCCCTCGACCTGAACACGCTGGAATACAAGGCGGGCGCCAAGGTGAAGTTTGCCACCCTGGAAGCCACCAAGCCGATTGAGAAGCTGGCGGACCGCTTCAAGGTGCTGGCCGCCGGCAAAGACAAAGCCGGCGACTTCTACCGCAAAACCTTCGCCGGCCTGTTTGCCTACGTATCGAACCGGATTCCGGAAATCACCGACTCGCTCTACAAGATTGACGACGCGCTGCGCGCCGGCTTCGGCTGGGAGCTGGGCCCGTTTGAAACCTGGGATGCGCTGGGCGTGCAGAAGGGGCTGGAAATAGCCCAGGCCGAAGGCAAGACGGTAGCCCCGTGGGTAGCCGAGATGCTGGCCGCCGGCCACACCACCTTTTACAAGGTGAGCGAGCAGGGCGCCAAGCAGTTCTACGATCTGGAGTCGAAGTCGTACCAGGCCATTCCGGGCGTGGAGAACTTCGTCATCCTTGACAACCTGCGCGCAACGGGCAAGGTCATCTGGAAAAACTCGGGCGCTTCGGTGCTCGACCTCGGCGACGGTATTCTGAACGTGGAGTTCCACTCCAAGATGAACGCGCTGGGCTCCGACGTTATTCAGGGCCTGCTGAAGGGCGTGGAAATTGCCGAAAAGGACTTCCGCGGCATGGTGGTCGGCAACGATGCGCCCAACTTCTCGGCCGGGGCTAACCTGGGCCTGGTGTACATGTTTGCGCTGGACCAGGAGTACGACGAGCTGAACCTGATGATTTCGCAGTTTCAGCAAGCCATGATGCGGATGCGCTACAGCAGCATTCCGGTGGTCAGCGCCCCGCATGGCCTCACGCTGGGCGGCGGCTGCGAGCTGAACCTGCACGCCGACCGCGTGGTAGCCTCGGCCGAAACCTACATGGGCCTCGTGGAATTCGGCGTGGGCCTGATTCCCGGCGGCGGCGGCACTAAGGAAATGACCCTGCGCACCGCGGCCAAGTACGAGGAAGGCGAGCCGGAGTTCAACCTGCTACGCAATACTTTTATGACCGTGAGCACCGCCAAGGTGTCGACTTCGGCCGCCGAAGCCTTCGATCTGGGCTTCATGCGCCGCGGCGACGAAATCGTGGTGAACTCCAACCGGGTTATTGCCCAGGCCAAGGCTGCCGCCATTGAGCTGGCCGAAGACGGCTACACCCAGCCGATCCAGAAAACCAACATCAAGGTGCATGGCAAAGGTGCTTTAGGGATGTTCATGACCGGTGTTTCGGCCATGCGCGAAGGCCGCTACATCTCCGACCACGACGTGAAGATTGCCAACAAGCTGGCCTACATCATGTGCGGCGGCGACCTGAGCAGCCCCACCGAAGTATCGGAGCAGTACCTGCTGGACCTGGAGCGCGAAGCCTTCCTGAGCCTGACCGGCGAGCGGAAAACGCTGGAGCGGATTCAGTCGATTTTGACCACCGGAAAGCCGCTGCGCAACTAGTATTGAGTAGTTGGTATTGAGTATTGAGACTTTCGCGCCATGCACCAGTACAAAGAACTAAAGGTATGGCAGAAGGCAATGAGCATCACGAAACTCACCTACCGGCTTTGCGCGGGCTTTCCGGACAATGAACGGTTTGGCTTGGTTTCACAGATGCGGCGGGCAGCGGTTTCAATGCCTTCTAACATTGCGGAGGGTGCTGGTCGGAATTCGAGGCTTGAATTCCGGCAGTTTCTGGCAATTGCCAATGGTTCAGCTTACGAACTGGAAACACAGTTGCTACTCGCCAATTCGTTTGGCTATAACGGTTTCGTGAACGGTGTACCCGGTCTGACGGCTTTTCGCCGTCGGACCGGTCGTCGCTGGCTGCCGATAAATACATCGGACCTACAACGACCGGTCGGACGGCGGAAAAAGCCGTCGGACCGGAGCGAATGCAACCGCTACACTGTTCGCGAAACTGCTATATATCTCGGTCGAAAGTCTCAATACTATTTCCATAGAACTCACTGAATTGCAGAAAATGCTATTTGGTTTACAGAAGTCTCTGACCGAAAAGGAGTAGCTCTAGAACTTCATCTAACTACTCACGTCTCACTACTCAATACTCAAAACATGAACGCATATATCGTAGCCGGTTACCGCACGGCCGTTGGCAAAGCCACCCGCGGCGGTTTCCGCTTCACCCGTCCCGATGACCTCGCCGCCGACGTTATCAAGCACCTGGTGGCCTCAGTGCCCGCCCTCGATCCTACCCGCATCGACGACGTTATCGTCGGCAATGCCGTGCCGGAAGCCGAGCAGGGTTTGCAGATGGGCCGTTTGATTTCCCTGCTGGCCCTGCCGATGAACGTGTCGGGCCTGATTGTGAACCGCTACTGCGGCTCGGGCGTGGAAACCATTGCCATGGCCACCGGCAAGATTGCCGCCGGCATGGCCGACTGCATCGTGGCCGGCGGTACCGAAAGCATGAGCCTGGTGCCTACCGTGGGCTGGAAAACCGTGCCCAACTACAAGCTGGCCAAGGAACACCCCGACTACTACCTCGGCATGGGCCTGACCGCTGAAGCTGTGGCCCAGGACTACAAAATCAGCCGCGAAGACCAGGACCTGTTCTCCTACAACTCCCACCAGAAGGCTATCAAAGCCATCCAGGCGGGCAAGTTCAAGGAGCAGATTGTGCCCGTGACGGTGGAGGAAACCTACCTCGACCAGGCCACCGGCAAAAAGAAAACCCGCTCGTTCGTGGTGGACACCGACGAAGGCCCGCGCGCCGACACGTCCCTGGAAGCCCTGGGCAAGCTGCGCCCCGTGTTTGCCGCCAACGGCTCGGTGACGGCCGGCAACTCGTCGCAGACTTCCGACGGCGCGGCTTTCGTCATCGTCATGTCGGAGCGGATGGTGAAGGAGCTGAACCTGGAGCCCATTGCCCGTATGGTGACGTACGCCACTGAAGGCATCGACCCGCGCATCATGGGCATGGGCCCGATCAAAGCCATTCCGAAGGCGCTGAAGCAAGCTGGCATGAAGCTCGAAGACATTGACCTGTTTGAGCTCAATGAAGCCTTTGCCTCCCAGTCGCTGGCCGTGATGCGCGAGCTGGACATGGACCAGAGCAAGGTGAACGTGAACGGCGGGGCCATTGCCCTCGGTCACCCGCTGGGCTGCTCGGGCGCCAAGCTCAGCATCCAGCTGTTTCACGAGCTGCGGGCCCAGGGCAAGAAATACGGCATGGTCACCGCCTGCGTGGGCGGCGGCCAGGGTGTGGCCGGTATCTACGAGCTGCTGAAGTAACCGACGTGGGGGGACGAATTGCCCGCAGGGCTTCGTCCCCCCACTATTCGTCTTATCCGCTAAATAGCCAGTCATGAAAAAGCGCCTTCGCAGGAAGAAATATATCGGCGAATTCCAGGAGTTCGGCTGGTACGTCACCCTTGTTTTAAAGAGCGACGAGCCGCCGAAGGAGTCGCCTCTGTGGGAGCCTCTGATGGAGCAGGTAGACGCCCTGGACCTGCTGATGGGCGGCTCCCTGGTTTCCTTCTTCGTGCAGCCCGTCGTCCGGATGACCAAGGAACAAACGCAGGACCGGCAGCTGCAGCTGCAGCAGTGGCTGAGCCAGCGGCCCGAAGTGGCACAGGCTACCAGCTCGGCGCTGACGGATGCCTGGTACGGCCCTTTCCCGCAGTAGCGCCGTGAAAAGAAGCTCTGATCCGTTCGGAGCTTCTTTTTTCGAAAAGTACTCGGCAAGCATAACATAATTTCGTATCTTTCGGTACGACAGCACTCTGGGCCTCCTCGGCTCATAATACTCGGCAAGCCGAACAGTTTGCCGCTTCTTTCGACTTCAAAAACCCAACTTCAAAAACTCCCTTTAGTCATGGAAGTAACCAACAAGCTTGTGAAAGGCGGCGAGTTCCTCATCAAGGAAACGGAAGCCCAGGACGTATTCACCCCCGCCGACTTCTCGGAGGAGCAGAACATGATGCACCAGACCGCGCTGGACTTCGTGGACAAGGAAGTACACCCGCTGCTGGACCGCCTCGACAACCACGAGGAAGGCCTGATGCGCGGGCTGATGGAAAAAGCCGGTCAGCTGGGTCTGTTCGGCGTGAGCATCCCCGAGCAGTTCGGTGGCCTCGACATGGACTTCACCACCTCGCTCCGCGTGACGGAAGGCGTGGGTGGCGGCCACTCATTCCCGGTAGCCTTCGCGGCCCACACCGGTATTGCCATGCTGCCGATTCTGTACTTCGGCAACGAGGAGCAGAAAGCCAAGTACCTGCCCGGCCTCACCAACGGCGAGCTGATGGGGGCCTACTGCCTCACCGAGCCCGGCTCCGGCTCCGATGCCCTCGGCGCCAAGACCAAGGCCATGCCGACCGAAGACGGCGGCTACGTGCTCAACGGTCAGAAGATGTGGATTACCAACGGCGGCTTCGCCGACGTGTTCATCGTGTTTGCCCAGGTGGATGGTGACAAGTTCACCGGCTTCATCGTGGAGCGCAACACGCCCGGCCTGAGCCTGGGCAACGAGGAGCACAAGATGGGCATCAAGGGCTCCTCGACCCGGCAGGTATTCCTTTCCGACGTGAAGGTGGGCAAGGAAGCCGTGCTGGGCGAAATCGGCAAGGGCCACCTGATTGCCTTCAACATCCTGAACATCGGCCGCATCAAGCTGGCCGCGGCCTGCCTGGGCGCTACCAAGATGGCTGCCACGCTGAGCGTGAAATATGCCAACGAGCGGGTGCAGTTCAAGATGCCGATTGCCAAGTTCGGCGCCATCAAGTACAAGCTGGCCCAGCAGACTATCCGTATCTACGCCGTCGAGTCGGCTATCTACCGCGCCGGCATGGACATTGCCCGCATGGAGCAGGAGCTGCTCAGCCAGGGGCAGAGCCACAACGAGGCCTTGCTGGGCGCCGCCCGCGAGTTTGCCGTGGAGTGCGCCATTCTGAAAGTAGAAGGCTCGGAAGTGCTCGACTACGTGGTTGACGAAGGCGTGCAGATCTACGGCGGCTACGGCTTCTCGGCCGACTACCCCATGGACCGTGCCTACCGGGATTCACGCATCAACCGCATCTTCGAGGGTACGAATGAAATCAACCGCATGCTGGCCGTCGACATGATCCTGAAGAAGGCCATGAAGGGTGAGCTGGACCTGATGGGTCCGGCCCAGGCCGTGCAGGCTGAGCTGATGGCTATTCCGGACTTCAACACGGAAGAGGAAACCGGCCTGTTTGCCGCCGAGAAAAAGACTATTCAGAAGCTAAAGAAGGCCATCCTGATGGTCGCCGGCACGGCCGTGCAGAAGTACATGAACTCGCTGGCCAAGGAGCAGGAAGTGCTGATGAACATTGCCGACATGGCCATCAAGGTGTACACCGCCGAAAGCACCGTGCTGCGCGTGGAGAAGGAAGCCGCCGCCCAGGGCGAGGAAGCCGTGGCCACGCAGATCGACATTGCCCGCGTATATCTCTACGACACGGTAGACTTGGTCAACAAAGCCGGCAAGGATGCCCTGGCCTCCATGACCGAGGGCGACGAGCAGAAGCTGCTGGCCATGGGCCTGAAGCGCTTCACCAAAGCCGACCTGTACAACGCCAAAGAAGCCCGTCGCCGCATCGCCGACAAGCAGATTGCCGCCAACGAGTACGTGTATTAACCTGAACCACGGATTCGTCCGGATTTTTCGAGTTGGTCGGATTTTGTAGTCGGCTGCTGGCAGGCCGCTGTTCCGCTCTCCGACCAGTTCTGAAATTCTAAGTAAGCAGAAAGCCGCTCCCGAAACCGGGGGCGGCTTTCTGCTTTTGGAATTAGTAGAATGGGCAACGGTCCGAAAAATCGCCGGCAGCCCCAGGCGGGACTGGCCGGGTCGGTCGTTCTGGCTCTTATACGCAACGCCGGAACCTTACCGGCCGTTTGCAGAGGAACACTCCACTTCCTAACTCCCACCAGATTATGAACAATACCAACGAGCAGGTAAAGGGCAAGGAATTTTACGAGAGCGTGCTGCAGTTCTACGACCATGCGGCGAGCTTCTCTAAGCTGGATCCTGGCATCATTGCCCAGATCCGGGCCTGCAACAGCATATACAAGGTGAATTTCCCGGTGGAGGTGGATGGCCACGTGCAGGTGTTCGAAGGCATCCGGGTGCAGCACAGTCACCACAAACTGCCCAGCAAGGGTGGCATCCGCTACAGCGTGTATGTCGATGAGGAGGAAGTCATGGCCCTGGCTACGCTCATGACTTTCAAGTGCGCCCTCGTGGATGTACCCTTCGGCGGGGCTAAGGGGGGAGTGAAAATAAACCCGCGCACCACGTCCGTGCAAACGCTGGAACGCGTAACGCGCCGTTACGCCAGTGAGCTGATCAAGAAGAACCTTATCGGACCAGGTATGGATGTCCCGGCCCCCGACTACGGTACCGGCAGCCGCGAAATGGCCTGGATTGCGGACACCTACATGACCTTCAAATATGGCGACACGAATGCCCTGGGCTGCGTAACCGGCAAGCCGGTGGGTCAGGGCGGTATTCGGGGGCGGACCGAGGCGACGGGTCTGGGGGTGTTCTACGGCCTGCGCGAGCTGCTGCTCGATGAGCCCATGGTGCAGAAAACCGGCCTGACGCCTGGTATCAGAGGCAAGCACATCATTGTGCAGGGCCTGGGCAACGTAGGCTACTACGCCGCCCACTTCTGTCAGGCAGCAGGAGCCATTATTACCGGTATTGCGGAGCGCGAAGGAGGTATTTTCAATGCCAATGGCCTCGATGTAGCGGCCGTATTCAAGCACCGGGAGGAAACTGGCTCCGTACTGGGCTTCGAAGGCGCTCAGGATGTAACCAACTCCCTGGATTTGCTCGAATATGAGTGCGACGTGCTGCTGCCGGCCGCTCTGGAAAATCAGATTCACGAAGGTAACGCCGCCAACATCAAGGCCAGAATTATTGCCGAAGGTGCCAATGGGCCGACAACTCAGAGCGCCGAGAAAATTCTGGTGGCGCGCGGCATCGTTATTCTGCCCGATCTGTACCTGAACGCCGGTGGCGTAACGGTATCCTACTTTGAGTGGCTGAAAAACTTGTCTAACGTGCGCTTCGGCCGCATGGGCAAGCGGGCCGAGGAAAATGCCATGCGCCGCCTGGTGGAAACTATTGAGCGTACGACCGGAAAAACCGTCACGCCCGAGGAACGGCTGCTGATTGTGCACGGGGCCGATGAAATAGACCTCGTGCGCTCCGGGCTGGAGGATACTATGATTGTCGCTTACCAGTCTATTCGCAAAGTGATGAACGAGGTAGAAGGTATCGACGATCTGCGTACGGCCGCTTTCTATTCTGCCATTGAGAAAATCGGCGTGAGCTACCAGTCGCTGGGCATCTTCCCGTAACCGGCCAGAGCGTAAGTTCAGATACAGCAAGGCCGCTCCTGAGCTCAGGAGCGGCCTTACTGGTATTGGTCAATCGTCCACAAAATCCGGGTATCCCGAAAAATCCGGGCGAATTCGTGGTTCAGATTACTTCACTACAATCTTATTGAGCATCAGCGCCGCCGACTTCTTGCTGGGCCGGCTCACGCCAATGATCGTTTTGGCATCGAGCCAGCCGGTGAAGTCCTTCACGTACGCCAGACTCTGGTCGGAAGCTACGGACAGGCCGAGGCCTTTGGCGGGCTGCACCACGCCGGTCTGGGTACTTACCCGGCGCACGTACAGGTCTGATTTGCCGTTGAGCTTTTCCTGGGTCAGCAGCTGGATTTCGGGGCCGAAGATGGCGGCGCGGTAGCCGATGCCCGTGAACGACTCAGCGGGCGGCGCTACCTGGTCTTTGGCAATGATGCTGTGCCAGGTGGGGCTTTGAAACTCGTTGTAGCCGAACAGGTGCAGCTCCCGCGCGTGTACCGGCGACTCGTCGCCGCCTTCCTCGTACTTCTTCTCCGCAATAACGACCAGCTGCTTCTCCGCCGTCAGCAGCAGGTCGGCGAGGTATACGTCTTCGAGGCGCTTGGCGCTGGTCTGGCCGGCCTTGTTGACCTCGGCCAGATACTCGGGCGTGAAGCGGAACTCGGGCGCGAATTTCATATCGCCCTTATCCGAAAAGTCAAACTTAACCACCTTCAGGCTGTAGTACAGGCCGCTTTCCCGCTCGTTGCAGATGGCCGCGGCGTACAGCATATTGTCGGGCTGCAGCGTGAAGCGCGAGTCGAACACCGTGACGGCCTTGCCGCCAAACGTGCCGCCTACGGCCACCGACATCACCTTGATGTCGGGGTTGTCGTTGCGGTAGCGCCGCACGGTGAGCTTCTGCATATGGTCGCTGACGAGCGTGGCGTACTGCGTGCCGTCGTTGGCCACAAACACGGTGGGAGAGAACAGGTCGCCCAGATTGTGGAAGTCGTAAGTGCGGTCTTTAAGCTTGGTCAGCTTCTGATCGTAGATGCTGGCGCTAATGGCTTTGATCTGCACGTCGCGGGTGAGGTAGCGGTAAGCGACCAGCTTGGTGCCATCGGGTGACACGGCAATGCTCGGGCGCCGGTCGCGGGCGGCGGCGTCGACCAGCTTTTTAAGTGCCCCTTTTTGCCCGTTGCGCAGGTCAATGGGCAGTACCGACAGATTCTGGCTGGCGTTGTCTTTGTGGTGAATGACAACCCAGGCTTGCTCCGGACTATGCCGGAAGGCCTCAATGCTCTCCCCGGCTCCCACGGGTACAGTCGCCGTCCAGAGCTGTTTGAGGTCGGCATCGTAGCGCTCCACGGCGTATTCCGTGGCCGACTTGTGCGCCAGAATAATGAAGCCGCCACTTTCCAGCGGCAGCATTTTACGGGTTACCCGTTGGTTGTAGCGGTCTTCGGCCTGCTCGGGTAAGTAGTTGAACGGGGCCGACTTAACCTTTTGCGCCTGCGTCCACTGGCTGCCCGCGAGCAAACCGGTCAGTAAAAGGCTGGTTGCAATGAGTTTTGTAAGTCGCACGGAAAAAGCCAGTTAAGATGAAAAAATGATCAAAGCCAAAAAAAGCACTCTCCAAAGGTATCCATTCCTTAGCGCTGAGCGTACACGCCCCGCTCCCCACCGGCAGCCGGCCCGTCGGTAACGATTTATTCACGCTTCCTTAACGCGTGGATGGTCAATTTTGCCCCGCTTGTGCGCTTCCTTTGTCAAAAACAAGCGCACAGCAGTAGAAAGTATTGATAGCTCAATATATTGTACATTTCTAATTAAAAATGTGCAGTTGCTTGCAGTCATCGCAACTTTTTTAGGAGGTTTGGAGTAAGGACATTTCGAGCTTTCCTTGTTAAAATTCTCTTTTTTTGGCTTTAGATACATTTCTGGCCTTAACTTTGTACTGGCCCGCGCCGCTCACTATTGCGTTTTTGATATGAAATCTTTCTTACGTTTCGTCTTACTTTTTGCTCTCATTGTGGGAGGTCGTCTTGTTAAGCAACCAGCTACGGCTTCTGCTGCCCGGGTTGCAGCTCCGGAAACTCCGGTTCAGCATACCTCGTTTTTTACCCGTCAGGCAAACCCGCAGCCAGTTTCGGCTGGGAGTGGCAGCCGTCTTTGGCAGGCCACGGCTCCCGCGGCCCGAACAACAGTCTCTTTGGAATAACCCTACTAGGCGGCTCTTTCAAGGCCGCCTTTTTTATGCCCGTCACCAGTAGTATTACCGGCCGTACTTAGCTGATTCGGCTCCAGTTGACGGCCGTGGCGGGCAGGGAAGCAATATGCCGGCGGATGTTAAAGTTTTCCGGCTTGGCCAGCCCCGGGTCGTCGTTGATCAGCTCCTGGGCTGCGGCCCGCGACTCGCTCAGAATGCGGCCATCTTTGGCCAGGTCGGCAATGAGCAGGTCCAGCACGCCGCTTTGCTGGGTGCCCATCAAGTCGCCGGGGCCACGCAGCTTCAGGTCGATGTCGGCAATTTCAAAGCCGTTGTTGGTACGTACCATCGTTTCGAGGCGGGTGCGGCTGTCCTTGCTGAGCTTGTAGCCCGTCATCAGGATGCAGTAGCTCTGCTCGGCGCCCCGGCCCACGCGACCCCGCAGCTGGTGGAGCTGTGAAAGGCCAAACCGCTCGGCGCTTTCGATGATCATCACCGAAGCATTGGGCACGTTCACGCCTACCTCAATAACGGTGGTGGCCACCATAATCTGGGTTTCGCGGTTTACGAAGCGCTGCATCTCGAAGTCCTTCTGCTCAGCCTTCATGCGGCCGTGCACGATGCTGATCTGAAACTCGGGGAAAGCCCGGGCCACGCTTTCGTAGCCGTCGGTGAGGTCTTTGTAGTCCATCGTCTCCGACTCCTCGATAAGCGGATACACGATATACACCTGCCGGCCCAACGCAACTTGGTCGCGCAGAAACTGGAATACCTTGAGCCGGTTCGCGTCGTAGCGGTGCACCGTCACAATCGGCTTACGGCCCGCCGGCAGCTCATCGATTACCGACACGTCCAGGTCGCCGTAGAGCGTCATGGCCAGGGTGCGCGGGATGGGCGTAGCCGTCATGACCAGCACGTGGGGAATCACGTTGGGGTTTTTCTGCCAGAGCTTGGAGCGCTGCGCCACGCCGAAGCGGTGCTGCTCGTCCATGATGGTCAGCCCCAGGTTGCGGAACTGCACCACGTCTTCGAGCAGGGCGTGGGTGCCCACCAGCATGTGCATCTCGCCGCTACGGAGCTGCTCGTGGAGCACCCGGCGGTCGGCGGTGCGGGTGCTGCCGGTGAGTTTGCCCAGCTTGAGGCCCAGCAAATCAGCGTACACCTTCAGGCCCACGTAGTGCTGGTCGGCCAGAATTTCGGTGGGCGCCATCAGGCAGCTTTGCGCGCCGTTGTCAGCGGCCATGAGCATGCTGATAAAGGCCACAATGGTTTTGCCCGAGCCCACGTCGCCCTGCAGCAGGCGATTCATCTGCTGGCCGGTGCAGAAATCCTTGTAGATGTCGTGAATAACCCGTTTCTGGGCCCCAGTCAGGTCGAAGGTGAGCACGTTTTTGTAAAAGTGCACCAGCGTGGGCACCTCCTTGAAAATCTGGCCGGCCAGGGTGACCTTGCGCTGGTCGCGCTGGCGCAGCAGCTTGAGCTGCACGTAGAACAGCTCCTCAAACTTGAGCCGGAACCGCGCGGCCTGCAGCAGCTCGGGCGTCTGCGGAAAGTGAATCTGCTGGTAAGCCTCGGCCTTGCTCATCAGCCCGTACTGCTGCACCAGGGCCGGCGACAGCGACTCCAGCACGTGGGGCAAGGCAATCTTGAGCAGGTCTGAAACCAGGCGCGCAATGGCTTTGCTGTCGATACGGTGGTAGTTCTTGAGCTTCTCAGTGGTGTTGTACATCGGCTGCAGAAAGCTCTGCCCGGGCTTGGCCTCGGTCACCTCTTCCAGTTCCGGATGGGCCATCTGGGGCTTGCCGTTGAACACGGTGGGCTTGCCGAAGACGATGTACTCCTGGTGGTTTTTGACCACGCTCTGCAGCCACTTCACGCCCTTGAACCACACCAGCTCCAGCTCCGCGCTGCCATCCGATACTTTGGCCACCATACGCTGTTTGGGCCCCTCGCCCAGCACTTCACGGTTGCGCAGCACGCCCTTTACCTGCACATAAGGCAGGTCTTCGTGCAAATCGACGATGCTGTAGAACTGCGTCCGGTCAAGGTAGCGAAAGGGGTAGCGCTGAATCAGGTCGCCGTAGGTGAAGATGTTCAGCTCCTTCTGCAGCAGCGTCGCCCGCTGCGCCCCTACGCCCCGCAGGTTTTCGATTTTGGTGTTGAAAAAGCTCATTCAGAAGCTGCTGGCGGACGGCTGTTCGCTCTTATAAATACGCAGAAAAGGGAGTCAGCTGGCAGATCATCGGTACTTCAGCGTGTTCAGCAGCTGCACAATATCCTTTTTCACGTAGTCGATAACCGGGGCCAGCGAGTCGTTGGCCGTGGCTGTGGGGAAGTACAGCGCGCCGCGGAAAAAGTGCCGGGTGCTGTCGGTAGTGTAAAACTGAAACTGGCTCGGCACCTCGCCCGACAGCTCAAACACCGCCACCCGCATGCCGTTTGGAGTTTTGATGATGCTTTCGTCGATGGCCGTCGCCTTGATCTGGTGCTTGGCCGTTAGCTTGCGGGCGTCTTCCATCAGCTTGCTGAAGCGCCGCGGGTCGTTCTGTACGTCCATGTAGGTTATCTGGATGTTGGCGTGCAGCTGCGGGTAAATCACGTTGATCCAGTGCGGCTGGGCCAGGTAGGAGGAGTCGCGCCGCACTTTGGCATGACGCGAGTACTCGAAGGTGTAGGGATGCCCCGGAGCCAGCTGCTGGTAGGCGTGGGGCGGCAGGTCGATGCGGTTGTAGCCCTTGGGCTTGGGCGTGAAGTCGGCCGGGGCCGAGCAGCCGGTGGTCAGCAGGGCCAAGGCCAGGAGGAGCCCCAGGCCGCGCAGAAGTTGGAAAGCAGGCATTTTGAGCAATGCGGGTTGAGTAGCCAAAGGTAGCCGGAAATGGGCAGTAGCCGGGCGGCAGCTAAGGCGGATGAGGGGTAAAGCCGCCGCTGGGCTTACCCCCAACGAAAAAAGCCCCGGCAGCGTGCCAGGGCTTTTCCAGAAACGAATGAGCAGGGTCTTAAAACGGCAGCTGATCAATCTCGGGCTCCTGCCGGAAAGTCTGGGCTTCGGCCGGCACCGCCTGATTCTGCTGACCGTCGCCGTGGGGCCGGCCGCCCAGCATCGTTATTTCGTCGGCCACGATTTCGGTGATGTAGCGCGTTTGGTTGTCTTTGTCTTGGTACTGCCGGGTCCGGATTTTGCCCTCCACGTAGATCTGGTGACCTTTTTTGAGGTACTTCTCCGCTACTTCGGCCAGGCCGCGCCAGGCGGTGATGTTGTGCCATTCGGTCCGCTCCACGCGAGTGCCGCTTTTGTCCTTGTAGTAGTCATTGGTAGCCAGCGTAAAGTTGGCTACGCTGGCCCCGCTTTCCAGATGGCGAACTTCCGGGTCTTTGCCGAGGTGACCTACCAGAATTACTTTGTTAATGCCTGCCATGGTTTGATTGTTAAGGTGTTAAAGAGGATATATAAGAAGTTTTTCTTGTATTAAAAATAACAGTTATTTATCCGATATCCAAATTATTTAGTTTTTATTTCCAGCCTTTGTCAAGAAAATTAGCAATCAGCACGGGCTTGGGCAGCGCATGGGTTTGCTCCGCTGTGAAGGCCGCTAAGCCCGTAGCCCGCAAATCCGGGCCGGCCAGCGGCTGCCGCAGCCAGATGGTGTGAAAACGAGCCTCCACCTTCTGGTGGCTGAGTACGTGGCGCAACGACTGCACCGGCTCTTCCGCCCGCCCGGTGGCCACCTGGCCGCCAACTGCCGTCACCGCATCCACCAGGTCGGTAGCCGGCAGCTCGGCCGCGTTGGTTTCGGTCAGGACAAAATCGTAAAGTCCCTGCCAGATGTCTTTCGGGCCGCGCTTCTTCATATACACCGTTTCGCCGTGGCGCAGCACGAGGTAATGAAAGTAGCGCGTGCGGCTGGCTTTGGCTTTGCTCTTGACGGGCAGCTCGTGCACCATCCCGTGCTGAAAGGCAAAGCACTGGTGCTGGAGCGGGCAAAACAGACAGTCCGGCTTCAGGGGCGTACACTGGATGGCCCCGAACTCCATAATGGCCTGGTTGAACTCGTCCGGGGCCGCCGCCGGGATGAGCGTGTCGGCCAGGGCCTGAAACTCCTTGCGGCTGCTGGGCGCGGCAATATCGGCGGCAATGCCAAACACGCGGGCCAGAACCCGGTACACGTTGCCGTCGAGGACGGCCACTTTTTCGCCGAAGGCAAAGGAGGCAATAGCCGCGGCCGTGTACTGGCCCACGCCCCGTAGCTTGAGCAATTCCGCGTAAGTAGCCGGAAACTGCCCGGCGTAGTCGCGCACTACCTGCTGGGCCGTATGGTGCATGTTGCGGGCCCGGGAGTAGTAGCCCAACCCCTGCCAGTGGCGCAGCACCTCATCTTCGGGCGCGGCGGCCAAATCGTGCACGGCAGGGTAGGTGCTGATGAAATCCAGGTAATAGGGCAGACCCTGCTTGACCCGGGTTTGCTGCAGAATCACTTCCGACAGCCAGATGGCATACGGGTCGCGGGTATGGCGCCAGGGCAGGTCGCGGCGGTGCCGCGGGTACCATTCCAAGAGGGCCGGGGCGAAGTAGGGGGCGGCAGATAAGGTACTGGGGTGCGGCAAAATATTGGAAGATAGAGGTTTGCTGAGGAAAAGCCAGTCGAAATGGAAAGTGGGAAAAGTATTGCAAAACCAAAAAGTCCGGGTACCTTTGTGGCCCCAATTCGCAAACAACAGCTTACCGGGCAAGGGCTTACGTCTTGAATTGGGGCGTTTTGCCCAGTACCCATTTTTCACACCCTAGTACACTTACCAGCGTGACTAAAGCAGAAGTAATCGCCGAAATCGCCGACAAGACCGGCATTGAGAAAGCAGACGTATCGGCTACCGTTGAAGCATTCTTCAAAGTGGTAAAAGATTCGATGGCCGACGGCAACAACATCTACGTGCGGGGCTTTGGCAGCTTCGTAAACAAGAAACGAGCTAAAAAAGTCGCCCGCAACATCTCGAAAAACACGTCGATTATCATCGACGAGCACTTCATTCCAAGCTTCAAGCCGTCGAAAACCTTCATCGGCAAGATCAAAAACAGCAAGAAGATTAAAGAGATGGCCCAGGCCTAAACTGCTTTCTTCGTAACATTGCGGCGCGCCGCCGGGTATCCGTCTTCGGAACCCGGCGGCCTGCTTTTTCCCTATGGCATCCTTCAAATCCTCGCATCAGCTTCTTCTTGTGGTCGTCGCCCTCGCGGTAACGGCCGGCCTGTACGTGCTGCCCAAGGGAATTGTGAAGCCCAAGGAAGGCAAAAGCGAGATGAGCCAGCAGGCCGCCCGCACCGCCAACCGTGACAACGGCGCCGCGGCGCCCTCCACGACTTCCGTGGAGGAAGCCGCGCCCGCCGGAGCCACGGCCGCGCAGCCGCACATGACGATGGCCCCCGCCCAACGCAAGGAAATCGACGGATTGCTGGCCAAATACTCGGCCGAGCAGGACCCGATGGCAAAGCTGCGCGTGGCCTCCGACCTGGCCACCCAGTACAAGGCAGTCGAGAAATTCGACAGTGCGGGCTACTACTACGAGCAGCTGGCGGTAGCCCGTCCGGGCGAACAAACCTGGAAGCGGGCGGCCGACTCGTACTTCGAGGCGTTCAGCTTCGCGGCCACGGAAGAGCGGCAGAAAATGCTGGCTGCCAAAACCCGTGAGCTGTACGAGAAGGTGTTGAAGAACAACCCCGAAAACCTCGACGCGAAGACCAACCTGGGCATGGCCTACATGGCCAGCGACAACCCCGTGAAGGGCGTTACGTTGCTACGCGAAGTTCTAGTGGCGGATCCGCGCAACGAAAATGCGCTCTACAACCTGGGGCTGCTCTCGATTCAGAGTAACCAGTACGATAAGGCCGTGGAGCGTTTTCGGGAGTTGACGAAAGTCAATCCTGACAACATCAACGGTCAGTTTTACCTCGGCGTCTCCCTCGCTAAAACCAACGCGAAGGAAGAAGCCAAGGCGGCTTTCCGGAAAGCCAAAAGCTTGAGCACAGACCCGGCGCTGTCCGCGTCGGTGGATGAGCAGCTAGCTCAATTGAAGTAAGTAACCTTTTTTACAAACCCTAACCTCCTCATCATGCCCTGCGGTAAAAAGAGAAAGCGTCATAAGATTGCCACGCACAAACGGAAGAAGCGTCTGCGCAAGAACCGTCACAAGAAGAAGTAAGCCTCCCGGGGTTTGCTCGTCGGACCATGTGGCCTCGGCCCCAGGTTCGTCCTATCTCTCACGTAAGTGTTCTGAGAGTGGCTGGTTTTTCGCTTTCCCCGTGGCCTCGGAAGGGAAGCTGGTGCCGCGCGCACCGGCTTCCCTTTGCGGGTTTCGGGGGCGTAGGCTCGTCACGGCAGGAACACTCACTTAACCAACTGACCCATTGAGTAACGAATTAGTTATTAATTCTACTCAGGACGGAGAACGGATTGCCCTGCTCCAGGATAAGCGGCTCATCGAATACCATTTCGACCGCAACGACACCAACTATTCCGTTGGCGACATCTTCCTGGGGACGGTCAAGAAAGTTATGCCCGGTCTGAACGCCGCGTTCATTGACATCGGGTACCAAAAGGATGCCTTTCTGCACTACGGCGACCTGGGGGAGCAATTCCCCTCGATGATGAAGTGGAGCAAAGGCGTACAATCGCAGAAAATTACCGTGGGCGCGCTCAAAACCTTCCAGTTTGAAGGCACGCTCGACAAAGTCGGCAAGGCCGCCGACGTATTCAAGAAGGGCCAGCAGCTGCTGGTTCAGATTGTGAAGGAGCCGATATCGACCAAGGGTCCGCGCTTGTCCATGGACATTTCCATGGCCGGCCGCTACCTGGTGCTGGTCCCGTTCTCCAACACCATCAGCGTATCCAAGAAGATTGTCAGCAAGACGGAGCGGGAGCGGCTTAAGCGGCTCATTGCCTCCATCAAGCCCGACAACTTCGGCGTGATTATCCGTACCGTGGCCGAAGGCCGCGAGGTGGCGGAGCTCGACAAGGATATGCAAAGCATGACGGCCAACTGGGACACGCTCTTCAACACCCTGCGCACGGCCAAGCCGAACGACAAGGTGCTGGGCGAGCTGGGCCGCTCCAGCTCTATGCTACGCGACCTGCTCAACGAAAGCTTCGACTCCATTACCGTGGATTCGGCGCCGATGTACGAGGAAATGCGCAGCTACCTCCAGAAGATTGCACCCGACAGGCTCGGTCTGCTCAAGCTTCACACCGGCAAGGTGAAGGTGTTTGAGCACGTCGGTTTGGAAAAGCAGCTCAAAACGCTGTTTGGCAAAACCGTGACCGTACCCGGCGGCGGCTACCTTGTCATCGAGCACACTGAGGCGTTGCACGTCATCGATGTGAACTCGGGCAACAAGAGCAACCAGGAAAGTGACCAGGAAGCTACGGCTCTCATGATCAACATGCTGGCGGCCAAAGAGGTAGCCCGTCAGCTCCGCCTGCGCGACATGGGCGGCATCATCGTAGTCGATTTTATCGACATGAAAAGTGCTGAGAGTCGCAAAAAGGTGGAAGATGCCGTGCGCGACGTCATGAAGCACGACAAAGCGCGCTTCACCATATTGCCCATCACCAAGTTTGGGCTGCTGCAGATTACGCGGCAGCGCGTACGTCCCGCCGAGAACATCATCACCGGCGAGGTGTGCCCCACCTGCGGTGGAACGGGCAAGATTTCGGCCTCTATCCTCGTAACGGACGAAATCGACAACAGCATTGAAGACCTGCTGGTCACCCAGAACCAGTCGGGAATTTCGCTGTACGTGCACCCCTTCCTGCACGCTTATTACACCAAGGGATTGGTGTCGAAGCAGATGAAGTGGTATTTGAAGTATTACAAGTGGGTGAAGGTCATGAAGGATACGTCCTTAGGCCTCACCGACTACCGCATCGAGGATGAGCGGGGCGAGGAAATCGAACTGCATTCCCCCGCCGCCGCCATGAGCCGCCTCCAGGACCGGGAGGTAGAAGAGTTAACGGATTAATGATCAACGGTTTTTTCTGCGAAAAGCCCTCCTGATACGAAGAAAGCCCCCGTCGCTCGGATGAGCAGCGGGGGCTTTTTCGTGGCACGGTGCCAGTCTAGAACTTCAGTCCCAGGTCCAGCGCCACTTCGTTGTTTTTGAGGCTGACATCCTGGAAGCCGCGCTCTTCATCGAAATACTTTTCGATGTTGACCAGCCCGCGGTGGTAGGAAAGGCCCCCGAATACTTTGGTGCTCTGGCCCAGCTGGTACTCCACACCGGCCCCAACCAGCGCGGCGGCGTCGGGGATGATGAAATGCTTGACGGACTCTGATTCCTTCTGATTGCCGACGTCCGTGTAGCGTTTGTCGCCGTTGATGCGGCCGCTGATGAGCCCTCCGATGGAGCCGCCGAGCTGGAAGTACACCTTCGTGTCAGTGGCGACGTCGTTGGTAAACAGCTTCACAGTAAGCGGCACTTCCAGGTACTGCAGACCGATTTTCTGACTTCTGACCGAGGCCGGGTCGTTGGGGTTCAGGACCACAAGAGCCGGGTCGGTATAAGTGACGGTCCCGCCTTTGCTGACCAGCAGCAAGCCCGTGCTGAAGGCGTAGTTCTGACCGAAGAAGTAATCCACCACCAGGCCCCCACCGAGGCTGAGCTTGCTCTTGTCGTTTTGAAAGTTCAGGGCGCTTGGGGAGTCCGCCCGCAGATAGGTGACGGAAGGCGAGATTTTCAGGCCAATTTCAACCTGGGCGGAGGCGGCCCCGGCGGAAGCACCCAGCAGTAGCAGGGCCAGAAACGGTTTTTTCATAGAAAATGGGAAGAGGAAGTTGAGCTTTAGACGAAAGCCTGCCGCTTGGCGTTTCGATTTAGGCTATTTTCACCCAAATATAGAAGCGTGACTTACAACCCTGCCCCATGCGCCTTGTCTTAACGGCCATTTTTGCCTCCGTAGCACTTTTCAGCAGCTGCAGCAAGGATAGCAAGTGCGAGCTAAATCCGGAAGTAGCCCGCGTGGAAGCCGACGTGCGGGTGGAGCGCCTGGAGCGGCCGTTCTTTCAGCTGAGAAGCCCCGCCGACGCCCAGCAGTTCATCCGGCAGCACCCGCTGTTTGCCGACCAGTTTTTGCAGCGTAAGCAGTATCCGTCGGAGGAAGTGCTGGGCCAGGCGATGGTGCGACTGGCTACCAATGCCGGCCTGCAGAAGCTGGGCCAGCAGGCCGAAGCAGAGTTCAAGGATACCGAAGCCCTGCAGGGGCAGCTGCAACTGCTGTTTCAGCACGTGCGCTACTACTTCCCCGATTTTCGGGTGCCGGCCGTGAAAACCTTCGTCAGCGGCCTGAGTCAGGACTTGTTTGTGAATGACAGCCTGATGGTGCTGAGCCTGGACTTCTTTGTGGGGCCCAAGGCCAGCGTCCGGCCCAACGTGCCCGAGTACATCAAGCGTCGCTACGCGCCGGCCTATCTGCTGCCCACGGCGGCGCTGGCCGTCAGCAGCAAGTACAACCAGCACCAGCTCACCAACCAGACTATGCTCAGCGAGATGGTGCAGTTCGGCAAGTCGCTCTACTTCGCCGAGCAAGTGCTGCCCTGCACCGCCGACACTCTGCTGGTGGGCTTCACGGGGGCCGAAATGGCGGGTGTACAGTTCAACGAGAGCAAGATCTGGGCGCACTTCATCGAAAAGAATATGCTCTACAGCACGGCTCCGTTTACCATTCAGAAGTACCTGGGGGAGCGGCCCAACGTGCCCGAAATCGGGAAGACCTGCCCCGGCCGGGTCGGCGTGTGGCTGGGCTGGCAGATCGTGCGCAAGTACATGAGCCAGCACCCCAACGTGACGCTCAAGCAGCTGATGGCCGAAAAGGACCCGCAGCGCATCCTGAGCGAGTCGCACTACCGGCCCAAGCGCTGACGCGCTCAATTAAAAATTGAGAAATAAGAATTGAAAACTGCTCGGCAGCAATAACCTCAGCCAAGTTGAGCATAAGCGAATTCTTAATTTTTAATTCCTAATTCTTAATTGACCTCTCGTGCACATTGCCGTTTTCAGCCAGTACCACACGAACCCCGATTGTCCGGCAACCAGTCGGCACTATTCGTTGCTGGCGCACCTGGCGAAGACGCACCGGATTACGCTGCTTACAACCCGTACCTGGGAAGCCCAGCGCCTGACGCACCAGTATCCGTGGGTGCCGGCGGGGGTGGAAATTCGTGCGGCGGAAGTGTCCTACCAAAACAAGATGGGCGTCGCCCGGCGGGTACTGGCTTTCGGCCAATACGCCGCCTACGCCGTGCGGGAAGGTCTGCGGCTGGAGCGACCCGACGTAATCTGGGGTATTTCTACGCCACTCACAGCCGCGTGGGCGGCGGCGCAGGTGGCCCGGCAGCGGCGGGTGCCGTGGGTGTTCGAAGTGCAGGATCTGTGGCCCGCCTTTCCCATTGCCATGGGGGCCGTCCCGACCCGGTTTGCCCAGCAGCGGCTCTTCGCCCTGGAAAAGAGCCTCTACCGCAGCGCCCATCACATCCTGCCCCTCTCGCCCGACATGACGCGCTACGTGCAGCAGCAGGGGATAGAGGCCGATAAAATCACGACAGTCCTCAACGGGACGGACCTGCCGCTGGCGGCGCGGGCAACGGCCGAAACCGTGGCGGCGTTGCGGGAGCAGCACCAGCTGCTGGGGCAACAGGTGGTGCTTTACGCCGGTACCTTTGGCCGCGCCAATGACATTCCTACTCTGGTGGCGGCGGCGGAGCGGCTGGCCTCGGAGCGGCCCAACGTGGTCTGGCTGTTCATGGGGCTAGGGTTCCACGAGCCGCTGGTACGAGCGGCGGCGGAGCGGTGCGCCAATATCCGGCTGGTGCCCCCGCAGCCGCGCCACGCCGTCTTCGAGTGGTTTCGGCTGGCCGATATCTCAGTCGTGTCGTTTCTGAATCTGCCGGTACTGGATGCCAACTCCCCGGCCAAGTTTTACGACAGTCTCGCCGTTGGAACCCCCGTCATTGTTACCAACCAGGGCTGGACCAAAACGCTGGTCGAGAAGCATGCTTGCGGCTGGTATGTGCCGGCCGGTAACTCGGCCGCTCTGGCTACCCGACTTCGGGAGCTACTCGACCAGCCCCAGCAGCTTGGGCAGGCCGGCCACAATGGCCAGCAGGTGGCAAGCCGGGAATTTGACCGACAGCAGATTGCTGCTACCATACAACGCCTGCTGGAAAACGCGGCCGGGGCGTAGTCGCGTCAGGGGTGTACCCACTATGACTAGTTTTATACTATGTTGTACTTTCGGCAAAGTTATTTCCCTCAAGTGGAGGCTCGATAACGCCCTGCCGGGCGCTGGGCGCGGGTAGGGCGAAATGCTGGCTGTAGTATTTGCAGAAATCCTTCAGCGGGCAGATGGCACATTTGGGCTGCCGGGCCACGCAGATGTAGCGGCCGTGCAGAATAAGCCAGTGGTGAGCCTTGGGAATAAGTGCTTCGGTTATATAACGGACCAGCTCTTTTTCTACTGCCAGCGGCGTGGTAGCCGTCAGCGCGGCCAGCCCGATGCGGTGCGACACGCGGAATACGTGCGTGTCGACAGCCATCGTGGGCTGATTATAAATCACGGACAGGATAACATTGGCCGTCTTGCGGCCCACGCCGGGCAGGCGCTGCAGCTCGTCGAGGCTACTGGGGACTTCGGAGTTGAATTCCGCGGTCAGAATCCGGCCCAGCCCGGCCAGGTGCTTGGCCTTGTTGTTGGGGTAGGATATGCTGCGAATGAAGGGGAAAATATCGTCGGCGGCGGCGGCGGCCAAGTGCGCGGGCGTGGGAAACTGCTCCAGCAGCGCGGGCATAATCTGGTTGACGCGCTTATCGGTACACTGGGCGCTAAGCACTACGGCCACGATCAGCTCGTACGGATTGCCGTAGTGCAGCTCCGTTTCCGGCTCGGGAAAGTGGGTGGTGAAGTACGCCAGGAAGCGGCGGAACCGTTCGGGCTTGCGCATGAAAAAGAGGGAAAGGATAAACGGAGCGGATACCGGGGCAAAGATGCTGGTTCAGCAGGTCTTTCCCACGCCATCGGCGCTATTTACTCTTTCCCCCCGGGAGGAGGTGTCACCCCGCTTTCAGAAAGGTGCGCGAATATTGTAATATCGAATCGGTGGTCTTTTGCTTGGGCTGCCGCTGCAAACCGTCCAGGCAGCGTTGGGCCAGCAATATATCGGCGCAAACGGTGGCCAGCTGAGCATCGTGGAGCAGGGCCTGCTCCACTTCGGCGTGCTCCTTAGCCGGCAACTCGTTGTACACGTACCGCAGGAGCTTCTCGTGGGTAAAGGTTTTGATCATAGAAAACGGGTTGTGCGGCCATCTTCTTCCGCAGGTTGATCAGGGCGTAGCGCATGCGCCCCAAGGCAGTGTTGATACTGACCCCCGTTGCGTCGGCAATTTCCTGGAAGCTCATGTCGCCGTAATGCCGCATCACAAGCACCTCTTTCTGCGCCGCTGGCAGGTCCTGAATCAGTTCACGAAGACGGGCGTAGGTTTCCTCCCGGGAGATGGATACATCGGCCCCCTCTTCTGCCAGTGACAACGAGTTAAAGGCGTGACTTGTTGTATCGAGATTTAAAAGAGGGCTGCGTTTTTCGCGCCGGAAGAAATCGATGGCCAGATTGTGCGCAATGCGGCAGATCCAGGACGAAAACTTGCCTTCCTCGTTGTAGCGCCCACCTTTCATGGTGTGAATCGCCTTGATGAAGGTGTCCTGCAGCAAATCGTCGGCCACGTCCTCATCCCGCACGATAAGCATTATCGTGGTAAAAACACGGCTTTTGTGCCGCTCGAGCAACGTGGCGAAGGCATCCTCCTTGCCGGCAATATAGAGCGAAATCAGAGCGGAATCGCTCGGCTGCATGGTTTCCATAAAGACTACTAGTTAAAGGGAAGTAGAGCTTTAGGCCATAGAGTGCAGTTGCCGATGAATGGGAAAGAACCCGGGAAGGAAGGGGTGGTTGGGAAAATCAAATGTAGAGAACTGCAAAGCCAAACACAATGGGTAAGCAGTCAAAAAGGAAATAATTTTATACAATTTTGAAACCCAGTATTAAATAAGTCCCATACACGGTTTTCCCGCGCTTCCTCCTGCCCCGGTATTAAGCCACGTCAGTGGTAGAACGGTTAGGATGAGGAGGCACAAAAAAGCCCGCTAGAACAGCGGGCTTTTTTGTGCGACGATGCTCAGCGCTTCAGCTGAGCGTCGATTTCCTGAAGCTGGGCGTCGAGGGTAGCCGTGCTGGACCCGACCGAGCCCGCGGCTGTCCGCTGGGCCAGCCGGTCGGCGAGCTGCTGGAGCAGAGCCAGGCGACGCTCGGTGCGCAGCAGCTCAGCGGTGAGGCGGGCCGGGACGGGGCCGGCATCGGGCATAGCTATTATGGTTTCGGTAACGCCGGCCACCCGGCGGGCACGCTGCTCAATGGCGGGGGCCGACATCATATCGTCGGTGAAGTTTACGATCTGACCCTGCAGATTTACGGCTTTGCCTTCTTCCAGGATCTGCCGGGTGCCGTCCTTGCTGACCATAATGCCGTCGGGGCGAATTACGAGGCCATTGGACATCGTGACAGGCGCCGAAAGGCGGCTGGTTTGCCCGGCCTGCAGCCGCATGGTGAGGCCCCCCTTTCGGTACACGCCATCCTTGAGGGAGCTAACCTGGGCGGGGGCGGAAGAGGACGTCTGGGCAAATGCCGGTGCGGCCGCCAGTAGCAGGCCCCCTACCACGCAGCAGGCAAGAGTAAGAAAACGCATAAGCAACGGGGGAGAGTTGGAAAACAAGGGAAAGTTGCGGCAGGGATACCCGCTAATATTACTGACGAGGTTTGGCGGGCCAGGGTTACGCCTCCCCGTCGTGGCGCTGGCGGCGCTGGAGCCATTCGGCCGCGTTGCTTTCGTCGCTGAACAGGCGCACGTGACAGCGGGCGTTGGAAACCAGTGGGGCGCCGTTTTCCTGATCGATGGCGCTCAGGTGGCCCGGCGACATTAAAAAGGCCACGTATACCCGCCCGCCGAGCAGCGGGGCCAGACGGGGCAAAAATGATTCGAGGACCCAGTGGGTGCCGTCTTCACTAACCGGACCGCGGCGGCGCAGATCAAGCAGCCAGTAGCGGGAGCGGTAGGTGCTGGCAAAGCGCAGCGTAGCCTCGTAGCCCTGTTGCACTTCTGCCGTAGTGCTGGGCCGGAGCCAGCGCCCCAGCAGGGTGCCAACGTCGGAGCGGAAGGCCAGCTCCATGATATCGGCAATTAAAGTCGGGGCGGCGGGCATGGGTAAAAGCTTGAGGCGGAAGATAAGGAAAACAGGCCGCCCCGGCCGGAGCGGCGGGAAACCAGCTGGGCCACAGCGCCCGCCGCACGAGGCGGATGAATTCTGCCCGGCCGAAACCGGGCCGCTGGCCAGCGAGGCATCCTGCCGAAAGCGTACCGTAAGGTTGCAAAAACCAGCCCGTCGGGGCAAGCGCAACCGTAGCCGCGGGCCGGGGTTTCAGGTTACCTTTGCCGCGCTTCTACCCCGTTAGTTTCTATGGCTGCTGCTTCCGCCTCTGTTCGTCACGACCCCTACGCCGCGCTGCGGATTCCCGACTTCCGACGGCTGATTTCGGCCCGGGCCAGTATGGTTATTGCTACCCAGATTCAGGGTGCCGTGGTGAGCTGGCAGATTCTGAAGCTTACGGGCGACCCGCTGGCGCTGGGTCTGATCGGGCTGGCGGAAGCTGTTCCCAGCATTGTGGTGTCACTGTACGCCGGGCATGTGGCCGACTCCGTGCGGCGCAAGAATATTATCGTGGTGGCCGTAGCGGTGCTGCTGCTGTGCTCCGTATCGTTGTGGTGGCTGTCGGGCCCGCAAGGGCGGGAGCTGCTGCACAAAGACGCGCTGTATACGCTGCCGCTGTACAGCATTCTTTTCGTGAGCGGCATTGCGCGGGGTTTTTTAGGGCCGGCGCTGTTTTCCTTTATGCCCCAGCTGCTGCCTGATCGGGAGCGGCTGTCCAATGCCATTACCTGGAACAGCACTACCTGGCAGGCCTCGTCGGTTATCGGGCCGGCTATTGGGGGCCTTATCATTGGGCTGGCGGGCCGGGTGCATCCCGAAACCGGCATCACGACGGCCTACGCGGTAGATGCGCTGCTGATGGCCGTAGCCCTGCTGCTGTTTGTTTCAATTGCCGGCCGGCCGCTGCCCGTCCGGGAAGGAGAGAAGCTGAGCCTGAAAGAAAGCCTGCTGACGGGGGTGCAGTTCATCTTCGGCAACCAGCTGGTGCTGGCAGCTCTGTCACTGGATCTGTTTGCCGTGCTGTTTGGCGGGGCCGTAGCCCTGCTGCCCATCTTTGCCGACTCGATTCTGAAAGTGGGCGCCCAGGGCTACGGCTATCTGCGCGCGGCCCCGGCCGTGGGCTCGGTGCTGATGGCGGTGCTGCTGACCTACTTCCCGCTCTGGCGCAATGCGGGGCGCAAGCTGCTCTGGGCCGTAGCGGGCTTCGGGGCAGCCACCATTGCCTTTGCGCTGTCCACCAACTTCTGGCTGTCGTTGTTTCTGCTGTTCCTGACCGGCGTATTCGACTCCGTATCGGTGATTGTGCGCTCCACGCTCATTCACACCTTCACGCCGGAATACATGAAAGGGCGCGTTTCGGCCGTAAACAACATCTTTATCGGCTCCAGCAACGAAATCGGGGCCTTCGAGTCGGGCGCTATGGCCAAGCTGTTGAGGGTGGTGCCCTCGGTGGTGTTTGGCGGAGTGATGACGCTGGTGGTAGTCGCCATTACTTCGTGGCGGGCCGATAAGCTACGGGCGCTGGACCTGACTCCGGAGAAAAAGACTGCAGCATAAATAGGGGATACGCCATCGGGTAAAACGCTATATAGTGTAGCTTTGCCTCCGAATTATGCCAGCCCCCGGCCGTTTACGGCCCCGCTGCCACCCCGCGCTATGGCTACTCCCGCGTCCGAAGCTGCCCTCGAAGCCCGGCTGACCCAGTTACGGGCCACCGATGCCGAGGCCTTCCTGGAGCTGCTGTTCCGGGAGTTTTACCGCCCCCTGGGTGCCGTGATTAACCGCGTAGTGCAGGACCGCGCCGTGACCGAGGATCTGTTGCAGGACGTGTTTTTGCGGGTCTGGAACGGCCGGGAGACGCTGACCATCAGTACCACCTACGGCGCCTACCTCTACCGGGCCGCGCTGAATGCGGCCCTGCGCCACGCGGAGCGGAGCCAGCGGCAGGTGGCCTGGACAGCGGCCCCCGCCTCGGCCGAGCCGGCCACCGATGATGCCCTGCACGCCCTGTACGAGCAGGAAGCGCAAGCTTCGGTGGCGGCCGCGCTAGCCCTGCTACCGCCGCAGTGCCGGGTGGTGTTTACCATGAGCCGCTACGATGAGCTCAGCTACCAGCAGATTGCCGACACGCTGGAGATTTCACCCAAGACCGTGGAAAACCAGATGGGCAAGGCCCTGCGCATCCTGCGTCGGCAGCTGAGCGGGCTGCTCAAAAACCTGTATCTGCTGCTGTAGGGCGGGTAAAGTAATTATTTTTTGCCCCGGCGTAGGGGTAGCGGGCCAGTAAGGTATCAGACCCTTGAAACCGTCATCCGGTCTGAACCTCCAACCCGTTTACCGCTATGAAAACCCTCCTTCCCTCCGCCCTGGTGGCCCTGAGCCTGCTGCTCACGAGCTGCGACCATAACGACATCTGTCCCGACCGCATCAGCGGCAGCGGCCCGACGGTAGCCGAAAGCCGGTCGCTGCCGGCTTTTAGTGGCGTCGATCTGGCTGTCAACGGCACTGTGTATCTTACTCAGGGGCCCACGGCCAGCATCCGGGTGGAGGCGCAGCGCAACGTGCTCGAAGTGCTGCAGACCACCGTCGGCAACGAAAAGCTCACCATCAGCTTTGGCCGCGTACAGGTGCGCCGCCACGAGCCCATCCGCGTGTACGTCACCACGCCCGGTCTGACGAGTGCGGGCGTATCGGGCTCCGGCGAATTGCTGGGACGCGAAGGCTGGCAGGTGCAGGATCTGGCGCTGAGCGTGTCGGGCTCCGGCGCTGTCAGGTTTGATCAGCTGACGGCCCGCAGCCTGGACACCAGCATTTCCGGCTCGGGCAGCGTGGGCCTCGGCGGCGAAGCCCAGGGCCATACCGTGCAGATCAGCGGCTCGGGCCAGTTGAATTCCTACGCCCTGCGCCTGCAGACGGCCGACGTGAGCATCAGCGGCTCGGGCTCCGGCTACCTCACGGCGGCGCAGGCGCTGCGGGCCACCATCAGCGGCTCGGGCAAAGTGTACTACAAAGGTCACCCCGGCGTGACGGTGCGCATTTCCGGCTCCGGCCGCGTCGTGGATTCCAACTAACGCAGTTCCGCTGCCGCCCGCCGTACTGGCCCAACCGGCCCCGGGCCGCGGCTCCGCCTGGCCTTTTCAATCTACCCTGCCGCTCTTTTTCTGGTTGTTTATGTACCGCATGCTGCTTTTGTTTTTCGCCCTGCTGCTGCCCGGCCGGCCCGCCGTGGCCCAGTCGGCCACACCCGGCCAAACCCCGGACCCGCTCGGTAAAGTTACGCTGAGTGGCTACCTGCGGGATGCGGCCAACGGCGAGGCCCTGGTGGGCGCGTCCGTGTTTGTCAAATCCCTGGCCGTGGGCTCCACGGCCAACGAGTACGGCTTCTACTCCCTCACGCTGCCCCGGGGCACGTACGTCATCACCTACACCTACCTGGGTTACGAGGGGCAGGAAACGACCCTCACGCTAACCACCAGTCAGACCCGCTCGGTGCGGCTGGCCCTCCGCGGGGTGCAGACCGGCGAAGTGGTGGTGACGGGGCAGCGGCCCGACCAGAACGTGCAAAGCACCGAGATGAGCGTGAGCCGGCTGGACCTGAAAACCGTGAAGCTGATGCCGGCGCTGTTGGGGGAAGTCGACGTGATTCGCAGCATCCAGCTGCTGCCCGGCGTGAGTACGGTGGGTGAGGGCGCCTCGGGCTTCAACGTGCGCGGCGGGGGCGTCGACCAGAACCTGATTCTGCTCGATGAGGCCCCGATCTACAACGCGTCCCACCTGTTCGGGCTGTTTTCGACTTTCAACCCCGACGCCGTCAAGGACATCAAGCTGGTGAAGGGCGGCATTCCGGCCCAGTACGGCGGGCGGCTGTCGAGCTTGCTCGACGTGCGCATGAAGGAAGGCAATTCCCAGCGCCTGGGCGTCAGCGGCGGCGTAGGGCTGATTATGTCGCGGCTGGCGGTGGAGGCCCCGATTGTGAAGGACAAAGGCTCGTTTATCGTGGCCGGGCGCCGCTCCTACGGCGACCTGTTTCTGAAGCTGATTCCCGAGCAGAAAGACAACCAGGCCTACTTCTACGACCTCTCGGCCAAGGCCAACTACACCCTGGGCGACAAGGACCGGCTGTACCTGAGCGGCTACCTGGGGCGCGACGTTTTCGCCTTCGGCAAGGCCTTTAAAAATACGCTCGGCAACCGCACCGGCACCGTGCGCTGGAACCACGTGGTGAGCTCCCGGCTGTTTGCCAACGTGACCGGCGTGGTGAGCAAGTACGACTACGGCCTGGGCGTGCCGGAAGGCAACCAGGCGTTCGACTGGACGTCGAACATCGTCAACTACAGCCTGAAGGCCGATTTCAACTACTACCGCACCCCGCAGAGCACGCTCAACTTCGGCACGGGCGCCATCTACTACACCTTTGTGCCCGGCCGCGTCACGCCCGGCAACGCCGGGTCCATCTTTCGGCCCCTGGCCCTGGACGAGCAGCAGGCCGTGGAATACCACGCCTACCTCGACAATGAGCAGACGTTTTCGCCCCGGCTCTCGGCGCAGTACGGCCTGCGCATCAGCCTGTTCGACTACCTCGGCTCGGGCACCGTGTACGACTACGAAGGCCCGGACGGGCGGCAGAAAACGCCGGTCAACCCGCGGCAGTTCGGGGCGGGCAAGGTCATCAAGCGCTACCCCAACCTGGAGCCCCGGGCCTCGCTGCGCTACTCGCTCACGGAAACCAGCTCGCTGAAGGCCAGCTACAACCGCATGGTGCAGTACATCCACCTCGTGTCGAATACCACCGCCTCTTCGCCCCTGGACGTGTGGACGCCGAGTACCAACAACACCAAGCCCGAGCACGCCGACCAGCTGGCCGTGGGCTACTTCCGCAACTTCCGCGACAACGCCTACGAGGCCTCGGTGGAGGTGTTTGGCAAGCGCATGGACAACCAGGTCGACTACATCAACGGGGCCAATACCCTGCTCAACCAGCAGCTCGAAGCCGAGCTGCTCTACGGCCGCGGCCGGGCCTACGGGGTCGAGTTCTACGGGAAGAAAAACGAGGGCGCTTTTACCGGCTGGGTGAGCTACACGCTGAGCCGCTCGGAGCGGCAGATAAACGGGATTAACAACGACGCGTGGTACGTGAACAAGTACGACAAAACCCACTACCTCTCGGTGGTGGGCATGTACCAGCTGAATCCGCGCTGGACGTTTTCCAGCACCTTCAGCTACAGCACCGGCATTGCCACCACCTTCCCCGACAGCCGCTATTCCTACCAGGGGCTGATTGTGCCCAACGTGAACGGCGACGTGCGCAACAACTACCGCGTGCCCACCTACCACCGCCTCGACCTGGCCGCCACCCGGGAAGGCAAAACCGACCCTAGCCGCCGCTGGCACAGCAGCTGGACGTTCTCGTTGTACAATGCCTACGCCCGCCGCAACGCCTACAGCATCTACTTCCGCCAGAACGAGGCCAACCCGCTCAAGACCGAGGCGGTGCGCCTGTCGGTGTTTGGGAGCGTGCTGCCGTCGGCTTCCTACAACTTCAACTTCTAAGCTGCCATGTTCCGCTTCGCTCCTTTTCTCCTCCTGCTCAGCCCCCTGCTCCTGGCCGGCTGCATCGACGTGGTCGACGTGAAAATCCCCGAGGGCCAGCCGCTGCTGGCCGTGGAGGGCGAAATCACCGACCAGCCCGGTCCCTACCTGATTACGCTTACCAAAACCGTCCCCTACTTCGACGAGGTTGCCCTGCCCCGGGTGCAGGGCGCCGTGCTGACCTTAGCCGACAATGAGGGCCACCGCGAAACGCTGCGCGAAGTCAGGCCTGGCACCTACGCCACCAGCACGCTGCAAGGCAAAATTGGCAACCAGTACGTGCTGACCATTCAGGCCGAGGGGGAGGAGTACCGGGCCGAAACCGAAATCCGGCGCACGCCCGAAATCGACAGCATCCGGGCCGAGTACCGACCCCGAGCCAGCACCCAGAACGAGGGCTACTACATTCTGTACTACGGGGCGGAAACGCCCGGCGTGGGCGACTACTACCGCTTCAAGGTGTTTCACAACGGGGTGCTGCTCAACAGGCCCAACGACCTGATTGTAACCAACGACGAGCAGGTGGACGGCAACTACATCGGCGGCGTAGAGCTCACCAACGAGAAAGGAGCCAACGACCAGCCCTTTGCCAAGGGCGACCGGGTGCGGGTGCAGGCCGAGTCATTGCCCCGCGACTATTTCTACTTTCTGAGCGAGATGGTCACGCAGCTCAACAATGTGGGGCTGTTTGCCACGCCGCCGGCCAACGTGCGCACCAACATCCGCAACGTGCGCCCCGGCTCCGAAAAGGCGGCCGTGGGCTACTTCGCCGGCCACACCGTCCGCGCCGACTCGCTGGTAATTCGGTGAGGCGACCGGGCGGCCCGTTGGTAGTTCTGGAATCCATGACATCTTTGTACTACTGCGCGCCGGGGCCGCCGGCCGCCACCGCTTCCGCACACAAAAAAACCCGCGCCAAAGACCACCTCCATGCTCCCCGCCGATACCGAAGCACCCTGGGATTTGCTGGCCAAGCACTTGGCGGGCGAAGCCACGCCCGGGGAGCGGGAGGCGCTGCGCACCTGGGTTGCGGCCGACCCGCAGCGCCTGGGTTTGCTCACCGACACCACCCGGGCCTGGGAGCGGGCCGGGGCCCGGCCGGTACCGGACCTGTTCAGCTCCGCCGACGTGGACGCCGCCTGGCAGCGGCTCCGGCCGCTGATGGTGGGCGCCAAGCCGGAAAACCCGCCGCCGGCGCCGCCGGGCAAGGTGATTGCGCTGCCGCCGGCGCCGGCCGTCATACCCTGGCTGCTGCCCCTGGCCGCCACGATTCTGCTGCTGTTGGGGGCCGTATTTTTCTTTCGCAGCAGTCCCCCGGCCGCGCCCGTAGTGGTGGCCGCCACCAGCCAGCCGCGGCAGGTTGCGCTGCCCGATGGCAGCACCGTCTGGCTGAACCGCCATTCTACGCTGCAGTACGCTGCCGACTTCCGCCGCGACACGCGGGAGGTGCAGCTTAGCGGAGAGGCTTTTTTTGCGGTGCGCAAAGACCACGGCCGGCCCTTCACCGTGCTGAGCGAAGCTTCCCGGGCCCAGGTGCTGGGCACCTCGTTCAACGTGCGGGCCTACGCGGCGGAAGACTCGGTGGAGGTATCGGTGGTGACGGGCCGGGTGGCGCTGGCCCGCCGCGGCCGTCAGCAGGATACCCTGCTGCTGCTGCCCGGTATGCGCGGGGTGCTGCGCGGCGCGGCGGCAGCGGCCGGCTCCACTACTGCTGCGGCCGGGCCGGCGCTGCACCGCAGCACCACCGTGGATGCCAATTTCCGCGCCTGGCAGACCGGGGACCTGGTGTTTGATAACGCGCCCGTACGCCACGTCATCCGCACCCTGCGCGCTGCTTTTGGCACCAACGTCAGCATTGCTGATGCCGGACTGCTCTCCTGCCGCTTCACCGGCACCTTCCACCAGCCCGACCCGGCCCAGGTGCTGCAGGTGGTGAGCGTAGCTACCAACGCCGCTTTATCCGGCGACGCCCGCAACGGCTACATTCTCGCGGGCAAAGGCTGTCGGTAATGCTGGCGAAAGGGGTCGTACCCGAGCCGGCCAACACCAGCGGCAACCAGCCCGTGGCCCTTATCGACTTTGCCTCATCACGCTCATCCTAGCTGCCATGCGGCCTTCTGCTGTCCTGCTCATCTGCTTACTGCTGCTACTGCCGCTGGGCGCGGCAAGTCAGGCTCCGGTCCTGCTGGCGCGACCCGTGCGGGTGGCGGCCACCGAGGCGCCCCTGGAGCAGGTGCTGCGCGATATTGCCCGCCAGAGCAAAGTGCCCTTCAGCTACAGCAGCACCTTTATTCCGCTGCAGCGCCGCGTAACCCTGCATACCAGCGGGGCACAGCCGGTAGGCGCGGTGCTCGACCAGCTGTTGCGTCCCCGGAGTATTTCCTACCAGCTCATCGGCGGCCAGATCGTGTTGTGGCGTACCGGGGAAAGGCCGCCAGACCCGGGGGCGGCGGCCCCTGTCGGGTCTGCCCGCCCGCTACCGTACCCGCCGCCGGCTGGGGGAAGACCAGTCAACACTACGGCCGTCGGTAGAGCCCGACTCCCGCGCCTGGTGCGAGCGGCCAGTACCAGTGAGCCAAGGGCCCCACTACGCCGCCCGGCAGCTCCTGCGCCCCCAGCTAGCCGCTCATCGGTAGTGGCACAAAACCCCGCCGACCACCGCGCCGGCCCTGTTGGCGCTACCAATTCCCGCCTGACCCCCGTGGCCCCGCGGCCGCTGGCGGCCCAGGCAGGTACCGCCCCGCCAGGTGCCGTCGCTGTAGATTCCAGAGCCGGCGGCCGGCCGCTGCCCGGCCCGGATTCGGCCCAAAAAACGCCGGCAGCCCGGCGGCTTCCGGGCTTGAGCCGCCTGAAGCAGAAGGCCCAGAGCCAGGCCCAGACGGCAGCAGTGGCGCTGGCCCGCACTACCCGACACACCGGGCAGGCGCTGAACAGCGGGGCCGGCCAGCTCTCCGGGGCCGCCCGCGCGCTGGCCGATTCGCTGGCCGCGGCTCCCAACAAGCTGGCGCCGTCCCTGCTCACTGGCGTGCGGCGCCTGGCTGACCCGGGCCGGCGCGACACGCTGGCCCGGCGGCCGGTGGCGGTACGCAGTGGCCTGATCGATCGGGACACGCTGCTGGCCCTGGTAACGGTAGCGCCGCCGCCGCCGGTGGGCCCACTATACTATCATCGGCCGGCTCAGGTCAGCTTCGTGTCGCCGCTGGGCACCAATGGGCTGCGCAGCGGCCGCACCGTCAACCGGGTTTCCCTCAATATTCTGGCGGGCTACGCGGCCGGGGTGCAGGGCGTGGAGGTCGGAGGCTTGGTCAACGTGGAGCGCGACACCGTGCTGGGCGTCCAGCTGGCGGGCCTGTTGAACGTGGTGGGCACGGAAGTGAAAGGCGTCCAGCTGGCGGGTCTGTTCAACGTCATCGGTGGCTCGGCCTACGGGGTGCAGGTCGCGGGACTGGGCAACATTGGCCGCGACGATGTGCGCGGGCTGCAGCTGGCGGGCTTGTTCAACATCGGCGGAGGGGCCGCCCGCTCCCGGCGCTACCCCGCGCGGCCCACTATGGCCCGGCGGCTGCTGGGCCTGCCCCGGCTGCTGGCCACCGACTCGGCCGCCAGCAGCCCGGGCGCGTCCAATCCGGGCTCCCGACCCGGGCCGCTGCTGCAGGCCGCAGGCTTATGCAACCTGACCGGCAACGACGTAACCGGCCTGCAAACGGCCCCGCTGCTGAACGTTGCCCGGCGGGTGCGGGGTGCCCAGTTCGGGCTGGTCAATGTCAGCAAGCACGTGCGGGGGGTGCAGCTGGGCCTGGTCAACGTGGCCGACTCAGTGGATGGCGTTACGCTGGGAATTATCAACATCGTGCGGCACGGCTACCTGCACGGGGAGGTGTGGGCCAGTGAGTCGTTGCCGCTGAATGCCGTGCTCAAGCTGGGCGTCCGGCACTACTACACTATGCTGGGCGCCGCCACCCAGCCGTTTGGCACCCGGTTCCGCTGGGCTTCCGGCTTCGGTATCGGCACGGCCAGCCGCGCCCACGGCCGCTTCACCTACAGCCTCGACGTGATGCAGTGGGCCCTGGCCGAGCCCGCCATTTCCGTTACCGAGACCCGTCTGCTCACCCAGCTCCGCCCGGCGGTGGCCTGGCAGATGGAAGCCGCGGGTCACCTGCAGCTGGTGCTGGCGCCCACGCTTAACCTGGCTCTGGCCTATAATTCCACCAGCGCCCCCGCCTGGGATTTTGGCCAGAATCAGAAGCTGCTGATCAATACCAGTTCCAACCGCAGCCTTACTCGCCTCTGGCCCGGCGTGCACATCGGGCTGCGGTTCTGATCGACCCGGAACCCCAAAGGCGTTCGGCTGGCGGTAGACTGCTGCTACTTCGTGTGCTGCACCAACCAGTCGCCCAGCGTCTGCAGGGCCACCGGCGCGAAGGTTTCTTCCAGGGTGGCATACTCCGCTACGCTCCCGGTAGTGGCGGTCTGAAACAGATGGTTCAGACCGGGCAGGGTGCGGGTGGTAACGTCGCGGTTGCCGGCGGCCCGCAGCCCTTTTTCAATGGCGGGAAGATTCACCTCGGCGGCTACCTGCAGGTCTTTGGAGCCATTGAGGGCCAGCACCGGGCAGTGCACCTGGCGCAGCGCCTGCTGGGGGTCATACGTAATGATATAGCGCATCCAGGGCGACAGCAGTTGGGTGGTAGTGCTCTGGCTGGCGGTGGCTGGAGTACCGGGAATAGTCTGCTGCACAATGGCCTCCAGCTGCGGGGCCAGCTGGGCCGCGGTCAGCGCCGGATTCTGGCGTAACGCCGCGTACAGGCGGCTATTCAGCCGCTGACTCAGGCCCAGCTGAGTGGTATCGACACCCCCGGCGCGGCCCAGGTCGGTTTGCTGCCGGAGCAGCAGCTCCGCCCCCGATACGCCCGTACCAGCCAAAGACACCAGAAATGCCGGCGGATTGGGCTGCGCCGCGGCCATCCACCCGATCAGGCCGCCTTCGCTGTGCCCAATCAGACCTACTCGCTTGGGTTGAATGTCGGGGCGGGTCCGTAGATACTGCATGGCGGCCTGCGCATCCCGGGTAAAATTCTCGGTGGTTGCGCCGCCCGCGCCGCGTTCCGACTGGCCTACTCCCCGGTCGTCGTAGCGCAGCACGGCAATGCCGCGGCGGGTGAGGTAGTCGGCCAGCACCAGAAAAGGCTGATGCCCGAACACGGTTTCGTTGCGGTCCTGTGGTCCCGACCCCGTGACGAGCACTACGGCTGCAAAGGGGCCTTTGCCCTGGGGCAGAGTCAGGGTGCCGGCCAGCGTGAGCTGGTCAGCCGCGTTGCGCACGCTCACTTCCTCGCTGCGGTAGGGAAAGGGCGCTTTGGGAGTCTGGGGGCGGGTTGGAATTGGGGCAACGGCAACGGCTGGTGCCGGCCCGCGCTGCAGGCTCAACGGCAGGGAAGCGCCGTTTTGCTGCCAGCGCCCCGCCAGCTGCTGGCCGTCGGGGGAGAGGCGCCCCTGAAACTGACCTCTGAGACTACTCATAACCAGATATACGCTGTCGGTGCGCACGAGCACGCTGGTCAGAGGCCGGGCCGTCATGCGTTGCTGGGGCACGGCCATGGTACCGGAGTAGGCCCCGGAAGTTTGCTGCTCGATTACAAACTCAACCCCCAGCCGACCGTTGGGAGCTTCAAGCACCCCGTGCCAGGTTCCTGTGGGCATAGGTGATGCTACTCCAACCGTGGGCAACAGCAGGGCAGTCAGGAGCAGCAGGTGGGAGATGAGGAGTTTCATAGGAAGCGGAATAGGAAAAATAGAAAGATGGGTGCAAGTGTAAGAATGATATTTAGACAAATAACTAAATGAAGGCAGAAAAATTGTTTCTCGTGCCCAGCTGCTGCCATTCCTTCGCTCTGGTAGCTTCCGGCTGGATACCAAAGCAAAGAGCCCCGGCTGCCCGCGTGGGCAGCCGGGGCTCTTTGCTTTGGTATCCAGCTTAGCTGCGGCCCCGCTTTGGCGTAGCCGACTTGGAAGCGGCCGGCGCTACCCGTTTGGTGGTAATCGGGACGGCGGCGGGTTTGATGATGATGACTTGCTGGGCAATCCAGCCGTGCATCACCTTCAGCGCCTCGGGCGAAAAAGAGGCCTTCTGCTCGCCTTCAAATACGGGCCATTCCGACGGGTCGGACTGGAACAGGTGGTTCACGCCGTTCAGCTTCTGCACCGTTACCCGGCGGTTGCCGCTGGTTCTAAGGCCTTTGTGCAGGGCCGTGAGGTTTTTGTTGGCCGTCACCTGCAAATCGGCAGTGCCGTTCATGGCCAGGATGGGACATTTGATGCCGGCCATGTTGCGCTGGGGGTCGAAGTCGATGAAGTAGCGGTACCAGGGCGAGGTGAGCTGCACGGCGCGGGCGCGGGCCATAGCGGGGTCAATGTTGGCATTGCTCTGCCGCAGCAGCACGCCTACTTTGGCGCGGGCCAGCGCGTCGTCGGGCGTCTGGCGTACCACGGCCACCAGCCGGTCGTCCATCTTCAACGCCGCATCTACCTGCGCCGGGTTGGCCCCGATCAGGCGCATGATTTCGACCTGCTGCCGCTGCAGCACATCCCGGCCCGTCATGCCGTAGCCGGCCAGCGACACCACAAAATCGGGCGCTTTGGGCTGACTGGCGGCCAGCAGGGCAATGTTGGCGCCTTCGCCGTGGCCGATGATGCCCACCTGGCTTTTGTTGACGCGGTAATGGGCCCGCAGGTAGCCCATGGCGGCCTGGGCATCGGTGACGAGGTCGGCGGTGGTCGCTGAGGAGTAGGTGCCGGTCGATTTGCCCATGCCCCGATCGTCGTAGCGGAGCACGGCGATGCCGTGGCGGGTGAGGTAGTCGGCCAGCTGCCCAAACATGCGGTATTCCTCCTGCTCCGCGTCCCGGTCCTGGGGGCCGGAGTCGGATACCAGCACCACGGCCGGAAACGGGCCGCTGCCCTGGGGCATGGTAAGGGTGGCACCCAGGCGCAGCTTGGCCACTTTGTTGGGCACAATCACGTCGTCGAGACGGTAAGGAAGGGCCACTTTGAACTTGGGCGCGGTCGTGACGGCCACGTTGCTGCGGATCAGGATCAGCGGGGCCGTGAGGCCGGGCTGGGTCCAGGTGCCGTTCAGCGCGCCGGTATCGGGCCGGAGCTTGCCGGCAAAGCGGCTGCCGGCCTGCTCAATGCTGAGCGTTACCTCGTTGTCCTTCTGGATTACTTCCACCGGCATCCGGCTGATTTTCTGCTGCGGCACGTCCAGCGCGGCGTAGTAGGAGCCGTTGGTCAGGGGCACGATGGTGATGATCAGGCCCAGACTGCCCCCGGGCACGGCCAGCTGCCCTTTCCACTGTCCGCCCAGCAGGGAGGGGCCGCCGCCCGGCCGGCCGGCCAAGCTCAACAGGGGAAAGCACAGAACCAAGAACAGCAGCAGCGTGAAGAGTAAACGGTTCCTCATAAAGTAACAAGTTATGCTGCCTTAGTGCAGTAAGACGGGTGAAAAGAAACTAAAAGTACCAAAAAAGCCGCAATGTTACCAGCCTAACGTGAATGGGATATTCGAGGTTTTAACCCTAGGACCAGGAATACTGATTCACCGCAATAAAGTGTCCAAAGTCGGGGGTGGAGCGCAATTGCCCGCCGCCCTTCCCCCGCAATTACCGGCGTCTGAGCTTCCGCGGCGGGTGGCAAAGCCGTACCTTCGGCAGTCCAAACGCCACTGCGGAAACCTTCCCGGCTACCTGCGGTGTTTCCTACTTCTATGGCCAAAGAATCTTTGCAAGTAGCCGCCCCCGCGGCCGACCCGATTGACCAGCTCGACCCGCGGCAGTACATTCTCATCAAGAATGCCCGGGTGCACAACCTCAAAAACCTCAGCGTGGCGCTGCCGCGCAATAAGTTTATCGTCGTCACGGGCCTGTCGGGCTCGGGCAAGTCGTCGTTGGCCTTCGACACGCTCTATGCCGAGGGGCAGCGCATGTACGTGGAGAGCCTGAGCTCCTACGCCCGCCAGTTTCTGGGCCGCATGGACAAGCCCGACGTCGACTACATCCGCGGCATCTCGCCGGCCATTGCCATCGAGCAGAAGGTCAGCATCAAGAACAACCGCTCGACGGTGGGCACCAGCACCGAGATTTACGACTACCTCAAGCTGCTCTTTGCCCGGGTGGGGCGCACGTTTTCGCCCGTCAGCGGGGTGCAGGTGCGCAAGGATACCGTGGCCGACGTGGTCGACTTTCTCTTTAAGCTGCCCGACGGCGCCAAGGCCACGATTCTGGCGCCGCTGCTGCCTTCCGAAGACGGCCGCGCGATGAGCAAGGAGCTGGACCTGCTGCTGCAGAAGGGCTACAGCCGGGTGGTGGTGAACGGCGACGAAACCGCTTTTATCGAAGACCTGATCGGGGAAGGCAAGCCCGAAATCAAGGGCGACGTCTGCATCATGATTGACCGGGCCGTCATCCGGACCGGCGACGAGGACCTGATGTTCCGCCTGTCGGACTCGGTGCAGACGGCGTTTTTCGAGGGCCACGGTACCTGCCTGATCCGGCTCGACAACGAGACGCGCACGTTCTCCGACCGGTTTGAGCTCGACGGCGTGGTGTTTGAGGAGCCGAACGTGAACTTCTTCTCCTTCAACAACCCCTACGGTGCCTGCCAGACCTGCGAGGGGTTCGGCTCGGTGCTGGGCATCGACGAGGACCTGGTGATTCCCGACAAGAGCCTGACGGTGTACGAGGGCGCCATTGCCCCCTGGCGCACCGACAAGCAGAGCGAGTGGCTCAAGCCGCTGCTCAAAAACGGCATCCGCTTCGACTTCCCCATTCACCGCCCCTACAACGAGCTGACCGAAGCCGAGCGGAGCCTGCTGTGGAAGGGCAACAAGTATTTCGAGGGCCTCGACGACTACTTCAAGTGGGTGGCCACGCAGAGCCACAAAATCCAGTACCGGGTGCTGCAAAGCCGCTACCGGGGCCGCACCACCTGCCCCGACTGCCGCGGCACCCGCCTGCGCAAGGACGCCCAGTACGTCAAAATCGACGGGCAGAGCATCACCGACATCGTGCTGCTGCCGGTGAGCCGGGCGCTGGAGTACTTTGAGAAGCTCAACCTGAACGAGCACGACGCCAAGATTGCCGAGCGCCTGAGCACCGAAATCACCAACCGCCTGGGCTACCTCAACCGCGTGGGCCTGGGCTACCTGACGCTGAACCGGCTGAGCAGCACGCTCTCGGGCGGCGAGAGCCAGCGCATTTCGCTGGCTACTTCGCTGGGCTCGGCGCTGGTGGGCTCCATGTACATCCTCGATGAGCCCAGCATCGGCCTGCACCCCAAGGATGCCGAGCAGCTGATTGGCGTGCTGCGCTCCTTGCAGCAGCTGGGCAACACCGTGATTGTGGTGGAGCACGAGGAGAAGATGATGGAGCAGGCCGACCAGATCATCGACATCGGCCCCGAGGCCGGCTCGGGCGGCGGCCACCTCATGTTCCAGGGCTCGTATCCGGAGCTTTTGAAGAACACCACAACCTACACCGGCCAGTACCTGAGCGGCCGCATGGAGGTGAAGGTGCCCACCAGCCGCCGGCCCTGGCGCAACGCGCTGGAAGTGCTGGGCGCCCGCGAAAACAACCTGAAGAACGTGTCAGTGAAGTTTCCGCTGGGCGTGATGACGGTGGTAACCGGCGTGTCGGGCTCGGGCAAGTCGACGCTGGTGAAGCGCATTCTGGCGCCAGCCGTGGCCAAGCAGCTCGGCGGCGGGGCCGGCGAGGCTACCGGCAAGTTCGACCGCCTGATGGGCGTGCAGGGCCAGGTGTCGCACGTCGAGTTCGTGGACCAGAACCCCATCGGCAAGAGCAGCCGCTCGAACCCGGTGACCTACGTGAAGGCCTACGACGCCATCCGCACCCTGTTTTCCGACCAGCCGCTGGCCAAGGCCCGGGGCCTGAAACCGTCCCACTTCAGCTTCAACATCGAAGGCGGCCGCTGCGAGGTGTGCCAGGGCGAAGGCCAGGTCAAGATTGAGATGCAGTTCATGGCCGACATCTACCTGACCTGCGAAAGCTGCGGCGGCCGTAAGTTCAAGCAGGACATCCTCGACGTCAAGTTCCAGGACATGGGCATCGACGACGTGCTGGAAATGACCGTCGCCGACGCCGTGGAGTTTTTTAAGGGCCAGCCCAAGGTAGCCGACCGCCTCCGGCCCCTCGACGACGTGGGCCTGGGCTACATCCGCCTGGGGCAGTCGGCCAACACGCTGAGCGGCGGCGAGGCCCAGCGGGTGAAGCTGGCCTCGTTTCTGACCAAGGGCGCCACGCTGCAGCAGGACAAGATCCTGTTCATCTTCGACGAGCCCAGCACCGGCCTGCACTTCCACGACATCAACAAGCTGCTCACGGCCCTGAACGCGCTGATTGAGCAGGGCAACTCGGTGCTCATCATCGAGCACAACATGGACATCATCAAGTGCGCCGACTGGCTTATCGACCTGGGCCCCGAGGGCGGCATCAACGGCGGCCACCTGCTGTTTGAGGGCACGCCCGAGGACCTGGCCCGGCTCCGGGATACCAACCACACCGCCCGGTTCCTGGCCGAGAAGCTGTAGGCCCCCGATGCCGATTACCCGTAAACCCGAGGAGCCGCCCGTTACCAGGCGGCTCCTTCTTTTATTGCTGACATGATTCTAGGAGCCGAAGAACAATTCCGGGTGGGCGTGCCGGAGCCGGGCGCGGAAAACTTTCTGCTGAGCAGTGTGGCCGCCAACCACGAGTTTCAGGTGATGTTTGAGGACGACGGCACCACCGGCTACTTCTACGCCGTGCATGACGCCGAGGAATCCGAAATCCTCGATGCCCTGCACGTGTACAACGTGGAGGACGTGGCCGACCAGGACGTGCCCGTAACGGCCCAGATTTTCTGGGACGAGGCCCAGACCACGGCCGTACTTATCGTGGGCGGCTACTGCCACGCCCTGTACGACTTCCAGCGGCGGGCCGGCTTCTGCCGCAATGCCTTTCCGCCCGCCCCGCACGGCCAGCCCGGTTCCCGGGAGCTGACCGACGAGCTGGTAGAAAAGTACTTTGCCGCCTGATCCGGAAATATTTTCTTCGCCACCTGCTGCCTGCCCCATGGAACCTACCGCCACTCCCCCCGCCGCCTACTCGCCCTCGGCCCGCCGCCTGCTCTGGCGCTGGGTGGCCGCGCTGGCCGTTTTCGGCAACGTCTTCGTCAACTACTGGGCTAATGCCCGTCCCTTCAACGGGCAGACCAACGCCGTGGTATCAGGCAAGTACCCCACGCTGCTCACGCCCGCCGGCTATGCTTTCAGCATCTGGGGGCTGATATTTCTGGGCCTGCTCGTGTATGCCGTCTGGCAGCTGCTGCCCGCCCAGCGTACTGCGCAGCTGCCCGATGCCGTGGCCCGGCCGCTCACCCTGGCCTGCGTGGCTACCGGCGGCTGGCTGGTGGTGTTTGCCTACGAGCTGATGCCGCTGAGCGTGCTGGTGATGCTGCTGATTCTGGGCGCCCTCATCGTGGCCTTTGGGCGGGTACGCCGCCGGGTGCGCGCCGGCCTGGCCCCGCGCTGGGTCAGCATCCCGTTTGCCCTGTACCTGGGCTGGATTTCGGTGGCGCTGGTCATCAACGCCACCATCGGCCTGCGGGAGCTGGGCTGGCAAACCGCCGCCAACGGGTCGGTGCTGCTCACGTTTGTGCTGCTGGCCGTGGTGGTCGGGCTGGGCCTCGCCATCGGTGGCGTGTTCCGCAGCGTGGTGTTTCCGCTAGTCATTGCCTGGGCGCTGGTGGCCATCTGGGTGGCCCAGCGCGGCGGCACGTACCCCGAGCTGGCCCTGGCGGCGCTGGTGGGCGCGGGCGTGGTGGCGCTGGGGGGCTTAGGGCTGAGTCTGCGCCCGCACCGGGGCCGGGTGGCGGAGTAGGGGCGGGGAGGGCTCCGTCCAACTTATGAGCCGCGCGAAATCCGGATAGAGTCCTGGGGTTCTAGTCAGATTTCTGGTCGTCGGAAATCTCACTAGAAGCCGAGAGGTCTAGTGAGATTTCGAGCGACCAAAAATCTGACTAGAGTGGGTGGATAGCAAGGAAAAATGGCCGTCCTGCTCATCCAGCGTCCGCGAAGCGAAGCATCTCGCGTGCTGACGCCTGAGTAGTAACCTGACGTCAGCACGCGAGACGCTTCGACTTCGCGGACGCTGGATGAGCAGGACGTTCTTTTCGGTTCCTGTCCCTACCCTCTAGAAGCCAGAGCGGCGGCTCTTTTTTCACCGGGCCGGAAAAAAGGGTAGCAAAGCCGGCTCCGATGCCAGCCGCTGGCCTTGGGTCCTTGGCCGTGGCCGGCGGGGGCGCTTGGGCGAATTGTCGTTTCTTTGCGCCCGTCAACCTATTCTCCCTCCCAACTCTTTCTTATGCGCAAGAACCTCGTCGCCGGCAACTGGAAAATGAATATGACCTACCAGGACGGCCTCGCGCTGGTATCCGAAATCACCAACATGGTGGCCGACGAAGCCACGGGCTCCTCCGTGGAAGTGGTGCTGTGTCCGCCGTTTCCCTTCCTGCACTCGGTGGGTAAGCTGCTGCCGGCCGGCGGCCCCATCCACCTCGGCGCCCAGAACTGCCACCAAAAGGAGAGCGGCGCCTACACCGGCGAAGTATCGGCCCGGATGCTGCAGTCGGTGGGCGTGGAATACGTGATTCTGGGCCACTCCGAGCGGCGCCAGTATTTCCACGAGGACGATGCGCTGCTGAGCCAGAAGCTGAAGGCCGCCCTGGCCGCCGGCCTGAAGCCCATCTTCTGCGTGGGCGAAACGCTGGACACGCGCGAGGCGGACGAGACGTTCTCCCACCTCGAAAAGCAGCTTAAAGACGGCCTGTTTCACCTTTCCAACGAGGAGTTTGACCAGGTAACCATTGCCTACGAGCCCATCTGGGCCATTGGCACCGGCAAAACGGCCACCAGCGCCCAGGCCCAGGAAGTGCACGCCTTCATCCGCGAGCAGGTGGCCCGGGCCTACGACGCGGCCGCGGCCCAGAACACGACCATTCTCTACGGCGGCTCGGCCAACGCCCAGAATGCCCGGGAGCTGTTTTCGCAGCCCGACGTGGATGGCGGCCTCATCGGCGGCGCCGCCCTCAAGTCGCGCGACTTCACCGAGATTATCAAGTCGTTCTAAGCTTTCAGCGCTTAGAATAGGAGCGCTTCGAACTTAGCTTGTCGCTTGGCTGGTTCTGGTGGTCAAGTGGCCGGCTCTTTGCTTTCGTCGGCTTCTAAGTTCTGGAATCTCTCAACTCTAAGCTCTCCTGAAAAATGCTTGCTGCCCTTCTCGTTGCCGGCCTGCTGGCGCTGCATCCGGTGCTGCCCCAGCCCCGCGTCCCGTTTGTGGCGGCGCCGGTGGGCTCCGTCGAGCCCTGCCGCATCTACGGCTCGGTGTTCCTGGAAACCAACCCGGCCCGGCGCGGCTTCTGCTTCGGCACGGTGTATCTGGAGCCCGAAGAAGCCTTTGCCGACGTGCTGGTGTACCGCGAAGACAACAAGCTGTTTGCCGATAAAGCCGGGTTCTGGTACCTGGCCACCGGCCCCAACTTTGCCGACTACGTGCTCTTCGTCACCGACAACCGCGCCCTGGCCGACTTCAGCATTCAGTACACCGACATCCGCTCCTTCGCCGGCTGCCGGCGGCGCTAGCGAATTGTCAGACACAGCAAAAGGCCCTTCCAACCGCGTGGAAGGGCCTTTTGCTTGTTGCTCTGGGGTTGGTGCTGCCTGCTGCGGCGCCGCGAAACCGGCCTCTAGTTTACCAGCAGCTTGCGGCCGGTGCCGGCCACCGTCACCCAGTAGGCCCCCGGGGCCAAAGCCAGCGGCACCTGCGTGGTCGGGCCGGTCAGCAGCTGATGGTGAACCAGCTGGCCCAGGCCGTTGAAGATGCGCACGTCCTGGGGCAGCAGGCGGGCATCGGTCACCTGGAGCGTGAGCTGGTCGTGGGCCGGGTTGGGGTACAGCTGCAGGGCCGCGGCCGCCAGCTGGGGGGCCCTGGTCCCCGTCACGATGGACAGCAGAGCGCGGGCGGCGTTGAGGCGGCCGTGGCCGTAGTACTGGTCCCAGCCCGGCGTATCGTCAGCGCCGCCTACCCGGTCGTCGGCCGTGGCCTGCAGCAGCGTTTTCACCTGGGCCGGCGTGAGCTGGGGCTTCAGCGTGAGCAGCAGCGAAACGAGGCCGGCGACGTGGGGCGTGGCCTGGGAAGTGCCGCCCCAGTAGCTGTTGTAGTTGGTGTTGGAAAGGTGGCTCAGGCCGTAGATGTAGTTGCCGGGCGCCACCAGGGAAATGTGCTGGCCGTAGTTGCTGCCGCTGGTAGCACTCCAGAAAAACGGGCTGGTGCGGGTGTCGTTGGGGTTGGTCGAGCCCACGGCCACCACGCCGGCAAAACCCGCGGGGTAGTAGGTGACGGCGTTGTTTTCGTTCATCATGCACGCCACCACCACCACGCCGCGCTGGATGGCGAAGTCGATGGCGTTCTGGAGCGTGAGAGAGTAGCCGCTGCCGCCCACCGACATGTTAATCACCCGGGCTCCGTTGTTGACGGCGTAGTAAATGGCGCTGGCCCACCACGCGTACTGCCCCGAGTTCTGGGCGTTCAGGCCCTTGCAGACCATCAGCTTGCAGCCCCAGTTCACGCCGGCGTAGCCCAGGGCGTTGTTGCCCGTGGCGCCGATAATGCCCGTGACGTTGGTACCGTGGCCCTGGTCGTCGGTCGGGTTGTTGGTGTTGTAGGCAAAGTTCCAGCCGTTCACGTCGTCCACGTAGCCGTTCTGGTCGTCGTCGAGGCCGTTGGCGGGAACCTCCTGGCGGTTGCGCCAGATGCGGCGCCCACTGAATTCGGGGTGGTCGAGCTTGAGGCCGCTGTCGATGATGGCCACCGTCACCGACGAGTCGCCGCGGGTAATAGCCCAGGCATCCTCCATCTTGATGTCGGCGCCGGCGCGGGCCGGCGAGAGGCTGAAGGTACCCACATTTTTGAGGCTCCACTGGCGGCTGTAAAGCGCATCGTCGGGGGCAAAGCCCTGCACGCCGCCGCTCCGGCCGGTGGCATCCAGCTCCACGTACTGAAACAGCCCGCTCTGCTGATACTCGCGCAGCGCCTGCTGCACGTCGGTACCGGCGGGCAGCTCAATGAGGTAGGGCGCCGGCTCGGCAGCGTCGGCGCTCCGGGTGCGGCCCGGATTCAGCGCCTGCACCTGCCGGGCGCCGTGCGTCCGGTTTAGCTGCTCAAACGCCAGCAGGCGGTCGTGGGTAGGGCTGGCCGGGGCCAGCTCCGCCGCCACGTTGTCGGTGAGGCGCACCAGCAGGCGCGGGGCCTGGGCCTGGGCAGCGGTGGTAGTGGTCCAGAAAGCGGCCAGCAGGCCCAGGGTTGGTAGGAGGTGTTGCATAGGGGTTAGGGGTAAGGGATGAGACATAACGGTGGGGGCCAACTGGCGCGCATACCCGAAGATACAACCAAAAAACCTGCTTTCCGAGGCCCGAAGCCAGCCAGGCCGGGCTCCGTTTTCGGTGGAAAGCGGCGGGCCGCTGGCATGGCGGCGCACTCCGGCGGCCGCCGGGAACCGGAGCCGGTGCGGCCGCTGTTGCCCGACGCCGGCGGGCCGGGCCGCAGTTGCTGCGCCCCGGTTTTTTCGTGCGAACTTGCCGGCTCAATGACGGCGGCTTTCCCGCCGCCGGTGTCCCCAACAACTGAACCGATGGATTTTGTAGAAGTGAGCGTGCAGGCCCCCCGCGAATTGGCCGATATTCTGGTAGCCGAGCTCAGCCAGGTAGGCTACGATACGTTTGAAGACAATGACGAGGGCTTCTGCGCCTATATAGGCGAAGGCGACTTCGACAACGATGCCGTAGCCGAAATCATGAGCCGCTACGAGGGGCAGGGCGAGCTGGGCTACGACCACCGCGTGATTACGCGCCAGAACTGGAACGCCGAGTGGGAAAAGAACTTCCAGCCCCTGATCATCGCCGACCGGGTGTCGGTGCGGGCGCCGTTTCACGCGAAGCCGGAAGGGCTGGAATACGAAATCGTGATTATGCCGCGCATGTCGTTCGGCACCGGCCACCACGAAACCACCGCCCTGATGATTGAAAACCAGCTCGACATCAGCCACCAGGGCCTGCGCGTGCTCGATATGGGCTGCGGCACGGGCATTCTGGCCATCATGGCGGCCCACCTCGGCGCCCGGGAAGTGCTGGCCGTGGACGTGGAGCCCTGGACGGTGGAAAACGCCGCCGACAACGCGGCGGAAAATAACTGCACGAATATTGAGTGCCGCCTGGGCGGTGTGGAAGTGCTGGCCGGCGAGGCGCCCTTCGATATCATCCTGGCCAACATCAACCGCAACGTGCTGCTGGATGATATGCACGCCTACGCCGCCTTGCTGCCCGCGGGCCGGCCTATTCTGTTCAGCGGCTTCTACCAAGAGGACTTATCCAAGATTGAGGCCGAAGCCGGCCAGCACGGATTGGCGTACCAGTCGCACCGGACCAAGAATAACTGGGTCTCGGCGATTTTCACGAAATTGTAGGCGGTATACTAGGCCCCGACGGAAAAAAATATGAAGCAATTTGTTTTTGGGTGGCTCTGCGCGCTGGTGTTGGGACTGAGCGCCCCCGCGTGGGCCCAGAAGAATCCGGCTAAGCAGCCCGTACCGGCCCCGGCCGCGCCGGTGCTGCCTAAGTTCACCGGCAAGCTCTCCAGTGAGCCGGCGCAGTTTATCACCGACGTGCAGTCGATGATGGTGACGACCAACAACACGGCGGCCAAAGCCAGCGCGGCCCGGCTCCAGCAGCTGTGGGCCAGCAACAAGCTCACGGCCACCCAGCAGGGGCGCATCGTGGTGCTGAGCCAGCAGATGCTGGCGCGGCGCTTTAAGCCCCGGCCCGACTTTGAGGCCCTGTTCAATGCCGTAACGGCGGGCGCCACGGTGCAGAACTTCTCCGACAAGCAGATGGACGAGTATCTGGACGTGGTGGCCAAAACCCTGGAGCGGGAGCCGGTGCTGGCCACCCAGAAGTTTTTGCAGACCTCGGCCCAGTTTCTCAGTACCAAGTTTCTCTACAGCTCGCGCTACAACAAGCTGCGCGTTGTTGGCGGCACGTTCAGCTTTGCCTACAACGAAACCGATATGCCCCAGCCGGTGGCCCCCGCGCCACCCCAGCCCGCCGCCCCTTCCCCGGTTTCGACGCCCGTAACCACCGGCGCGCCCATCAAAACCACCACGACGCCCGCTAAGCCCAAACCCGCCAAAAAGAAAAGCAGCAGCGGCTGGGATACGGCCGACCTGTGGGGCGACAGCGGCAGCGGCTGGGGCAGCGACGACGGCTGGGGGACGCCCAAGAAAAAGCCGTTAGCGAAAGCGCCCGCCAAAACCACGCCCGGCACCAAGGCCGCCGCGCCGGTAGCGGAGCCGGAGCCCGAGCCGGCTCCTTCCTACGCTTCCTACGACACCTACGTGGCTCCGCCCACCCGCGGCCCGGTGCTGCTGCTCAAAGATGCGGACCTGTTTATGGCCACCGCCGGCGACTCTATCTTCATCCGCAAGGTGAGCGGCGCCGTGGTGCCCGGCACCAGCCGCTTCGTGGGGCAGGGCGGGCAGTACGTGTGGTCGGTAAAGCAGAACCTGGTGACAGCCGACTTCACCAACTTCGACTTCGACTTCACCAAGGCCGAACTCACGGCCCAGCCCATGACGCTGACGTACCCGGCAGTGCTGGAAGCGCCGGTGCAGGGGGCGTTTGCCTACAAAAGCCTGAAGAAAAAGCCCGGTGCCACCGATTCCGGCTACCCGCGCTTTATTTCGCTCACCAACGACGCCCGCGTCAAGAACATCGGCGACAACATCCGCTACTACGGCGGCTTCTCGCTGGCCGGCAGCCGCACGCTGTCGGCCTCGCTCGACGGCAGCCTCTCGCGCATCATCGTCGAAATCGACGGTAAGCCCAAGTTCCGGGCCTCGTCCAGCGCCTACGTGCTCGGCGACTCGCTGATAACGGCAAACCGGGCGGCCGTCACCATCTTCGAGGATAAGACGGACTCGCTCACCCACCCCGGGGTGAAGCTGAAGTTTTCCAAAACCCGCCAGATTCTGCAGCTGGCCCGCGAGGAAGGCCTCTACAAGACCACGCCCTACGCCGACTCCTACCACCAGATGGAGATTCAGACCGAGATGCTGACCTGGCCGCTGCGCACGCCCAACATCCAGTTTGCCATCCTGACGGCCAAAAACCAGGTGACGGCCAACTTCGAGTCCAAGGAGTTCTACACCAACACCCGCTACCAGCAGATCAAGTCCATCAACAAGCTGCACCCGCTGCAGATGGTGGTGGGCTACAGCCAGGCCCACGGCAACGTGAAAACCTTCACCGTGCAGGACATGGCCACCAACCTCAAGCTCAAGGAAGACAACGTGCGCTCCGCCATTGCCGGCCTGGCCCGGGATGGCTACGTGAAGTGGAACCCCCAGTACGAGCAGGTGACGCTGCTGCCCAAGGCCTCGCACTACGTGAACTCGTCGCGGGGCAAGAAGGACTACGACCATATTGCCATCAAGTCCCTGTCGCCGAACGGCAAGAATGCCACGCTCGACCTGAACAGCAACGACCTGATTGTGCGCGGCGTAGACCGCTTCAACTTCTCCGACGACTCCATAACGGTGTTTGTGAAGCCCGACTCCAGCACCATCCGCATTCAGAAAAACCGCGGTGTGCTCTTCAACGGGACCGTGGTAGCCTCGGCCTTCATCTTCAAGGGCAAGGAGTTCAAGTTCGACTACGACGGCTTCTACGTCGACCTGGTCAAGATTGACTCCATCATCGTGAAAGGCAAGGGCTCGAAAGGCTCGGTGATGAAGGCCCGCAAGGAGTCGGACTTCACCCTGACCAACAAGAACAAGACCTCCGCCGGCCGCCTCTACATCAACGCGCCCAACAACAAGTCGGGCCGCAAGAAGCTGGGGGCCTTCCCCTCGTTCGACGCCAGCACCGGCGCCTACGTGTTCTTCAACAAGCCCGAAGTGCTGGGCGGCGCCTACGACACGGCCGTCTACTTCGACATTCCGCCCTTCAAGCTCGACTCGCTCAACAACAAGAACCGCTCAGCCGTGGGCTTTAAGGGCACGTTTGTGTCGGGCGGCATCATGCCCAGCTTCCAGACCAAGCTGAGCCTGCAGGACGACGGCTCCCTGGGCTTCGTCTACGACGTGCCCAAGGAAGGCTTCCCGGTGTACGGGGGCAAAGCGCGCCTGTTCAACAAGGTCAGCATGAGCAACCGCGGTATTCAGGGCGTGGGCAAGATGAACTACCTGACCGGCGAGTTTCTCAGCGACCAGTTCATCTTCTACCGCGACTCGGTGGTGACGGTGGGCAAAACGGCGACCATCGGCCAGGGGCCGCTCAACGGCGTCGACTTCGCCAAGGTCACGCTGCTGCCGGGCTACCAGATGAAGTGGGCCGTGAAGCAGGACTCGATGTACCTGAGCACCTCCAAGGAAGCCCAGGCCATGAAGTACTACAACGGCGACTACGCCTTCCGCGGCACCACCATCCTGACGCCCGGCGGCCTCTACGGCGACGGCCGCATGGACGGGCCGCAGTCGTTTATCCGCTCCCGCGCCTTTGTGTTTAAGCCTACCAGCTACTCGGGCAAGAAGTCGACGCTGAGCATCAAGTCGGCGGAGGTGAACAAGCCCGCCCTGACGGCCAACGACGTGGCCTTCACCTACAACATCAAGCAGGGCTACGCCGACTTCGCCCGCGAAGAAGGCAGCAAGGCCAGCATCGACCTGCCGTATTCGGACTACAAAACCACCCTCAGCGGCGGCAAGTGGGACTTCAAGAAGAAGATCGTGCAGATGCGCGTGGCGGCCGGCGCCGACTCGTCGCGCTCCTACTTCTACTCTACCAAGCCCGAGCAGAAGGGGCTGAAGTTCCGGGCCAGCACCGGGCTGTACGACCTGAACCGCTACCGTCTGGTGGCCGGCGGGGTGCCTTACATTGCCGCCGCCGACGCCTGGATTGAGCCCGACAGCAACAAGGTGTACGTGCTGGCCAACGCCCAGATGCGCACCTTCCAGAACGCCAACATCGTGATGGACTCGCTCTACAAGTACCACCACCTCTACAAGGGCGAAATCAAGATTCTGTCGCGCACGGCCTTCACTGGCAACGCCCTGTACAGCTACAAGAACGCCGCCGCCGACTCCTTCGCCATCAAGTTCAGCTCCTTCGCCGTCGACTCGGCCGCGGCGCTGGGCGGCAAGCCAATGAAAGGCGGCAAGGCCGTCAGCAAGGGCCTGCTCAAGAAAAAGGACGACGGCCAGCCGTTTGCCCCGCCGACTACCGCCGTGGCTTCCCTCAAGGCCGAGGAGAAATTCCACCTGGCACCGCGCATTTCCTACCGCGGGGCCGTGAACCTGAACTCCAAGAAGCGCGGCTTCACCTTCGACGGGCAGAGCCGGCTGGAGTTCAGCAAGTCCCAGGCGGCCGCCGAGTGGTTTGCAGTCCAGGACAGCATCGACCCCAAGGGCATCAGGATCCGGCTGACCGCGCCCAAGTCGGAAGACGGCACGCCGATGGTGGCGGGCCTGTTCGTGTCCGACGCTTCGATGAAGGTGTACCCGCTGTTTGTGGCCGTGAAGCCGGGCATTACCGACATGAACCTGTTTCAGGTGGACGGCACGCTGAGCTTCGACGCCAAAAAGAAGGTGTACACCATCACCCGCAACGACCTGGCCGACCCGAACGTGTACGAGGGCAGCGTGATGACCGTGGCCGACTCCACGGGCGCCGTCAACCTGCGCGGCAAGCTCAACCTGATCAACTCCAACAAGGACTACACCCTGAACGCCGCCGGCCTGGGCTACGCCAAGCCCGACAGCAACATCTACCGCCTCGATACCTTCATGAACTTCGACATCAACATGCCGGAGAAAGCCGTGGAAGCCATGGGCACCGATATGGCCACCAACACCAAGGGCCTGCCCGAGGCGCTGAACGGCTCGCAGGCCCAGCTCTACAAGATGGGCGAGTTTATCGGCAGCAAGGCCGTGCAGAGCTACTCCGACCGCAAGGGCGGCTACACGGCCCTGCAGAAGGTGTCGGCCAAGTTCCTGCACACGCTGGTGCTGAGCCAGGTGAACCTGGTGTGGAGCCCGAAGCTCAGCGCCTGGTACTCGGTGGGCAAGATCGGGCTGGTCAGCATCGGTAAGAAGGACATCAACGCCCTGATCGACGGCTACATCGAAATCAAGAAGGAAGCCACCGGCGACGCCGTGGAAATGTACCTCGAAGCCGAGCCCCAGACCTGGTACCACATCCGCTACGCCAACAACGTGCTGCTGGCCAAGGCCCAGCACGGCTCCTTCGACGAAATCATCGGCTTCAAGGCCAAGGGCGACTACAACACGGCCACCGAGTACGGCTTCTACCTCGGCGACGACCAGGAAAAGGAAAACTTCACCCGCCACTTCCGCAAGGACTTCCTGGGCGACAACAGCAAGAAGAAGGCCGTGGCTTCCGGCTCCGGCAGCGGGGGCGGGGCCACCGATACCTTCGACTTTATGGAGGCCGACAAGAAGAAGAAAAAGAAGAACAAGGAGGACGCCGCCGTGCAGGATGGCACCGCGCCCGCCGATGCGCCGGTAGAAGACACGGGCAAGAAGAAAAAGAAAAAGGACGACGCCAACGACCCCTTCAGCAACGGCGACGCCACGGCCACTCCGCCGGCCGAGGACACCAGCAAGAAAAAGAAGGAAGCCGTAGTGGAGCAACCCGCTGCTACTCCCGCCGCTACTCCCGCCGCTACTCCCGCCGCTACTCCCGCCGCTACTCCCGCCGCCGCTGACGCTCCGGCGGCCGTTGACCCGAAAGACGCCGCCAGGGAAGCCGCGGCCGCCAAGAAGGAGGAGGAACGTAAAGCCAAGGAGGCCGAAAAGCTCAGGAAGGAAGAGGAGAAGAAAGCTAAGGACGACGAGAAGAAGAAGAAAAAGAACGCCGACGACCCCTTCGGCGACTCCTGAGCCGGACCTTCCCTTATGCCCTACAGCAGCCCCGCCCGGACTCCGGCGCGGGGCTGTTTTTTTTAACCCTCATCAAAAAGGGACGTCATGCTGAGTCCCGCCAAGCATCTCTCCCGCTTCGTTGCTACAGGAATTGCCATTGTAGTAAAGATGCTTCGGCAAGCGGAAGCCAGATCGGGCCCGACGTCCTTTTTCCGACACCATCAGCCCGCGAGATGTCTCGCTTCGCTCGTCATGCCGTTCTTTTGACGCAACACCTATCTTTGGCCAACTCCCTTTCCCCGCTCTGCTGCCCATGAACCTGCCCCTTATTCTTGCCCTGCTGCTCGCCGCCTACCTCATCGGCTCCATCCCGACGGCCCTGTGGGTGGGGCGGCGCTTCTTCGGCCTCGACATCCGGGAGCATGGCTCGGGCAACGCCGGGGCCACCAACACCTTCCGGGTGCTGGGCAAGAAGCCCGGCTCGGTGGTCATGGCCATCGACATCTTCAAGGGCTGGGCCGCTACCATGATGGCCACCGTGATGCTCCAGCAGGGTGCCATTGCGGCCGATAAGCTGCTTTACTTCCAGCTGGCCTGCGGGGTGCTGGCCGTGCTGGGCCACATCTACCCCGTCTTCGCCCAGTTCAGAGGGGGCAAGGGCGTAGCCACGGTGCTGGGCATGATGCTGGCCATTGCCCCGGCCACGGTCGGCGTCTGCATCCTCGTGTTTCTGGTGGTGCTGGTCTTGTTCCGCTACGTGTCCCTGGCGTCCATGTCGGCCGGCGTGGCCTTTGCCCTGCTCCAGCTGCTGCCCGCCTTCCGCCCCCAGAACCCACTGCTGCTCTACTTCGGCTTCATCCTGGCCGCCCTGCTCATCTACACCCACCGGGCGAATATCGGGCGGCTGCGGGCCGGCAATGAGAGCCGGGTGCCGCTGTTTGGGCGGAAGTAATATTCTAACGATAGTAAGGCTGCATCCAAAGCTGCATAATTTTGGTGCGTTCTTGGTTAAACACTGTTTGAATGACAAGGTTGCCTTTAGTAAACCGTTGAGTAATCACAACTAAATCACCCTGCGGGTTTTGAATAACCATCGGTTCGGAATTGGATAGAGGCTGGCCTAAGCGCACCAGCACCGTATCACTCGATGATTGAATGGAAGAGACAGGAAGTGCCACTTTCGTGACCGCACTGAAGTCTTCACACACGTCCAAGTAGCGTTTTTCTCGGAAGGCAATTACCAAGTTCTGTGAGATTGTCTTCTCGCGCTCGAGGCCTTTCAAAACGCTTTCGTCGACAGTAGTGGGCAATGATTTGTAGTGGACATAGATGGGGACGATAATAGCTGCCAGTGCGCCAATTAACGCAACAAGGATGCTTGTGATTTGGGAAGATGTGAAGCGAGGCATTGTAATCAGGCATAGCAGAAACGAGTATAAGAAAATTTAGACTAATACCATATTTATTTGCCCTTATATATTGTGAATGCTATTATTTAGATTACTTTAGAGTGGGCGGCATCATCATTTGTAGATAGACCTGACGGCTGACCCTGTTTGAGATTCATTGTGTAGGACTTGATATGAAATATCGCCACGTACTCCTTGGTATTGTTTTCTGCTTAAGCAGCATTGGTGCGACGAAAGCACAAGATCCTATCCTAAATATTGAAAATAGGGTACAGATTGACCCAATGTGGTGTTGGGCAGCCGCATCTGAGCAGATAATCTATTGGTTGACGGGTAACGATATTTCGCAATGTCAGCTAGTGGCCACTGCTAAGCATGCCAATCCGATGATATGCTGTACCACAGTGGGGGCCTGTAGTGTTCCAGGGAGCTTAACTGATATTCAGAATCTAGTTCTAGCGTATGGCGGGCATTATTCAAGTATTGCTCCACCCGCCAGCCCCAGTGTTTTATACAACACGTTGCTTAACAATAAAGCAGTTGTCATTTATCTTCAAACAAGTCCTACAATTGGTCATTTTGTTGTCTTACGAGGAATGGCGTGGCAAAACACTCCTGATGGCATGATGCCCATCTTTTATTTAAATGACCCGATGTCCATTTATGTTAGGCCAGTCGATTTCAATCAGCTCTACTCTATTTGGAGAGCAGCCATAGTTGTGTATTAGCTTGTCTACTTATACACTAGGGCGCCGTTGCTCGGCAATGCCGAGTAGGGCTTACGCCGGAGAGGCTACACTGCAAGCGTCTTGCACCGCTATCTACTGCCAAACGCCGCCTACGAATCGGCAACGCAGCTGCTCAAAGCGTAGTCGTCACCCGGCACAGCCGAGCGACGGCGGGCGAAACGCTATTCGGCACGGCCGAAGCCCCACCTGGAACCCCCGAAGCTCCGACAAGTACCACTCAGGCAGCCACCGGCTTCTGCGAAACCACATCCGGCCCGACTGAAGAAGTGAAAATAGCTCCGGTAACCTCTTCGGGAGCTCCGATAGCCTCTTCGGTTGCGCCGCAAACGGCTTCGGCAGCGCCGGTAATTGCTTCGGTCGGGCCGGAAACCTCTTCGGTTGCGCCGGGCAGGCCTTCGGGAGCGCCGGGAGGCTCTTGGGTTACGCCGGTAGCTTCTTCGGCTACGCCGGGAAACCTGGGGGAACTACTGGCTGGGGCTTCGGGCTCGCCGGCAGATAATTCAGCCGCGGGCCTAGGATATATTCGTGAGGAAGAATACTTTAGAAGCACCCGATTACCGGGCTGATAGTCGGCGTATTCCTCTCCCTTCCTTATTCCCGCCTTTATGAAAGACAAGAATCCCATTGCCGAATACCCCTTTACCCAGGCCCAGCTGTGGCAGCGCTGCCTCGACCTTCAGCCGTCATTGAGCCGTGATACCACGGAGCTGGCCAAGCGGGGCGTCACGGCGGGGCGCCTGACCAAGTTCCGGCTCGATACCGCCGCCTTCGGCGACATGAGCCCCGACACGGTAGTGGTGCAGGAAGGAGCGGCCGTGACCGACGAAAAGGACGCGGTGGTGCAGGATCTGGAAACCAGCATGCAGGCCGCAATGAGCATCATCATGCTCAAAGACGACCCCCGGACGCCCCGCTACAAGCGGTTTGGGGTGTCCGACGTGTCCAGCCTGGGCGAGGCCAAGCTCCATTTGGCCGCTACCATGCTCGTGCGCCAGGGCCGCAAGTACCTCGAAGAATACAAAGATGAAGGCCTCACCGCCGCCATGCTCGACGCGGTAGAGCAACACAACGAGGCTTTTCTCGAGGGCCTGATGAGCCGTAAGGAGGCCGAAAACACCCGCAGCGGGGCCACCCGGGCCCGTATCCTGTTTGCCAACGGCCTCTACCGGCAGCTGGTGCAGCTCTGCGCCGCCGGCGAGTCGGTGTGGAAGCTCACCGATGCCACCCGGGCCCGCGAGTACGTGGTGGACCCCATCGGGCCGGCCACTCCCAAACCGGCGGTGGCCGGGTAGCCCGCAGCGCCCTGCCCGCCGCCCGCCCCGGCTACCGCTTATTTCGGCTGCCGGGGCGTTTTTGGGTCCGGGGCGCTAGGGAAGGCGGGGGCGGGGGGGTATCTTTAAGACAATTATCGGTGGCAGCGTGCTGCTGCCACCTCCCGCCTTTTCGCCCTCCTTGCTGCTGCCCGGCCCCCGGGTCGGCCCTGCCACACTTTGTATGAAACTAGAACTAAAAAGCGCCCTGGGGCGGCCCTACATTACTATTGAGGATGACCCGCTGAACCGCTGGATTGCAGTGGACTGGGCCGGCTACCTCACCGCCGAGAGCATCAAGGCCGGGGCCGCGGCCTACATTGCGGCGGTAGCCGAGGCGGGCTTCCACTGCGTGCTGAACGACACGCGTAAGGTGCTGGGCCCCTGGGACCATTCGCTGGAGTGGGTGCTGAACGAGTGGGCCCCCAACGCCACGACGGCCGGCGTGCGCTACTTCGCCATGATTTCGACGCCCGACTCGATGGCCGACGCCTCGGCGGCCAAGTTCTACGCCCAGCTCAAGGGCTTCGAGGTGCGCCTCTTCGGTACCGACGAAGAGGGCAAAGCCTGGCTGCGCACCGTGCGCCCCCCCAAGCGCTAGCCGCTGGTTCCTAACTTCCGGCTTCTGCCTACTTTTACCCCCATATCCCAACCAAACCCACCGCCCGCATGGCTTCTTACCTCGAAAGCAACCAGGACCGTTTCTTAAGCGAGCTGCTCGACTGGCTGCGTATCCCCTCCGTTTCGGCTGATCCTAAGTTTCACGGCGACGTGCTCAAGGCCGCTGACTTCCTCAAGGCCCGCCTCGAAGAAGTGGGCATCGAAAACGTGGAGCTGTGCCAGACCGCCGGCAACCCCATCGTCTACGGCGAGAAAATCATCGACCCCAGCCTGCCCACGGTGCTCGTCTACGGCCACTACGACGTGCAGCCCGCCGACCCCTACGAGCTGTGGACCTCGCCGCCGTTTGAGCCCGTCATCAAGGACGGCAAGATCTACGCCCGCGGCGCCTGCGACGACAAAGGCCAGGTGTATATGCACGTAAAGGCCTTCGAGGTGCTGCTGCAGGACGGCGGCGTGCCCTGCAACGTGAAGATCATGATTGAGGGCGAGGAAGAAGTGGGCTCCGCCAACCTGGGCCTCTTCGTGAAGGCCAACAAGGAAAAGCTCAAGGCCGACGTCATCCTGATTTCCGACACCGGCATGCTGGCCAACGACGTGCCCAGCATCGAGGTGGGGTTGCGCGGGCTGAGCTACCACGAGGTGGAGGTGACGGGCCCCAACCGCGACCTGCACTCGGGCCTCTACGGCGGCGCGGTGGCCAACCCCATCAACGTGCTGTGCAAGATGATTGCCTCCCTGCACGACGAGAACAACCACATTACCATCCCCGCCTTCTACGACAACGTGGCGGAGCTCAGCGCCGGGGAGCGCGCCGAAATGGCCAAGGCCCCGCACTCCGACGACGAGTTCAAGCAGAGCATCGGCCTGACCGATATCTACGGCGAGAAGGGCTACAGCAGCATGGAGCGCACCAGCATCCGCCCCACGCTCGACGTGAACGGCATCTGGGGCGGCTACACCGGCGAGGGTGCCAAAACCGTCATTGCCTCCAAGGCCTACGCCAAAATCTCGATGCGCCTGGTGCCCCACCAGACCTCCGACGAAATCACGGCCCTGTTCCAGCAGCATTTCACCAGCATTGCCCCCAGCGGCGTGACGGTGAAGGTAACGCCCCACCACGGCGGCGAGCCGGTAATAACGCCCACCGACTCGGTAGCCTACAAAGCTGCCGCCGACGCCATGGAAACTACCTTCGGCAAGCGCCCCATCCCCACCCGCGGGGGCGGCTCCATTCCCATCGTGGCCATGTTCAAGAGCGAGCTGGGCCTGGATACCGTCCTGCTCGGCTTCGGCCTCGACTCCGACGCCATCCACTCACCCAACGAGCACTTCGGCGTGTTCAACTTTATGAAGGGCATCGAAACCATCCCGCACTTCTACCGCAACTACACGGCGGCCATGAAGAAGTAGCCGCCCGGCCCTGGCCGTAAAAAAAGCCCGGTTCCTGCGCAGGCACCGGGCTTTTGGCTTTCTTAAGTCGTCCGGTTCTTGCGGAACTGGTAGCTGAGCTGGAGCTGGATAACTGAATTGTGGAGCCGGCCGCCGCTGATGCCCGACAGCGCCCGGTTGTAGCGCAGACCCGCCCCCAGCCCCTGGGGCAGCCGGTAGCCCGCGCTCAAGATATAGCCCGCCTCAAAGGTGCGCAGGCCCCCGGTTCCGGTGCTGCTGAAGCGGTTTTTGCCGCCGTCGGACAGCTCCGTCTGCTGGGCCAGCAGCATGCCGACCTGCGGCCCGGCTTCCAGCTCGAAGTTGTGGGGCCGGTACTGCACCAGCAGCGGCAGCTCCAGGTAGTGCAGCCGCTGCGTACCCGATAGCCCGGGAATGCCCGCGAAAGTAACGCCGGTCAGCTTGCTGCCCTTGCCCGCGTACAGCAGCTCCGTCTGAAAGGCAAAGGTGGCCGCCTGGTTGAGCGGCGTGGTCACCGTGACGCCCGCCAGCCCCCCGACCAGCGCGGCGGTGTTGGCGGAGCCGGCGTAGGTGGCCGAGTTGATGCCGCCCCGCAGCCCCGGCACCGACTGCTGGGCGAATACGGCGCCGGTAGGTAGGGTACTGAATAAGGTGAGGGGTAGTAATAGCTTTTTCATAGAGCCAGGCCAAAAAACCAGTAACGGGCCGGAGCGGTGGCCTGGTATGACGAGGCCGGCCCAGGAACAGAAAAGGCTGCTTCCTGTGCAGGAAACAGCCTTTCTGAGGGTAAACGAAGACCGTCGGCGGCTACCAGCCGCCGAAGATATAGCCGCCGTAGAGCTGGAAGGCACTGTTGCGGCGCCTAAACAAATTTTGCGCGCCGGGGTCGTTGGCGGTGATGATGCCGCCGTTGTAGCGCAGCCCGAGGTTAGGGCCGCTTTTCCACTGGTAGCCCAGGCCGGCCACGTAGCCGAGGTCGATAGGGCGGTACTGGCTTTTGGTATTCAGGTCGCTGCCCGGCTTCTGCTTCCCGGCCAGCAGCAGGCCCACCTGCGGGCCGGCTTCAAAAAACAGACCGTCGGCGTGCACCTTCAGCAGCACCGGCACATCCAGGTAGAGCAGGTTGTTCTTGATGTTGACAGCTAGGTCCCGGGTCTGGTCGCCCTTCATCGATATCAGTGCTTCGCCCTGCAGGGAAAGGAAGTCGTTGAGCAGCACGTTGCCGACCAAGCCCCCGTGGCCCCCCACCTTATAGGCGCCGAGGCTGGAGCCGGTGAACGTGGTGTAGCTAACCCCGGCTTTCACGCCCAGCTTGAGCTGAGCCTGCGCAGCTAGGACTGGCGCGGCAAAAAGAACGAGCAGAAGGCTGATCCGACGCATCATCATCATCATCATAGGGCGTTATTTGTTGGGAATCAGGTAGCCCAGCGAAAGCTGGAAGGCCGAGTGGCGGGCATTGTTCAGGTCGCCGTCGAAGTAGCTGCCGTCGTCATTCTTGACGAAGTCGCCCAAGGCGCCGGTGTAGCGCAGGTTCAGGCTCACGCCAGTATCGGCCTGGTAGCCTACGCCCGCTACGTAGCCCAGCTCGTTGCGATTCAGTCCGCTCAAATCCTTTTGGCTGTGCACGGTGGTCGTGGACGTGTTGCCGCTGAGGCCGCCTGTGCGGGTGATGGTGGTTTCGTCCTTCACGCTGAGCAGGTAGGAGTATTGCGGACCACCCTCGAAGACCAGCCCGCCGGCGTTGACCTTGAGCAGCACGGGCACGTCGAGGTAGTTGTAGTTGACCTTGCCTTCGCGCCGCTGGGTGGTGCCAAAGATGTTTTTGTACTCGGCCGACTTGTTCTCGAATCCTTTCTGCGAAAACAGTACCTCCGGCTGCACCGACAGGAACTCGTCGTCGCTAAGGCTGGCATTGAGAATTACGCCGCCCAGAAACCCGATTTTGTTGTTGTAGGTCGTCTCGTTTTCCAGGTTGCCGGCCAGGTTGGAGTAGTTGGCGCCGGCCCGCAGGCCCAGCCGTACGCCCTGCGCGTGCGCGGCCGACGAAAACAACGCTGCTGCCGATAGCAGCGAGGCCAGTAAGAAGGAGGTCTTTTTCATGAGGCCAAAGTGATGTTGGTGAGCAATGCCCGAGGCTGCCGAACCGGAGCCGGCAGGTCAGGCGCCCCGCACCATTTTCAGGCCAATCTGCGCGGTTTGCTGCCAATACTCCGCCGTGTGGCCTGTTGCCGCCACGTTTTCAGGGGATTAGGAAAAGCGCTTTTTGCCCGCTTCCCCCGGTCGGCCGGCCCGCAAATGCAAAAAAGGTGGCCGCCCGGAAGGGCAGCCACCTTTTTTGCGGTTAGCCTAAGCTGACTATTTGGTCGGAATCAAATAGCCGAGCTGCAGCGTGTAGGCGTTGTTGAAAGCCTTGGGCTCGTTGTCGGTATTTTTCGAGTCGATCAGGGAGTTGAAGCCCCGGGCGTAGCGCAGGCCCACGCTCAGGCCGCCTTCGGTCTGGTAGCCCAGGCCGGCCAGGCCGCTGATGTCAAACTGGGCGAGGTCGGACTTGTAGGCATCGTCGCGGCTGACGCCGGTGTAGTCGAGGAAGCCGCTGTTGGCTTCTACCTTGTCTTTTTCGCCGTTGGTGTATTTGGTAGTTGTCTGCGACTTATTCTTGGAGCCGAACAGGTAGCTTACCTGTGGACCCAGCTCGAAGAACAGGCCACCAGCATTGATTTTAGCCAGCAGCGGCACGTCGAAGTAGTGCAGCACGCGCTGCTGCTCCTGCTCTACCGACTTGATGTTGGCGGCGAGGTTGCTGGTTTGGGTGGTTTGGATTTCGTAGCCCTTGCGGTTGTAGAGCAGCTCCGGAGCGAAGGAGAAGAAGCCATCGTCGGTCAGCGGAATGGTTACGGCTACGCCGGCATTGTAGCCCAGCTTATAGTCGCCCAGGTCGGTGCTGTAGTTGGCACCGGTGATTTGCTGCACGTTGTCGCCGGAGATATTGGAGTAGGTGGCGCCGGCTTTGATGCCGAGGCGGAAGCCGCCGGCATCCTGAGCGTGGGCGGTTCCGAAGCTGGCAGCGGCCAGGGCACAGGTAACTATTGCAAGCTTTTTCATGGCAAGTCTGGTAAAAAGTGAAGATGAGGGTGGGTGGGGTGGCAGCTTTCTTCCGATGAAGTCGACACGCAAGCTGGTAACTGGGCCTCATATCGTAAGTTGCCCGGTCAGGGTTGCGCTTTACTGCAGATTTCATTCAGAATTAACCGGTTGGCGGCCGGCCCGTTTCCGGGGAAGTTCAACAGTAGTAGCGGCTTAGAATTTGCCCGGCGGCGCGAAGTTTCCGGCCGCCCTGCCCCGGGTTTTACTATTTTTGACGCCTTGCTTCGCCTGTCTATGCTTTCTGTTGCTGGTCGTTTTCCTGGGGTAGTGCTGGTCGGAATGGCTGGTCTGGGCTCGTTTTCCGCGGCGGCGCAGCCGGCCAGTGCCGTCGCGCCCAAAGGCCCGCTGATTCTGGGCGTTTACGCGCAGGGCAGCTTTATTATTGCCCACACGCCGGCGGTAAAGCACCTGGCCGTGTCGCACCCCACGGGCCTGGAGCTGAACGTGCAGCGGCAGACCAACGGCTCGGAACCCTGGCACGCCTGGTACAAGTATCCCAAAATCGGGGTCAACCTGGTCTACTACGACTACCGTAACCCGGTGCTGGGCCGCTCCTACGCCAGCAGCATCTACCTCAACAAGAGCATTCTGCGCACGGCCCGCCACGAGCTCAACTTCCGCCTCGGCACCGGCATCGCCTACTTTCCCGTGCGCTTCGATCTGGCCACCAACCACAAGAACACCATCGTCAGCTCGCGGCTGAATGCTACGCTGCAGCTGCGCCTGGAGTACGACGTGGCCGTAGCCGAGCACTGGGGGCTGCTGCTGGGGCTGGCGCTCAACCACTACTCCAACGGCGCGACAACCAAGCCCAACTTCGGCATCAACCTGCCCACCGTGCTGGTCGGGTTCAACTACCACCAGCAGCGGCCGTTTCAGCCGCTTGCCATCAACCCCGCAACGGACGAGCCCGCCGACCTCGGTCACAACTTTCTGGATCTGAGCACCAGCATCGGCTGGAAGCAGCGCAATGAGTCGGACCGCCGCAAGTACGCCGTCAACTCGGTAACGGTGATGGGTGGGCGCCGGATAAACCGCAAGAGCAACCTGGTAGTCGGCCTGGAAGGGTTTTATGACCGCAGCCTGCTGGCCCAGCTGCAGGATACCACGCGAACCGGCGAAGCCCTGCCCGACGTGAAGAAAGCCGGCGTGTTCGTGGGCCACGAGCTGCTGTTCGGGCGGCTGGCATTCGGGTCGCACCTGGGCTTTTACGTGTACAATCCCTACAAGTCCAACAAGTTCTACTACGAGCGGCTGGGCCTCAAGTACCACGTTAGCGACCGGTTCTGGGGCTCCGTCGACCTGAAAGTGCACCGCGGTGCGGCCGACGTGGTCGAGCTGAAAGTCGGGACGACGCTATAGAGCCGCGACGGCCGAAACGAGGGAAAGACCGAGTCCGGCTCACCGCTTGGGTAGTCATACCGGGTGCTTCAGCCAGCTGATCCGACGGTTGGGTAAGGCCGAGTGGCTTGCGGCGGCGCAGTGCGCTTACTTAGCCCCTGCGCTGGTGCCCTACTGCCGGCGTCCACGCTTATCAGTTCGCCCATGGAAACGTTTCTGCTTGCCAACCGCTGGATTCATATTACGGCCGGGTTTATCGGCTTCTTCGTGGCCCCGGCGGCCCTGTATGTGCGCAAGGGAGGCCCGGCGCACCGCCTGTGGGGCCGGATTTTCTTCTGGGCCATGGTGGTGGCCGGCAGCACGGCTCTGGTATCGGCGACGTACCACGGCCTCACCTTTCTGCTGCTCACGGGGGTCTTTAGCCTGTATCTGGCCTGGTTTGGCTACCGCTCCCTCTACCACAAGCAGCTGGCCCGCGGGGAGGCCGCGCCGGCCCTGGCCGACTGGCTGGGTGTGGGGCTGGGCACGCTCGTATTTGCGGGCACCATCGGGTACGGGCTGCTGCACGCGCGCCAGAATCCGGTGCCCATCGTGTTCGGGGCCATCGGGCTGATGACGACTACCAGGCAGATCAGGGCTTTCCGGCGTAAGGGTCCCTGGCCGGCCGGGCAGTGGCTGCTGAACCATATGTCGGGCTTCGTGGGCTCGTACATTGCGGCCGTATCGGCTTTTTCGGCCACCAGCCTTGCGTTTATTCCCTTTCCGCTCAACTTCCTGTGGCCCACGCTGGTGATGGTGCCGGCGTTGATATGGGCGCAGCGCCGCTACCGGGCCCGGCTTGCGCACGCGCCGGCCGCCGAAGTGGTGGAAATCCGCATCCAGCGGGCCGCTGCCCGGCCCTGAGCTACCTTACTGCGGCACCAGCGCCTGATTGATGCGCTTTACCAGCGCCGGGCCTTCGTAGATGAAGCCGGTGTAGAGCTGCACTAGCGCGGCACCGGCGGCCAGCTTTTCCTGCGCATCAGCCGGAGAAGCAATGCCGCCCACGCCAATAATCGGCAGGCTGCCCCCGGAGTGCTGGTGCAGGTAACGGATAACGTCGGTAGCCCGCTGCCGCAGAGGGCGGCCGCTAAGGCCCCCCGCGCCCATACTTCCGATGGTAGCTGCCGGCGTGCGCAGGTCGGCGCGGCTGATCGTGGTGTTGGTGGCTACCAGGCCGCTGAGCTGGGTTTCGCGGGCAATGAGCAGGATGTCGTCGAGCTGGCCGTCGGTAAGGTCCGGCGCAATTTTGAGCAGCAGGGGCTTGGGCCGGGGCTGGGCCAGGTTGCGCTCCTGTACCTGCTGCAGCAGGCGGATGAGCGGCTCCTTTTCCTGCAGGGCCCGCAGGTTGGGCGTATTCGGCGAGCTGACGTTTACCACGAAATAGTCGACCACATCGAACAGGGCCTCGAAGCCGGCCACGTAGTCGGCAGCGGCCAGCTCGTTGGGCGTGTCCTTGTTCTTGCCGATGTTGCCCCCGATAATGAGGCCGGTGCGTCGTTGCCGCAGCCGCTGGGCTACGGCGGCCGCCCCGTCGTTGTTGAAGCCCATGCGGTTGATCAGCGCCGCGTCCTGCGGTAGCCGGAACAGGCGCGGGCTGGGGTTGCCCGGCTGGGGCCGCGGCGTCACCGTTCCTATTTCCACGAAGCCAAACCCCAGCGCGGCCAGCTCGTCGGGCAGCTCAGCGTTTTTGTCGAAGCCGGCCGCCAGCCCGACGGGGTTGCGGAATCTCAGCCCGAACACTTCCCGCTCCAGCGCCGGGTGCTCAAAGTCGTAGAGCTGGCGCATCAGCGCGGCCATGCCCGGTAGCCGAAAGCTGCGCTTCAGGTTGTCAAATACGAAGTGGTGAGCCTGTTCGGCATCCAACTGAAACAGCAGGGGTTTAAGCAGGGCTTTGTACATGGCGGGCCACAATGAGTACGGAGTGCAAAGCTCCTACTTATTCGGCGGGAATAACGCGCGCCCAACCCGCATTGCTCCGACTTTTTTTTGCATCGTTATGTGTATGACAGTAAATCAGATACCGCCGTGAGTCGCCCGGGCGTCGGCAGATAAGCCGCCGAAAGTTTGGATACCAACGACAAGTCTAGCACTTTTGCACCCCCACAGAGCGAAAAAATGACCTTCGCTCCCCGGGAAATGATTCTGTAGCTCAGCTGGTAGAGCAGTACACTTTTAATGTACGGGTCCTGGGTTCGAATCCCAGCGGGATCACCAAAAACCCTCACCGCTTTATGCGGTGAGGGTTTTTTGTTTGCCTGAGGCCGGGTTCAGCCGGCCCATCCTTCCCGGTCGAGACTGCGGTACTGGATAGCTTCGGCCAGATGCTCGAGGCGGATGTCTTCCGTGCCAGCCAGGTCGGCGATGGTGCGGGCCACTTTCAGGATGCGGTCGTAGGCGCGGGCGGAGAGGCCCAGGCGCTCCATGGCGGTTTTGAGCAGGGTACGTCCGGCGTCGTTGATCTGGCACATATCCTTCACCATCTGGGGCGGCATCATGGCGTTGCAGTGCACGTCGGGAAACTCCTGGAACCGCCCGACCTGCACCTGCCGGGCCTGCTCGACCCGCTGCTGAATAGCGGCGCTGGTTTCCGACTTGCGGGTTTCGGTCATCTGGTCGAAGGTGACGGGCGTGACTTCTACGTGCAGGTCGATGCGGTCCAGCAGCGGTCCGCTGACTTTGTTGAGGTAGCGCTGCACCACGCCGGGGCCGCACACGCACTCTTTCTCGGGGTGGTTGTAGTAGCCGCAGGGGCAGGGATTCATGCTGGCGATGAGCATGAAGTTGGCGGGGAAGTCGATGCTGACCTTGGCCCGCGAAATAGTGACGCGGCGCTCCTCCAGCGGTTGGCGCATCACCTCCAGCACCGTGCGCTTGAACTCGGGCAGCTCGTCGAGAAACAGCACGCCGTTGTGGGCCAGCGAGATTTCACCCGGCTGGGGGTTGCCGCCGCCGCCCACCAGGGCCACGTCGGAGATGGTGTGGTGGGGCGACCGAAACGGGCGGCTGCTGAGCAGGGAGGCATTGGCGCCCAGCTTGCCGGCTACGGAGTGAATCTTGGTGGTTTCCAGGGCTTCCAGCATGGTGAGCATGGGCAGAATACCGGGCAGGCGCTTGGCCAGCATGGTTTTACCCGCCCCGGGCGGCCCGATCATGATGACGTTGTGGCCGCCGGCCGCCGCAATTTCCAGGGCCCGCTTAATGTTTTCCTGGCCCTGCACGTCGGCAAAGTCGGCGGTGTACTGGTTGGCGGCCTGCTGGAATACCCGGCGGGTATCGAGCGTGACGGGCGCTATGGCCAGCCGGCCCTCGAAGAAATCAATGGCCTGCTGCATGGTTTCGACCGGAATCACGTCGAGGTTATTGACGATGGCCGCTTCCTGGGCGTTTTCGACGGGCAGCATGATGCCTTTAAACCCTTCCTTGCGCGCCTGAATGGCAATGGGCAACACGCCGCGAATGGGCCGCAGGGCTCCGTCGAGGGCCAGCTCGCCCATGATAATGTAGTGGCCCAGCTCCTCGGTAAGCAGCTGTTGGGAGGCGTGCAGGATGCCCAGGGCAATGGGCAGGTCGTAGGACGAGCCTTCCTTGCGGATATCGGCGGGCGCCATGTTCACCACTACCTTGGTGCGCGGCATTTTGTAGCCCCGGAATTTGAGGGCCGCCTCAATGCGCTGCTGGCTTTCCTTGATGGCGTTATCCGGCAGCCCGACCACGAAGAAATTGGTGCCCTGTGACACCACCACTTCAATGGTGATGGTGTTGGCGTTTACGCCCTGCACGGCCGAGCCGTAGGTTTTGGTAAGCATAGCACACGAAGGATAGGACGGGAAGAACTGGCTAAATATAGAACGTTTAGAACACGAAAAGCCGGTCGGCCCAGCTAAGCTGAACCAACCGGCTTTTCGTCGGTATCACCGCAGTAGGCGGGGCTACTTCACCAGCTGCTCAATGAGTAGAATCAGGATGTGAATGGCTTTGATATGGATTTCCTGGACCCGATCGGCAAAGCCGGCGTGGGGGGCGCGGATTTCTACGTCGCAGAGGCCGGCCAGCTGGCCGCCGTCCTTGCCGGTGAGGCCCACGACTTTCATGCCGGCGGCTTTGGCGGCTTCGGCGGCGCGCAGCACGTTGGGCGAGTTGCCGCTGGTGCTGATGGCCAGCAGCACGTCGCCGGGGCGGCCCAGGGCCTGCACGTAGCGGCTGAACACGTACTCGTAGCCGTAGTCGTTGGCCACGCAGCTCATGTGGGAGGCTTCGGTGAGGGCAATGGCGGCCAGCGCGGGCCGGTCCTGGCGGTAGCGGCCGGTGAGCTCCTCGGCAAAGTGCTGGGCATCGCACAGGGAGCCACCGTTGCCGCAGCTCAGGATTTTGCCCTGGGCCCGCAGGCTTTCCGCCATCAGCCGGGCAGCCTGCTCGATGCTGCTGATTTGGTTGGGGTCGGCCAGAAACTGGTCGAGGACGGTGCGGGCTTCGGTTAGTTCGGCCCGGATAAGTTCGGTGAGCGGTGCAGGCACGGCGGCGGAGTTACAGCGCCGGACGGTTGTGGGGGTCCGAAGCTGGGGAAGGAGTAATGATTGTGTTGGGCTGGTCCAGGGGCACATTCAGCAGGCCGGGGTCCGACTGCGGGAAGGTGGGATGCTGCCCGTCGTGCGCGGCTTCGGGGCGGGCGGGCGGCGCCGTGTAGGCGGGCTCGGGAGCCACCACGGGCGGCAGGGTAGTGGTGCCGCCGGCCCGCTGCTGCCCTTCGGCGCGCGGGTTGGTCTGCTGGTCGTAGAGGCGGGCTTTGAGCTCGTTGATCTTGCCGTTGTGCAGGGCTACTTCCCGGCGCAGCAGCACGCTGTCGAGGTTTTCGGTGATGAGCTGCAGCCCGAGCAGCACCAAGCCGGTGATGAACAGCGCTTTATACAGCCCGACCGGCCCGCTGCTGAACATCCCTTGGGCGGTGGCATTCACCGAGGGCACCAGCATGAGCAGCAGCCCGAGCAGAACAAAAACCATTACCAGAATGGTGACGAGACGTTTGATGGCAAGCATGAGTAAAACGGAGTTGGATTTCGGAGAAACCGATGGCTACACCACGCGGAGGCCTCATTGGCGGGTTAAATATAGGGCTTTGCCAATTCGGGCGCGCAAACAAGCCGCGGCTACGGGGCTAAACGCAGGAATCCGGCTTACCGTTGGCTGCCGCGGCTGACCTTAGGCCAGCAGGCCGTTGGTCTGCATCTGATTCAGGCGCTGATACAGCCCGCCCCCCCGCAGCAGATCCTCGTGGGTGCCGCGCTCCACGATGCGGCCGTGCTGGAGCACAATGATTTCGTCGGCGTGCTGGATGGTGCTCAGCCGGTGGGCAATAACCAGGGACGTGCGGTTCTGCATCAGCCGCGTCAGGGCTTCCTGCACCAGCTTTTCGCTTTCCGTGTCGAGGGCCGAAGTGGCTTCGTCCAGAATCAGAATGGGCGGGTTGCGCAGGATGGCGCGGGCAATGCTCAGGCGCTGCCGCTGCCCGCCCGAAAGCCGGGAGCCCCGGTCGCCGATGGTGGTCTGGTAGCCCTCGGGCGTCTGGACGATAAACTCGTGGGCGTTGGCAATACGGGCAGCTTCGATAACCTCTTCCTCAGTGGCCTCGGTATTGAAGCGGATGTTGTTGAAGATGGTGTCGTTGAAGAGGATGCTTTCCTGGGTAACGATGCCCATCTGGTCGCGCACGGAGTGAATGGTGCAGTCGCGCACCTCGTGGCCGTCGATGAGGATCTGACCGCCGGTGGGGTCGTAAAAGCGCGGCAGCAGGTCGGCCAGCGTCGATTTGCCCCCGCCCGAGGGCCCGACCAGCGCCACGGTCCTGCCTTTCTGGATGGTCAGGTTGATGTCCTGCAGCACCAGCTGGTCGCCGTAGCCAAACTGCAGGTTGCGCAGCTCAATCTGGCGCTGGAAAGCGGGCAGCACCTGCGCGTCGGGCTTGTCGCGGATGGCGGGCTCGGTGTCGATGATGCTCAGGATTCTTTCGCCCGCCACGAGGCCGCGCTGGATGTTGCCAAACGACGAGGAAAGGGCCTTGGCCGGCGTGAGCACCTGCGAAAACAGAATCACGTAGCCGATGAATACCTCGCCCGTCAGGTTCGACTGGCCGCCCAGAATGAGCGTGCCGCCAAAGTAGAGCAGCCCGGCCACCACCGTCACGCCCGCAAACTCCGAAAACGGGGAAGCCAGGTCGCGGGTGTTGTCGATGGTGCGGGAGGTGCGGGCGTACTGGTCGTTCTGCTCCTCAAACTTGCCCTTGATGTAGCCTTGCGCGTTGAAGGCCTTGATAACCCGGATGCCGCCCAGGGTTTCGTCAATCACCGAGAGCATGGTACCCAGGGTTTTCTGGCTGAGCTTGGCCTGGGTGCGCAGGCGCTTGGCCACGCCGGCAATAACGCCCCCCGAAATGGGCAGCAGAATCAGCGTAAACAAGGTTAGGGGCACCGAAATGTGGAACAAGACCACGAAATAGGCCACAATGGTCAGTGGCTCCTTGATGACGGCCGTCATGGTGTTGACCACCGAAGTTTCGACTTCCTGCACGTCGGAGGTGAAGCGCGACATCAAATCACCTTTCCGCTCCCCGCCGAAAAAGCTCAGCGGCAGTCCAATGATGCGGTGGTACAGGTCGCGGCGCAGGTTCTGAATCACGCGGGCCCGGATTTTGGCCAGCAGGCGCAGACTCAGGTAGCGGAACACGTTGCTCAGCAGCACCGAGCCCACCACTACCAGGCACACGAAGGCCAGCGCGCCGAGCTTGCCGCGGTCGGCCAGCACGTCGGCGAAGAAGAAGTTGAACGTGTCGGTGACCCACTGAATGGTGGGGCGGAAGGCGGGCAGCCGGTCGGGGGCCAGCAGGGGCACTTTGTCCGTTTTGTCGAACAGGACTTTGAGCAGGGGAATAATCAGGGTGAAGTTGCCGATGCTGAAAAAGATGGTCAGCACGGTATAGAGCAGGTACTGCGGCAGAAAGCCGGCCAACGGCCGGGCGTAGTGCAGAATGCGGAGGTAAGTCTTCATGGGGGCAGCAAAGGTAACCGGCATTCTGTTGCGGGCCGGGCAACCTTTTGCGGCCGACGCACGAGTTCAGCCCATATTCTACTCCCAGCTCTGACCCCAACTTATGGAACGCAAGGAATTTATTCACCTCTTCGGAATGGGCGCCGCCGCGGTGCTGGCCTCGGGCTGCCTGGGTGGCTGCGCCAGCAAAGACCCGGACCCGGCGCCCGGCCCGCCGCCGGTCGTCACCCAGGTCGATTTTACGCTTGACCTGATGGCCCCCGAAAACGCGGCGCTGCACGATCCGGCCCGGGGCTACGTGTACGGAGCCAACAAGCAGGTAATCGTGGTCAAAACGGCGGCCGGCGGCTACGCGGCGCTGCAGGCGCCCTGCCCGCACCAGGGCACGACCATCGTCTTTGAGTCCGGCCCGAGCCAGTTTGTGTGCCCGAATCACGGTTCCGTCTTCACCCTGGACGGCACGGTGGTGACGGGGCCCGCCAACCGGGCGCTGCGGCGCTACACGGCCACCCAGACCGGCAATCTGCTGCGCGTAACCAGCTGACTCTGCCGGCCCCCACGAAGCCATCCAGCCGTCCGGCTGCTGCCACCCATAACCAGCCGCGCCGATTGCAGGCGGCGCGGTTTGTTGAAAGCAGCCGCCGGGTGCGGGTGGCTTCCCGCGGGTCAGCCGGCCGGAACAATAGCCACCACCTCGATCCGGCCCAGAATGTTGCGGTTGAATTCGGTCAGCTCGGCGGCCGGCACCCACAGCTCCTCATGGTGGGCGTGGCCTACGGTTTGCCCCGGAAACTGTGCGGCGTAGTCGGCATCAACGGCACAGCGCACCACGTAGCCCACGCCGGAGTCCGGCCCGCTCCAGTCGCAGGCCGGCTGGGTGCCATATTCCTCCTGCAGCACGGGGTAGAAGACCCATTGCCCGGGTCCGCCGGGCGGAAACGCCAGCCAGTCGGTGGCGGCAATCAAGTCCAGCTCCGCCTGATCGACGGGCCGGAAAAGCAGCAGCGCAGCCGGTTCGTGGCGCATCGGGGGCCGGGCTTAAAACTCGTGGAGACGCTGGGCAATGTTCCAGCGTACGGTCACCGACGAAAACGCCTCCGTGCCATTGCCCAGCGCCGGCGTGGCGCTGGTCTGGCGGCGCACAATCTGCTTGGCGTCGAGCCACAGGTTGTGGTGAAGCTGATAAGTAGCCGTCAGGTCGCCGTGCAGCAGCCGGGTGGTGTTGCCCTGGCCCACACTGTTGCCATACTCGCTGACGCGGGTGGTGTAGGGCTTCAGCACGTTGCCGCCGTAGTTGGGCTGGGAAGCGGGGTCCGGGGTGGCGTTATCCAGCCCTTGCTCCGAGTAGAAAGCCTTGGCCACCACGTTCAGGCGGGGCAGCGGCTGGTAGCTCACGATGCCGATAATCTCGTACAGGTTAGACCCCATTGGGTGAGTCAGCGGCTGCCGGTAGTGCTGGTAGTTGGTGTATTCGCTCACGTGCTGGTAGGTGTAGGGCCGGATGTAGTTGAACTCCGCCTGCAGGTCGAGGTTGCGGATGCCGGCCACGTCGATATATTTGCCGCCCAGCTGGAAGGATTGCCGGTTGCCCTGCCAGCCATTGCCGGCGCGCACTTCGCTGATAACGAATTCGTCGAGCATCAGCTGCCCGTAAATCTGGCCGCGGTGCAGGATGTTCCATTTAAAGTCGGCGCCGAGCAGGGCGTTGTCGGCCGAGCCCACCTGCTGCTCAATGCTGCGGTAGAAAATAATCGGGTTCAGGTACTGCAGCTCAAAGCGCCCTTTCCCCCGGGCAAACATCACCGACTCAAACACACCTACGTTGAAGTTGGGAGTCACGTCGAGGCTGAGATGGTGCATGGCCATGTACTTTTTGGGGTACACCTGGTTGGTACCAATGGCATTGGCGTTGAGCTCGGCAAACAAGTTCTGGTAGTTGAACTTCCAGATGCGCGTGTTCAGCTTCAGAAAGAAGTAGGGGGCCGAATAGTCGGACAAAATCAGGGAGCGGTAGCCGTTGCCGATGATGTTTCGGTCGTGCCCCAACTGCACGTTGATATGCTTGGTAGCCGCGTAGGTCAGATAGCCCCGGGCCGAGAAAAAGTCGTACTGGTCGGCGCGGCCCTTGAAGTTTTTCAGGAAGGTTTCGTGGGGTACGATACTGTCGCGCTGCACCCGGTTCTGCACGTAGGCCGGCACCGCCATCTGGTTGTCGGCCAGAAAGGTGTAGAAGCCCAGGCGGCCATCAATGGTGCCTTCTACCTGCAGGCCGCGGGTGTTGAGGTAGCGCAGGCCGCCGTTCTGGTTGTCGTAGCCGGCTTGTAAGCCCGCTACCGGGTTCACGCGCAACGTGAAGTCCGGCTTGGCGACGTGAAACACGTCCGACTGGTTCGTATAGAAATACTTGAACACCGGCCGCGGGCGCTGGTTTACGGTCGAGGCCGCGTCGGTGTATTCCCAGTTGTCACGCAGCAGATAGGTGGCATTAAACTGGTCGGCCGCCGAAAGTCCCGCCGCGTTGTCTTCGCTTAAGATTCGCTCTCCGAGGCGGGCCACGCCGGCCCGGTGGTAGGGTCGCACGGAGGTGTGCGGGTCGCCAAGCGAATCGGACCCGTACTTGATGGCGTAGCGGTCAATGAGGCGGTACACATCTTGGTCAAGCGGCACGTAGGTAGAGCCCTGCGTGGCCCTGCCCGAATAGCGCATCTTGGGAGCGGGGGGCACCGGAGCAGAAACGGCCGGCGCAGAGCCAGCGGCGGGCGGCGGGCTGGCTATGTTCGGCGCAGGCTCAGTACCGGCCGGGGCCGGGGCCGGCGCTACAGCGGGCGTATCGATTTTGGCCGGCTTCGGCGACGAGCTTCGGGGGGCCGGCTTAGGCTTGGATCCGTCCTCGGGCGTAATCGGATGGTCGAAAATCAGCCAGACCGGATCTTTATCGGTGGAAGCCGGCGGGGTAGTCTGGGTGGGTGTTGTCTGGGCCGTGGCGGCGGGTGCCAGGGCACTGAAAACCGGCAGCAGCAGGAGCAGTAGGAATTTGTTCATAGGAGGCAGAGCCGCGCTTCGGGAGAGTCTCCGGCTTACGCAAAGCTACGCAGTTACCGCAGGAGTGGACTTTAGGTTGCCCCAACCTGACGGCAGCCGGCGGATTTTCCCGGCCTCAGCCGGCCCGAACTCTCTACCTTTACCCCGTGCCGCTGCAATACCTGCCTTTTTCCGCCCTCAACCTGACCGCCTGGGATGCCTGCGTGGCGGCGGCTGAGCAGGCGGTGCCCTACGCGCAGGCGGCGTGGCTGCGGGCCACGGCCGGCCGCTGGGATGCCGTGGTCGAAGTCGAAGAGGCGTCGGACCGGTATCTGTCGGTGCTGGCGCTGCCCGTGAAGCGGCGGCCCTGGGGGCGGCAGGTCTACCAGCCGGCATTCACCCAGCAGCTGGGCCTGCTCACCACGGCCCGCAGCCGGCACCGCCAGCCGGCCGAGTACCTGGCGCTGCTGGCCCACCGCTACGCGCGGTTCTACCTCCAGCTCAACGCGGAAAACCCGGTCGGCCACGTGCCAGACGCTTTCGCGGTGGCCCAGCGGCAGACCTATCTGCTGCCGCTGGCCGCGGATTATGCCACCCTGCTGGCCGGCTACGCCGCCGACTACCGCCGCCGCCTGCGCCAGCACCAGCAGCAGGCCACGCCGCTGCTCATTTCGGAGGCTGCGTCAGCCAAAGCTGTAATCGAGCTGTTTCAAGAATTTAAGGGCGGGGCGGTAGCCGGGCTCAAAGCGCGGCACTACCGCCAGCTAAGCCAGCTGGTAACGGCTTTGCAGGCCCGGCAGCAGGTGCAGATCCTGGAAGTGCGCAGTCCTGGTGACGGTGCGCTGCTGGCCGGGGCCGTGTTCGTCGTCACGGCCCGCCGCCTCATCTACCTGTTTGCCGCTGCCTCGCCCGCGGGCAAGCAGGCCGGTGCCCCGCTGCTGCTGCCCGACCACCTCATCCGGCGCTACGCCGGCACCCCCGGCCTGGTGCTGGACTTTGAAGGCGGCATGATTCCGTCGATTGCCCGTTTTTTTGCCAACTTCGGCGCCGCCCCCGTGCCTTACGCGGCGCTCACCCAAACCTCCTTGCCCTGGTATCTACTATGGAAACGCCGAAGCCAAGCCTGAGCCACCCCGAACGCGTGCACATTGTGTGTGCCGAACCCTCCATTGCCAACCACTTCCTGGCCGAGCTGCGCGACGTGGACGTGCAGCGCGACAGTCTGCGCTTCCGCCGCAACCTGCAGCGCCTGGGCGAAATCATGGCCTACAAAATCAGCTCCCAGCTCAGCTACACCGAGAAAAGCGTGAAAACCCCGCTGGGCGAGTCCGTCAGCAAGCAGCTGCACGACTTTCCGGTGCTGGCCACGGTGCTGCGCGCCGGACTGCCGTTTCACCAGGGGTTCCTCAATTACTTCGACCAGTCGCCGAGTGCCTTTGCCGCCGCTTACCGCATCGAGGGCACGGCCCAGGTGCGCGTGCAGGTCGACTACCTGTCGGCCCCCAGCCTGGACGAGCGGGTCCTGATTCTGGCCGACCCGATGCTGGCCAGCGGCAAGTCATTGGTGCAGACCTACCGGGCCATGCTGCGCTTCGGCCAGCCGCGGCAGGTGCACATTGCCGCCGTCATTGCCAGTCCCGAAGGCGTGGAGTACGTGACCCGCGAGATTCCCGAAGCCACGCTCTGGGTGGCCGCCATCGACGAAAAGCTCAACGAGCAGGCTTACATCGTGCCCGGCCTCGGCGACGCCGGCGACCTGTCGTACGGCAGCAAGCTGTAGGGTCGGAGCGGGGCAAACCCGGGGCAGCCCGCCCGTTCGGCTCCGCCTGCCGTAGCCCGGCTCCGCATTTTTGGCAGCGTAGCCCGATTTTTGCCGGGCGGTCAGAAGCAACAAAGGCATAATGCCCCGGAACCAAATCCCGGTAGGCCTCCTTAGTAGCTTTGCCTTCCGCGGTTCCGGCGGGATTACCTGCGTCACTCTTTTAGCTTCGAAAACGACCGTGCTGCCCTACTTTTTCAAATGCGCCTCCGTTTTCCTGCTCAGCATGGTTAAGTTCTTTGCCGGCCCCATTGCCGGAGTGTCCATCGGCCTGAACTACATGCTGACCCTGGGCCTCACCGTAGCCGGCATGATGACCACGGTGCTGATCATATCCAGCGTCGGGCAGGCCTGGGCCCTGCACCAGCGTCGCCGCCGCCAGCTGAAGGGCAAGCCGGTGTTTACCAAGCGCAGCCGCAATATTGTGCGCTTTTTCCGCCGCTTCGGTATGCCGGGCATTGCCTTTCTGACGCCGATTCTGTTCAGCCCCATCGGCGGCACCGTCATTGCCACCCAGCTGCACGTGCCGCGCCTGCGCATCTTTCTACACATGCTCTGGAGCGCCATGTTCTGGGGCGCGGCCTTCACCATGATCAGTGTCCGCTTCAGCCACCTGCCGTTCTTCCACCACTAGTTGGTTTTTGGTGGGTGGCTTTTGGTTTTTAGACCAGACCACCTACTGCCTTTGGTCTTTCAACCTCTACAAAGAAAAAGAGTCCGCAGCTTATGCTGCGGACTCTTTTTCTTTGTAGAGGTTGAGCTAAAAACCACTCACCCAAAACCTACTTGTGCCGGGAGTTGCGCAGCTTGGCCGAGGCCTTGGCGGCCGGCGACTGGGTTTTGCCCGGCGAGGCCCGCTTCTTCTTGCCTTTCTGGCTGCGGTTCGGGCCTTCCACGTAGGCCTGGCCGGTGCGCTTGTCGATGCCTTTCTGGAGCGGGGTTTTCTTCTCGTGGAAGGCGCCCTTGAAATCGGGGTCGAGGCGGCGGCGGCGGTCATCGATTTCGCGGTCCATCGACTGCTTCTCATCGAACATGGTTTCCATCACTTTCACGCCTTCGGGCAGCGGCAGCTCGGGAATCGGCTGGTTGATGAGCTCCGAAATCTTCTCGATGTGGTGCATTTCCGCCTCGTTGGCGAAGGTAATGGCCGCGCCGGTGTGCTGGGCCCGGCCCGTGCGCCCGATGCGGTGCACGTAGTCGTCGTACACCAGCGGCACGTCGAAGTTAATCACGTGGCTTACCTGGGGCACGTCGATGCCGCGGGCCGCCACGTCGGTCGATACCAGAAAGCGCAGCTCGCCGGCGCGGAAGGCGTCCATGGCGTTGATGCGCACGTTCTGGCCCTTGTTGCCGTGAATGGCGCGGGTATCCTCACTCACCTTGCGGGCCAGGAAGTGGGCCACGTTGTCGGCGTTTTCCTTGGTGCGGCAGAAGATCAGCACCCGGTTGAAGGTTTCCTCGTCCTTGAACAGATAGCCCAGCAGGTTGATCTTGGTGAGCAGGTTGGGCACCCGGTACAGGCTCTGGCTCACGTTCTGGGCCGAGGTAGCGGCCGGCGTCACCTCCACGCGCACCGGAAACTCCAGGAACTCCTCGCTCAGCGTGGCCACCTTGTCGGGCATAGTCGCCGAGAACAGCACGTTCTGGCGCTTGCGGGGAATGATTTCCAGGATCCGCCGGATCTGGGGCATAAAGCCCATATCCATCATCTTGTCGGCCTCGTCGAGCACCAGGGTCTTGAGCTCCTTCAGCACCAGGTCGCCGCGCAGGTAGAGCTCGAGCAGGCGGCCGGGCGTGGCAATCAGGATATCCACGCCGGCGGCCAGCGTTTCGATCTGGGTTTTGGGGCCCAGGCCGCCGTAGATGGAGAAAATCCGCAGGTCGGTGTGCGTCGACAGGCGCTTGAGGTGGGTTTCGATCTGCATGGCCAGCTCCCGGGTAGGAGCCATGATGAGGGCCCGCGGGTGCGTGCCCTGGGCATACTTCACCTTCATGAGCAGGGGCAGGCCAAACGCGGCCGTTTTGCCGGTGCCGGTCTGGGCAATGCCGAGCACGTCGTGGCCGGCCAGCAGCAGCGGAATCGTCTGCTCCTGCACGGGGGTGGGCTGCTCAAAACCGGCCTCGGCCACGGCCGTGAGCAGTTGTTTGTTGAGCTTAAAATCGGCGAAGGAAATGGGGGCAGGCGACTCAGACATGACAGCAAAAAAGGGATTACGAACCGCAAAGGTACGGGGAATGTAGTCGGGGCAGGCTAAGTATCAGGGGAAAGCGCCGAAATGCCCGGCCGGGAATAACCGCGGACCAGAAAAAAAAGCGCCCGATCCTTGGATAAAACCATTGCGGCGGCTACTTTTGTCGCTCCAATACCCCAACACGGTAGATATAGCTCAGCTGGTTAGAGCGTCGGATTGTGATTCCGAAGGTCGTGGGTTCGAGCCCCATTATTTACCCGTAGCAAGTCCCCGGAAGTTTCTTTCGGGGACTTTTTTGTTGATTGCACCGTTGTTTCCGCACCGGTATTTTGCCCACACCCCCTTACCCCACTGACTATGAGTCTGGTTGTTATCGGTTCCGTCGCCTTCGACGCCCTGGAAACGCCCTTCGGCAAAACCGACAAAATCATCGGCGGCGCCGCCACCTACATCAGCCTGTCGGCTTCCTACTCGCTGAAACCAGTGAAGCTGGTGGCCGTCGTCGGCGACGACTTTCCGCAGGCCGACATCCTGCTGCTCGAAGAGCACGGCGTGGATACCGAAGGCCTGCAGATCAAGCAGGGCGAGAAGTCGTTCTTCTGGTCGGGCATCTACTCCAAGGACCTGAACTCGCGCGAAACGCTGGTGACGGAGCTCAACGTGCTGGCCGATTTCGACCCGATTCTGCCCGATTCCTACCAGGACTGCAAGTACCTGATGCTGGGCAATCTGGCCCCGCAGGTGCAGCGCCTGGTGATTCAGCGCCTCGTAAACCGCCCCAAGCTCATCGTAATGGACACGATGAACTTCTGGATGGATATTGCCCTGGAAGACCTGATTGCGACCATCGAGATGGTGGACGTGCTCAGCATCAACGACGAGGAAGCCCGGCAGCTGTCGGGCGAGTATTCGCTGGTGAAGGCAGCCCGCAAGATCCTGGATATGGGGCCGAAATACCTCATCATCAAAAAGGGGGAGCACGGCGCGCTGCTGTTTCAGCACGCCAAGGAAGGCCTGAAGATTTTCTACGCCCCGGCTCTGCCGCTGGAGGAAGTGTTCGACCCAACCGGCGCCGGCGACACGTTCGCGGGCGGCTTTATCGGCTACCTGGCCGCCACTGACGACATCAGCTTCGACAACATGAAGCGCGCCGTCATCCACGGCTCGGCCATGGCCTCGTTCTGCGTCGAGAAGTTCGGGACCGAGCGGCTGCTGAACCTGCAGTCCGAGGAAATTGAAGCCCGCGAAAAGCAGTTTGCCGACCTGGTGGAGGTAGTTCCCGCCACGGCCGTGCAAAACGTGTAGCCGACCGCCCGTCGCCCTTTGTTTCGAAACCCTGCTGGCCCCGGACAAGGACCAGCAGGGTTTTTTGTGCGCCATCGGGCACAACTATTTGCGCGCGGGGGCGGTACAAAGACAAAGAAATTTCCCACTTAAGCTTTTACCGCCATGACCAAGCATCAAGATAAAGCGCCCACGAACTCGGAAAAATCGAAGAAGCCGGCCGACGCGTCCGGGCAGGAGCCGAAAAACCAGGAGTCCATGGACTTCAAGGGGCAGGCGCAGTCCAATAGCGGGGGCACGCACATGCAGAACGTGAATCAGAACGGCCTGAACGAAGCCGGCAACCCGACCAAAAACAGCACCCCCGGCGACGGTAACAACGAGGACCAGCGCACCTCGCCGGCCAACAAGCCGCGCAACAACCCGCAGGGCAACAAGCCCATGTCCGTCGACGGCAACAGCAAAGTGGGCAAAGGCGGCGACACCAAGCACTAATCGAGCGTTCAACTCCATACGAAAAACCCCGCCAGAGGATTCTGGCGGGGTTTTCTTTGTTTACGGGCTTTCATAACTGCTGCGGATGACGACCACTGGCCGGCCGCCGCTACGGCACCACCGTCATGCGCACCACGCGGGTGTCCACGTCGCCGTTGTCGAAGAAGTCCTGCTCGAAGAGGATGGTTTTGTTGTCGAGCCAGCGCGGGCCGCTGACGCCCCACTCGGTCTGCCGCTCCCAGAGCAGGCGCGGGGCCGGGCCGTCGGTAGACCACACCTGCAGGCCGCTGGGCTCGAAGCGGGCCAGCACGTCGGAGTTGCCGCACACGAAGTGCCGGCCATCGGGCGCCACCGACGGCGGGCTCCAGACCCGGGTGCGCTTGCCCGTCCGCTGGTTTATCAGCAGGTAATAGCCGCCTTCGTAGAGGTGTACCGAGACGAGCCAGTAGTGGATGTCGGGCAGCGCGGTGAGGTATTCGTAGGTGGTGTAGGTGTCATCGTCGGCCAGCTTGTTCACCAGCTGCACGGCGGGGGCCGCGGTGGGGCGTAGCCAGAGCGTTTTGCCCACGCGCTTCACCTTTGGCCCCGCCTGCTGCAGCTGCCGCTTTTCCTCCACCGTCAAGTCCAGCTCCTCGGCTTCCGACTCGGCGGCTGGTGGGGCCAGCCAGGCGGGTGGGGGCAGCTGCTCGTAGGTGCGGCGCGGCGCCGGGTAGAGGCTGATAACGCGGCCGGGCAGCTTCACCAGCGTGTCGAGGTGGGCCAGGCGGTAGATGCGCGGCGGCTTGGGCGGTGGCAGCGCTGCCACGGCCGGAACTGGTTTCACCGACGGCCGCGCCCGTTCGGCGGGCTGCATCCGTAGCGAACAGGCCGTGAGCCCTGCTGCCACCAGCAGAGCTATTGCCACCGCACCAAGCCGAGACATAAAAAGGAGGTAAAGAAGTGCGCGTATTAGAAGTCTTGTTTGAGCCACTGCCGGAAGCTGGCCCGTTGCTCAGGCGTGGCATCCGGCCGCTTTTGCACGGTGATTTTCGGCCAGTAGGGCTGCTCCGGATTGGCGGTCAGCGTCACGGTTAGCAGTCGGTTCTGCCGGAATACGCTGAGCTGGTAGCTGGCGGCACCATCGTCCAGCAAAGTTTGCAGATTCATGGCTACCTTCCTGCCATTCACCGCAATAATTTCATCATCGACAGTCAAAGTAGCTGCCGCCGGCGTGCCGGGCAGGATATCCGTCACCTCAGTCCGCTCATTCCTGACGATGGTGCGGAACCCGAACAGCCCTTCTGAGGCCGACAGGTTCGGTTCGGCCAGCAGCAGGCAGCCCACCAGCTCCAGAGCTTTGCCCAGCGGCTCCTCCAGCGACGCGGTGCCATACACAAACTTGTCGAAGTAGGTCTGCATGTCGCGCCCGGCCACTTCGTTTACGAGGCGGATGTAGTCGTCCTCGGTGTAGCCGATGCCGGGCTGACCGAATTCCAGCCACAGCCGGCGCATCACGTCGTCGAGGCTGCGCTCGTGGTGGCTCAGGCGACGCAGCGTCAGGTCGAGCAGCAGGGCCACCAGCGCGCCCTTATGGTAGACCGATACTTTGCGGTCGGGCACGCCGGGTTTGTAGCCATCGAGCCACAAATCCACCGAGGCATCGGCCAACGACAGGTTGAAGCGGCCGTCGTCGTCGTAGTGCTTGCGCAGCACGACGTTCAGCTCCTGAAAATACTGCTCGGCGGTGCGCACCCCGGCCCGGGCCAGCAGGTACTCGCCGTAGTAGGTGGTCACGCCCTCGGCGATGTAGCAGGTGCGGAAGTAGTTTTCCCGGGTATAATCGTAGGGCATCATCTCGGCGGGCCGGATCTGCTTGATGTTCCAGGTATGAAACAGCTCGTGGCAGCTGACGCCCAGCAGCTCCTTGTACAGCCCTTCCGTCATCAGCAGCTCGGCCGGCCCCAGCACAATCACTGTGGAGTTGGCGTGCTCCACGCCGTGGTAGTGCTTGTAGGGCAGAATCTGGTTCAGGAAGTGGTAGTCCGATACCGGAAACGAGCCGAACAGCGCCAGCTGCTCTTCGGTGAAGGCCTTGAAGTCGCGCAGCAGCCGGGGCCAGTCGGGCGCGCACTCACCCTGCACCCAGAAGTAGAAAGGCAGGCCCTGGGCTTCGTAGGTGCGGTGTACCAGCGTCGGGCTGGCCATCAGCGGGCAGTCGACCAACTCCTCGAAGCTGCGGGCCCGCAGCGTATTGGGCGCGCTTTGGGGCATGCCGCAGGCAATCTGCCAGCCCTCGGGCAACGCCAGCGTCATTTCGCAGGCTTCCTGCTGGCGGCCGTCCACGTACATGCAGGCCTGAACCGGGTTCAGGTACAGCTGGGTTTCGTCGAGCCAGGAGCCACCGGCATCCATCTGGTGGGCGTAGAAGTTGTAGCGCACCCGCACCGCGCGGCCCGCCGCGCCCGTCACTTCCCAGCGGTCCTTGGTCTGCTTGCGGAAGCGCAGGCTCTCCCCCGATGCGGCATCTTCCACCGTCACGCGCTGAATCTTCTGGCCAAAATTCTGGATTTCGTAGCGCCCTGGCCGCCACGCCGGCAGCTGCAGCTCCAAGGCTTCGGGAGCCGTGGCGGGCACCTCGAAAGTCATTTGCAGCTGCAGGTAGAAGGTCAGCGGGTTCTCGAAGGCGACGTGGTAGTGAATCATGCAGGGAGAGGGCGGCAGGGCCGAAAATTCCAAGGTAAAGCTAGGGCTATCCGCCCGGAATCAACCGCAGCCCGCCATTCTTTCCTACGGGATTCCGGGGGGTAGGGTCGGCAGTTAGCCCTAACAGCCTGCTGGGCCGCCAACTTAGCGCCCAGCGGAAAAAGCCGGCGCAGGCGTTGTCTTTTCCAAATCAAGGTCTTACCTTTGCCGGCCTTACCTGCCACTGAAGTCTTCAACATATCATGAAACGTACCTTCCAGCCTTCGCAGCGCAAGCGCCGCAACAAACACGGTTTTCGCTCGCGTATGGAATCTGTTAACGGCCGCAGCGTGCTGGCCCGTCGTCGTGCCAAAGGCCGCAAGCGCCTGACCGTATCCGACGAAGGCAAACACAAGCGCTAAACCGCTGACGGCTCCTGCCGTGGCGCCCGAACCGGCTCAGATGCCGGCCGCGCGCTCTTACTCGTTTCCGAAAGAAGAACACTTGTGCCGCAAAAAGCTCATTACTGAGCTTTTCGGCCGGGGTTCTTCTTTTGGCTTATACCCCCTGCGCCTCGTCTGGATTGCGGCCGAAGCGCCTACTACGGCCCCGCCGCAGGTGCTGGTCAGCGTGTCGAAGCGCAGCTTTAAGCGTGCCGTTGACCGCAACTACCTCAAGCGGCTGCTGCGCGAGGCCTACCGGCTCAACAAATACCGGCTGCTGGAAGCGCCGGGCGGGCATCCGGTGGCGCTGCTGGCCCTCATTTACACGGGCAAGGAAAAAAAGCCTTTTACGCTGGTTGAAAAAAAATTAATTTCAGGGCTGGAGCGTTTGCTGCAAGACGCAACTCCCGCGGCTGCCGCGGTGTCTCCTTCGTAGCTCACTTTTTCGCCTCCAGCTGATTTTATGCGTAAAAAGATCGTTGCCGGCCTGTTCCTCGGAAGCGCCGCCTTGCTCGTATCCTTTCGTCCGGCCTCTGACAACGAGCGGTACTTCGAAATCGCCAAGAACCTCGACATTTTCGCCACCCTCTTCAAGGAGGTGAACACTTATTACGTGGACGAGGTGACGCCCGGCAAGCTGGTAAAAACCGGTATCGACGCGATGCTTAAGTCGCTGGACCCGTACACCAACTACATCCCCGAGGACGATATCGAGGACTTCCGCACCCTGACCACCGGGCAGTACGGCGGTATCGGGGCGGTGGTGGTGAAGCGCAACGGCAAAACCATCGTGCAGGCGGCTTACGAGGGCTATCCGGCCCAGAAAGCCGGTTTGCTCCCCGGCGACGAGATTCTGACCATCAATGGTGTTAACGTTGAGAAAAAGAACAACGCCGACATCAGCAAGCTGCTGAAGGGCCAGGCCAACTCCCTGGCCAAGCTCGAAGTAACGCGCTACGGCCAGGACAAGCCCGTCGAAGTCAACATCACCCGCGACAAGATTCAGGTCGACAACGTGCCGTACTACGGCATGCTGACGCCCGAAATCGGCTACTTCCAGCTGACGGGCTTCACCGTGGATGCCGGCAAGGAAGTGCGCGTGGCCCTGGGCAAGCTCAAGGAAATGGGCGCGAAGAAAATCGTGTTCGACATCCGCGACAACCCCGGCGGCCTGCTCAACGAGGCCGTGAATATTTCCAACATCTTCGTCGATAAAGGCCTTGACGTGGTGAGCACCAAGGGCAAGGTGACGGAGTGGAACAAGACCTATAAAGCCCTCGACGCGCCGCTGGATACCCAGATTCCGGTGGTCATCATCACGAGCAACCGCTCGGCGTCGGCCTCCGAAATCGTGTCGGGGGTGTTGCAGGACTACGACCGGGCCGTGGTGGTGGGCGAGCGGACCTTCGGCAAGGGCCTCGTGCAGGCTACCCGGCCGCTGAGCTACAACTCCCAGCTGAAGGTGACGACGGCCAAATACTACATTCCCAGCGGCCGCTGCATTCAGGAAGTCGACTATGCCCACCGCGCCGACGACGGCACGCTGGGTAAATTCCCGGACTCGCTGCGCACGGCTTTCAAAACCCAGGCCGGCCGCGTGGTGTACGACGGCGGCGGCGTGGCCCCCGACGTGGCCGTAGCCGACAAGGAAATAGCCGATATTTCCCGGGTGCTCATCCAGAAGAGCTACCTCTTCGACTACGCCACCCGCTACCGCGCCGAGCACGCTACCATTGCCCCGGCCCGCGACTTCAAGCTGGCTGACGCCGACTACCAGAAGTTTGTCGATTTCCTGAAAACCAAGGACATCAGCTACAGCACCGACATGGAGAAGAGCCTGACCGACCTGACTAAAAAGGCCAAGGACGAAAAGCACTACGACGACGTGAAGATCGAGCTGGAAGCCATGCGCAAGAAGGTTTCGACCAACAAGAGCAACGACCTGATGCGCTTCAAGCCCGAAATCCGGGAGATGCTGGAGCAGGAAATCGTGTCGCGCTACTACTTCCAGAAGGGCAGCATCGAAGCCGGCTTCGACGACGACCCGAACATCCTGACGGCCATGAACGTGCTCAACGACCCGGCCCGTTATACCGCCCTGCTCAAGCCCGGTACCCCGGAAGCCAAGACCCGGCCCGAGGCGAACCGCAGGACGGCGGGAGGGAAGTAGCCTACCAAGTATTGTAAGGTATCGAAAGCAGCCTCATCCTGGGGCTGCTTTTCTGCTTTTACACCAAGCTTTTTTCGCCTTGGGCCTTATGATGACTGGCGCGCACGAAACTGCAGAAGTGAAGCGCGTACCTTTGCCGCATGCCCACCCTCATCCTTTCCCTCGAAACCTCGTCCCCGATCTGCTCGGTGGCCCTGCACCGCGACGGTAGCCTCGTGGGGCAGTCGGAGCTGCGGCTGGAGAAGTCGCACTCGTCCCATTTGAGCGTTTTGGTCAACCAGCTGCTCGAAAACAGCCAGGTTACGCTCCAGGAGCTGGCGGCGGTGGCCGTGTCGGATGGGCCGGGGTCGTACACGGGGCTGCGCATCGGGGCGGCGGCGGCCAAGGGGCTGTGCTTCGCCCTGGATATTCCCCTCATTGCCGTTGGCACCCTGCCCGCTATGGCGGCGCAGGTGGCCGCCTGCACCGCCGGGGCCGCCGACGTGCTGTTCTGCCCCATGCTCGATGCCCGGCGGATGGAAGTGTACAGTGCTTTGTACCGCCCCGACGGCCGGGAAGTGCTGGCGCCCGCGCCGCTGCTGCTGGATTCAGCCACGCTGGCCGAACAATTAGCCCATCACCGCTTGTTGTTCTTTGGTAGTGGCGCAGCGAAGTTTCAGCCGCTCGTGGCAGATCAGCTGAATGCGGGCTTCCTGCCCGGCGTTGAGCCTTCCGCTGTTGCGGTGGGCATGCTGGCGCAGGCGGCCTTCGAACGGCAGGATTTCCGCGACGTGGCCTACTACGAGCCGTTTTATTTGAAAGAAGTGTACACCACGACCCCGAAGGCCAGAAGTTAGATGAGAGAACCCAAAGCTTAGAAATCAGGCAGAAAAACGCCAAGATTCCAAGCTCTACTATCCACGTTCTAAGCTCTCAGACATAAAACCATGGAAGAAATCTTTGTCAACCGCGTGGCGCAAAGCGCGCTGACTACCCTGAACTTGGAGGAGCTGATCCATCCGGGTGAGCGGGTAGAATATGACATCAAGGAAAACCTGTTTCACGGGCTGATGCTGCGCGAAAAGGACTTTCGCGAGTTTGTGAAAACCCATGACTGGACCCAGTACGACGGCCGGAACGTGGCTATCATCTGCTCGGCCGATGCCATTGTGCCTACCTGGGCCTACATGCTGCTGGCATCCAAGCTCCAAAACCACGCCCACCGCTACATATTCGGCAACCTGGAAGCCCTGGACCAGGAGCTGTTCCAGGAAGCCATTGCCGGCATCGACGCCGAAGCGTACCGCGACGCGAAGGTGGTGGTAAAGGGCTGCGGCAGCATTCCGGTGCCCACGTATGCTTACGTGGCCATCATGCAGAAGCTGCTGCCGGTGGCAAGCAGCATCATGTACGGCGAGCCGTGCAGCACCGTGCCGCTGTACAAGCGCCCGAAAGCCTGAGCCGGCCGCCGGTTGTCTGTCCTGCCCGTAACAAGCCCCGCCTTCCACCCCTGGAGCGCGGGGCTTTTTGCGGCCCCTTTTTCCGGTCTAGTGCCTCTTGTCGCTCTACTGCCGCGTTGTTGCGCATCTTTGGGCTTCACTCGCCTCCTTATGTCTGCCGCTACTGCTGCCGTTTCCCCCTACAAAATCAGCTTTCTGGCCGGCACGGCCATTGTCATTGCCAACATGGTGGGTACGGGCGTGTTTACCAGCCTCGGGTTTCAGGTGCTGGGCATTCAGAGCGGTTTTGCCCTGCTGATGCTGTGGGTGGTGGGGGGCCTGATTGCGTTGTGCGGCGCGCTGTGCTACGGCGAGCTGGCCGCCGCCATGCCCCGTTCCGGCGGCGAGTACCACTACCTCTCGCAGATCTACCACCCGGCCGTCGGGTTTCTCTCGGGCTGGGTGTCGGCCACGGTGGGTTTTGCCGCCCCCACCGCGCTGGCGGCCCTGGCGCTGGGCAAATACGCCGCCAGCGTGTGGCCGGAGCTGAATCCGCAGGTGCTGTCGGTGGTGGTAGTGGTAGCCCTGACGGCCGTGCACGCCACCAGCCGCCAGGTAGGGAGCCGCCTGCAGGTGGTCATAACGGCCGTGAAGGTGCTGGTGCTGGTGTTCTTTATCGGGGCCGGTTTGCTGACGGCCCAGCCCCAGGCCATTTCCTTCGTGCCTTTCCGCGCCGACTGGCAGCAGCTGCTGAGCCCGGCTTTTGCCGTTTCACTCGTATATGTGTCGTACGCCTATTCGGGGTGGAATGCCGCCGTGTACCTGACCGGCGAAGTGGCCGAGCCGGGGCGCAACCTACCCCGGATTCTGCTGGCCGGTACGGCCGTGGTGCTGCTGCTGTATGTTGGGCTGAACTTCGTATTTCTTTATTCCACACCGATTGCAAAGCTGGCCGGGCAGCTGGAAGTCGGCTACGTGGTCGCCGGCCAGCTTTTCGGTCCGGCGGCGGGTCGGCTGATGGGCGTTGTCATTGCCGGGCTGCTGGTGTCCACGGTCAGCTCCATGATTTTTGCCGGCCCCCGGCTCGTGCAGGTAATGGGGGAGGACCTGCCGGCTTTGCGCGGTCTGGCGCGCGTCAGCCGGGCGGGTATTCCGGTCCGGGCCATGCTGCTGCAAACCGGCCTCACGCTGCTGTTCGTGCTCACCGGGACCTTTGAGAAAGTGCTGCTCTACGCCGGCTTCGTACTGAGCTTGTTCACCTTTCTCACGGTGCTGGGCCTGTTTATCCTGCGCCTGCGCCGGCCTGACCTGCCCCGGCCTTACCGCACCTGGGGCTACCCCGTCACACCCCTGATCTTCCTGGCGCTAAGCGGCTGGACGCTGATTTTTATCCTGCGCGACAAGCCCACCGAGTCCCTTTTTGGTCTGCTGACCTTGCTCATTGGCCTGGGAGCCTACTTTCTGGGCAAAAGAACCCGGCCGGCATAGTCTCCGCTTGCCCAGCCTCCGGCGAGGGGAGTAGCTCCGGACAAGCAGCCCAAACCCGGTATCTTGCCGCTCCACTCCGTTCATTCCTTCCCATGCGTTACCCTGTTCTGCGGCTGCTGCCGCTGCTTCTTCTCGCTTTTGGCTGCTCTGAGCAAAAAACCACGGCCACCGAACAGCAAAAGCCCGCGGCTCCAATTTCCGTAGACTCCGTAGCCGCGGTACCGCCGCCACCCGCGCCTGCCGCTGCCGATACGGCTGCCGTGCAGGATGTGGCCGCCTATCTGGCCGGCATGCCCGTCAGCCAGCAGGGGGAGCTGCGTGCCCTGGCCAGCCAGCCGGGTTGGCGGACTTTTGCCGCCGATGCCGACAAAAGCTGGGCTGGTTACCACCAGACCCGGACCGACAAGATCCAGCCCTGGGCCGCCACCGAGCTGGACTCGGCCCGCCGGGCCGCCCAAACCGTTTTTTACCCTTTCAGCGGCCCCGACTTTCTGAACGTGGCAACGATGTTCCCCGCCACTCAGACCTACGTACTGGTAGGGCTGGAGCCCGTGGGCACGGTGCCGCGCCGGAGCACGCTGGCAAATCCCAAGCTGTTTCCGGCCCTGAAAGCCTCACTCTGGTCGGTGCTCAACTTCAGCTTCTTTCGCACCAACGACATGGCCGTTGACCTGAAGTCAGTGGAGCTGGATGGTTCGCTGCCCCTGCTGATGCTGTTTGCCGCCCGCACCGGCCACCAGGTGGCGGCTATCCGCTACGTGCAGCTCGATGGCCAGGGCCAGCTCACTGCTGCCGATACTGCCGTTATCCGCCAGCCCGGCCTGAAAGTCATTCCCGGGGTCGAAATGCAGCTGCTGGACCAGGCCGGCCGCAAAAAGCAGGTCTACTACTTCTCCGCCGACCTCAGCGACTGGAAGCTGGGCACCAATAAGGAGGCCGCACTGAAATACGTCCGCACCCTGGGGCCGCTGGTTACCTACGTCAAGTCGGCCACCTACCTGATGCATAAAGCTTACTTCTCCAAGGTGCGCAACCTGGTGCTGGAGCGCAGCAGCTTCGTTTTGCAGGACGACTCGGGCATTGCCATGAGGTACTTCCGCCCCGCCGACTGGCAGTTTACCTACTACGGCGTCTACAAGCGGCCCATCAACCTGTTCGCCAAGCAGTACCAGCCCGCGCTGACCAAAGCCTACGCCGACTCCACCCGCCGCCCGCGCCCGTTGCCCTTCGGCACCGGCTACAATTGGCGGCAGAACGATTCCAACCTGCTGCTGGCCCGCCGCCGCGTGGCTCCGGCCAGCTAAGCCATTGGCTGCCATTAAAAATGGAGCTGCCTCCCCGCAGCTCCATTTTTAATGGCAGCAGCGCCGGAGCCCGGATCCTTTCCTTATTATAATATAGGTATGCGAAACCCCCGCAATCTTCTGTGTCTGCTCGCTGCCCCGCTGCCGCTCCTGGCGTTGGGCTTGATGCTGACCAGCCAGGCTGCCGCGCCGCGCCGCGCCCCCCGGCTCCGGATTGCCGCCAGTCGTCCCGTCGACAGTCCGCTGCTGGACAGTTTGCTGCGCGCTAACCCGCGTTTGGCACCCGTTATCAACAAGGCGGCGAAATATGAGCTGCAAATCATTTACACGCAGATAAACCGCGACACGCAAAACCGGCCGCAGTTCACCCAGCACAGCTTCCACCTCGATGCCCGACAATACTTCAACCCCGCCAGCCTCGTCAAGCTACCGGTAGCCGCGCTGGCGCTGGAAAAGCTCAATAGTCTCCACCAGGCCGGCCTCACCCGGCGTAGCCCCATGGCCACGGGCACTGCTTTCCGCTGCCAGACCCCCGTTTCCTACGTCGCCTCCGCCGACTCCGACCGCCTCAACACTGTTGGCAACTATTGCAAGCGGATGCTGTTGGCCAGTGATAACAACGCCTACAACCGCCTCTACGAATTTCTCGGCCAGCGCCCCCTCAACGAGCGTCTCTGGCAGCTTGGCTACCCGCAGATCCGCATCGTGCGCCGCTTTGCTCCCTGCGACACGACGGCCAACCGCTATACCAATCCCATTGCCCTCTACACCGAGCAGGGTGCCGTAGCCTACCGGCAGCCCGCCGCCGTCAATTCTACCGCCCTAGGCTTTCCTTTAGGTCGAATACTAAAAGGCCGGGGCTACCGCGGCGGCGGCCAGTTGGTGGCGCGCCCGTATGATTTCACCACGGCCAACTACCTGCCGCTCCAGTCAGCAACCGATATTCTGCAGGCCGTTATCTTCCCGCAGGCCGTGGCCCCCGCCCAGCGTTTCAACCTTATGGCCACCGATTACGCCTACCTCCGCTACTATCTGCACAGTTCCCCCCACGCCGCCGCTTTCCGGCCCTTTGCTTCTGACAAGTACTTCGATGCTTACAAAAAGTATCTTTATTACGGCCGCAATCCCAATTCAACCCTTCAGCAAGGACTACACCTGTATAATGTGGTAGGGATGTCACACGGCTATTTGGCTGATGTCGCCTATTTCGCCGACTCACTCAAGCAGATTGAGTTCATGCTAAGCGCAGTCGTATATGTCAACAATGATGGCATCATTAACGATGGCGCCTATGAATACACCTCTATTGGCTTGCCCTTTCTGGCTGAGCTAGGCCAGACATTGTATCAATATGAAGCTAAAAGGCAGTATTTGATACGGCCAAAGCTAGATGAACTCTTTTCCGCAACCCCAAGCCATTGAATTTTCTTTGTTTTCTGCCAGTCTACTACTTTCTTATAAGCGGTTGTGTTCCAGATAGCCAACCAAGCTTTACTGGCTTCAGAGATGCCTGGCAAGATCAAGCAGAACGAGAAATCTTGGGTTAGGGGTTGCGAGGGCGAAAAAAGACCTGCACTTTTGCACTCCCAAACCGGACCGCGGCAGGGCGCTACTTCCTGCTTCGCCTGCATTTCAGGACCGGCCTCTGCGGGGGAGGGGGTTGAAAAAAAGAGTTGGGT
>NZ_BAABDH010000110.1:0-104305 GCF_039539525.1 Hymenobacter algoricola | reverse complement strand
TGCTGGAAGCCATTCACGCGGCCGTGCAATGGATTACCAGCACCGATGCCAAAGCTTGGTTCAACCACTGTGGCTATCATGTACAGCGGTCATGAATCTGCTCTAGCATAGATAGCTCAGCGTACTAACTACAAAAAAAATAGCCCAACTGATCCATATAATAGCCGTTTCTTGCTTGAATGGGCGCTTTATGAAATAGCCTATCAGGCGTATAATCCCAAGCGTGATAATCGGAAGAAGTAAAAAGGCAATAGCTCGGCCAACAAGTGCGCTTATGAGCGATACTGCATCATCGCCTCCAACAATGGAAGGATGAAAAACAATTTGAATCACAATATTAATGACCACAGATAGCCAGAACATAATGAAAATTGTTTTTTTGGTAGGGCTTATTTTGGTAGGGTTTATCATCATGATGCTTCAGCCGCCGCTTTCGTTTGCCTGCGTGAGTTGGTCGAGGTCGTTCTGGTCGCGGGGGCGGCCGGCGGCGCGCTTAGCCCGGAGCAGATCCTGGTAATGGATCAGGCGCACGGTGAGGCCGTCTACTTCCGTGTCGAGGGCGTGCGGGTAGGCCGTGGCGAAGTCCAGACCTTTTAGGCGGGTAATGATGTCGATGGCGACGGGCGGGCGGCCGAAGGTGAAAACGTCCAGGGCCGGATTGTGCAGAAAGTTGTGTGCCGTCATATCGAACATGGGCATTCCAAAAACCTGGAACGCCTGCGCCAGCCGCGCGTAATTGTCGGCCGACTGCTCTACCCACAGATCCAGGTCGCCGGTGGTGCGGCTGTAGCCGTGCAGAATGACCGAGTAGCCGCCCACCAGCACGTAGCGCACATGCTGCTGGTGCAGGGCCAGGAGAAAGTCACGGAAATCGGCGTTGAACAGATTACTCATGGCTAGCCGGATGCGGGCGGCAGGCAAAGGCCGTGCGGTCAAGGCGGGGCGGTTGGTCGGGGTCGTAGCCGAAAGCTACGCTGTTCAGGTAAGCTGCCGCCCGCAGCCGCTCACTGGCTGTGGTGGGCTGGTGCGTAGCGTGGTACTGGGCGTTCTGCTCGTGAGAGCCGGCATGGAAGGCGGTGCGGTCGAGGCGGAAAGGCATAGAGTAAAGATATGGTAAGCAAAAATGGGAGTCTGCTTTCAAGCAACAAAAAGCGGCGCCTGATGCTTCAGGCGCCGCTTTTTGTTGCTTAAGAAGCTGCCGAATCCTAGAAATTCCGCTCCCCGGTTTCGCGCTTGCCCAGCATCACGGCCCCGACCATGGCGGCCAGGAACAGCACCGAGGCCAGCTCGAAGGGCAGCAGGTACTTCGTGTAGAGAACCAGGCCCAGCTGGCTGACCATGCCGATCTGCGAGTCGAAGGTGGCGGCGTTGTAGGTCGTGCCGGGCTGCACATCGCGCAGGGCGGCTACCAGCACCAGCAGCAACGAGCCCCCGGCCACGGCCGCGGCTACCTTGGCCAGCAGGGGCTTGTGGGGCTCGGTGTCGGCGTTCAGGTTTAGGAACATAATCACAAACAGGAACAGCACCATGATAGCCCCGGCGTACACGATGATGTTGACAGCGGCCAGAAACTGCGCGTTCAGAATCAGGTAGTGCCCCGAGAGTGAGAAGAACGTCAGGATCAGGAACAGCACGCTGTGCACCGGATTTTTGGCCAGCACCACGCCCAGTGCCGCAAACAGCGCCACGAACGACAGGAAGAAAAACAGGGAGGAAGAGGCCATTGGCGGAAAGTAGCGCGAACGTGAGAGGTAAAAATCGTCTGTCATCCTGAGCCTGCGAAGGATCTTATGCCAGTTGAACAACTCGTTCTAACGTGATAAGGTCCTTCGCAGGCTCAGGATGACAGGTGTGGTTTAGGCTGACTGGGCCATGCGCTGAGCCAGGGCGGCGGCCTGCTCGGGGGTGAGCTGGATGCCGCGGGCAGAGCGGGCGTCGGGGGCGGTGGGCTCCACGAGGCGGTCCTTGCCGTAGATGAACTCGTCGCGCTCGAAGCGGGGCGGGGCCATCTTGTCGGCCTGCAGGTAGACGGCGGCTTTCGGGCAGGCTTCCTCGCAGAGGCCGCAGAAGATGCAGCGCAGCATGTTGATTTCGTAGCTGACGGCGTACTTCTCCTCGCGGTAGAGGCCTTCCTCGCCCTTTTTCCGCTCGCCGGCGACCATCGTAATGGCTTCGGCGGGGCAGGCCACGGCGCAGAGGCCGCAGGCCGTGCACCGCTCCCGGCCGGCTTCGTCGCGCTTGAGCACGTGCAGGCCGCGGAAGATGGGGGAGAAGGGCCGCTGCTCCTCGGGGTAGCGGATGGTAATCTGCTTTTTGGTAGCTGCCCGGAAAAAGTGGCGCATCGTGATGCTCAGGCCCTGGAAGATAGCCGGCAGGTAGGCCCGCTCGGCCAGGGTCATCGGTTTCACCTCCAGCTTTTTCGCTCTATTGCTTAAGGACTGCATAGGTTCGATTACTTAATGATACCGCCCAGAATCAGGCCGCCGGTGAGCAGGATGTTGAAGATGGCCAGCGGAATCAGGATGGTCCAGCCCAGGCGCATCAGCTGGTCGTAGCGGAAGCGGGGCAGGGTCCAGCGGATCCACATGAAGAAGAAGATGAAGGCGAAGATCTTCCCGAACAGGCCCAGCAGGCCCACCACGGAAATCAGGTTCTGCGCCGACGTCAGGGCCCAACCCTGGCTGTTCACGAACCAGTCGCGCAGCTCGTACTGGAAGGGGAAGTTGAAGCCGCCGAAGTACAGCACGCTCATCACGGCTGAGGCCACGAACACGTTTACGTACTCCGAAAACAGGTACAGACCCATTTTCATGGAGCTGTACTCGGTGTGGTAGCCGCCCACCAGCTCGGTTTCGCACTCGGGCAAATCGAACGGCGTACGGTTGGTTTCAGCGAAGGCGCAGACCAGGAAGATGATAAAGCCTAAAGGCTGTTTCACGATGTTCCAGAAGTGCCACTCGCCGGCTACCGACTGCTGCAGCGTGATGTCGCGCAGGCTCAGGGTGCCCGAAATCATCAGCACGGCGATGAGCGACATGCCCATAGCCAGCTCGTAGCTGATGTTCTGGGAGCCGGCGCGGATGGCACCGAGCAGGGAGAACTTGTTGTTGGAAGCCCAGCCGCCAATCATCACGCCATACACGCCCAACGACACGATGCCGAAAATCCACAGCATGCCGATGTTGACTTCGATGCCCTGCAGGTTGAAGACGTTGTTGCCGAACTGAATTACGTTGCCGAACGGAATAACCGCCGACGACATCAGCGCCGTAATCATGGCCAGGCAGGGGCCCATAATGAACAGCGCCCGGTTGGCTCCGGCGGGGAAGAATTCTTCCTTGGTAAACAGCTTCACGGCATCAGCCAGCGGCTGCAGCAGGCCAAGCGGACCCGCGCGGTCCGGGCCCACGCGGTCCTGCAGGAAAGCGGCAATGACACGCTCCGCGTAAGTGCAATAGGTCGCAATCAGCAGCGAAACGGCGAAGACGACGAAGATAACAATGGATTGCCAGCCGAGGGTTGGTAGTTCGATCATGGTTGGTTTTTGGTTTCTGGTTTTTGGTTTTTGGCCTCTGGACTGGCGGATGTCGGAACAAAGCCAAAAACCAAAAACCAACAACTAAAAACTAATTCCCGAGGCGCATGGGAGGATTCTGTTCCAGGTCGCGGACGGAGCTTTCGGGCAGGTCGGCAATAACCTGGGCATTGAGCACGGGCAGCTCGTAGTGGTTGGCCGAGATGACCGAGGAACGGTCAATGCGGGCGGGGCCTTCGATGGTCCAGTCGGCAGTTTCCTTCTTGTCGAAGCGGCAGGTGTTGCAGATCCACTCCTTCACCTCGCCGTACTGGTCCTTGCGGGCCGTCACGCGCATCACGTCCTTGCCCTTGTACCAGAGCACCACCTTGCCGCAGCACTTCGGGTTTTCGCACCCGCGGTGGGCGTTTACGGGCTTCGTAAACCACACGCGCTGCTTGAAGCGGAAGGTTTTATCGGTCAGCGCGCCCACCGGACACACGTCGATGACGTTGCCGCTGAACTCGTTGTCGAGGATGTTCTCGATGTAGGTGCCGATTTCGGCGGCGTCGCCGCGGCCCAGCACGCCGTGTATGCGGCCCTCGGTGAGCTGGTCGGCGGTGTACACGCAGCGGTAGCACAGGATGCAGCGCGTCATGTGCAGCTGAATCAGCGGCCCGATGTCGATTTTCTCGAAGGTACGGCGCTCCTCCTCGTAGCGGGTGGTGCTCACGCCGTGCTCGAAGGCGAAGTTCTGTAAGTCACACTCCCCGGCCTGGTCGCACACGGGGCAGTCGAGCGGGTGGTTGATGAGCAGCATCTCCACGATGCCCTTGCGCACGTCGAGCACCTGCTCGGAAGTCGTATTCTCGACCACCATACCATCCTGCACCGGCGTCACGCAGGAGGCGACGAGCTTGGGCATGGGGCGCGGGTCTTTGGCCGAGCCGGCCGCCACGCGCACGAGGCAGGCGCGGCACTTGCCGCCCGAGCCTTTCAGCGGCGTGTAGTAGCACATGGCCGGGGGCACAATGCCCCCGCCGATGGTGCGGGCCGCGTTGAGGATGGTGGTTCCGTCCGGAACTTCCACCTCGATGCCGTCGAAGGTTATTTTAGCCATTGGTTCAGAGTCCAGAAATCGGCCCTTTTGAAGTTGTTCAACGTCGGTTCCCGCAGAGGTGCGCAGAGGAAACGCTGAGGTTCGCAGAGGTCGATTCTTAATTTTTAATTCTCAATTCTTAATTGCCGCTAGGCCAGCACTGCTTTGCCGGGAAACACGGCGCCGGGGCGGGTGGCTTCCTGGGGGTGGCGGATGTGCCACTCGAACTCGTCGCGGAAGTGGCGGATGGCGGCTGACACCGGCCAGGCCGCTGCTTCGCCCAAGGGGCAAATCGTGTTGCCTTCGATCTGCTTGGCCACGCTGGCCAGCACGTCGATGTCGCGCTCAGTGCCGTGGCCGTGCTCGATGCGGTGCAGGATTTTCTCCAGCCAGCCCGTACCCTCGCGGCAGGGCGAGCACTGCCCGCACGACTCGTGGTGGTAGAAGCGGCTGAAGTTCCAGGTATTGCGCACGATACAGGTGGTTTCGTCCATGGCAATGAAGCCGCCGGAACCCAGCATGGTGCCCGTCACGAATCCACCATCCGACAACGACTCGTAGGTCATCAGGCGGGGCTCGCCGGCGGCGGTTTTCAGAATCAGCTCTTTGGGCAGAATCGGCACCGACGAGCCACCTGCTACTACGGCCTTCAGCTCCCGGCCTTTCCAGATGCCGCCGCAGTACTCATCGGAGTAGATGAATTCCTCGACCGGCACGCCCATCTCGATTTCGTAGATGCCGGGCTTATTCAGGTGGCCGCAGGCCGAAATCAGCTTGGTGCCGGTGCTTTTGCCAATGCCGATTTTGGCGTACTCGTCGCCGCCCTCGTTCACGATAACCGGCACGGCGGCAATCGACTCGACGTTGTTGACCACCGTGGGGCGGGCGTAAAGGCCCGACACGGCGGGAAACGGCGGTTTGTTGCGCGGGTTGCCGCGCTTGCCTTCCAGGCTTTCCAGCAAAGCCGTTTCCTCGCCGCAGATGTAGGCGCCGCCGCCGGGGTGCACATACAGATCCAGGTCGTAGCCCGAGCCCAGGATGTTCTTGCCCAGAAAACCGGCCGCGTAGGCTTCGGCAATGGCCTTTTCCAGAATGCGCAGCACGTAGAGCAGCTCGCCGCGGATGTAGATGTATGAGGTATTGGCGCCCAGGGCGTAGGAGCTCGTAATCATGCCCTCGATGAGCAGGTGGGGCAGTTTCGACATCAGCTGCCGGTCCTTGAAGGTGCCCGGCTCCGACTCGTCGGCGTTGCAGACCAGGTAGCGCGGCACGCCCTCGGGCTTGGCCAGGAAGCTCCACTTCAGGCCCGTGGGGAAGCCGGCGCCGCCGCGGCCCCGCAGGCCCGACTTCTTCACCTCTTCCACCACCTCGTCGGGGGTCATGGTTTTGATGGCCTTCTCCACCGAGCGGTAGCCGCCGTGCTTGCGGTATACCTCAATGGTGTCGATGCCTTCAACGTTGATATGTTCGGTCAGCAGTTTGCGTCCCATAGTGTCTGAGCGGTTAGCTGGTGGCGGTTAATTGTTGGTTACGGCGTTGGGCAGGCCGGTTTCCTCCCAGGGCAGGGCGGGGCGGTGCACCATCGTGCGCAGCTCGCTCAGCATGGCGTCTACCGACTCCTCGGTGTCGAGCTGCTCGTAGTATTTCTCGCGCACCTGCACCACGGGGGCAAAGCCGCAGGCGGCCAGGCATTCCACCTCTTTCAGGGTAAACAGCCCGTCGGCCGAAGGCCCTTCACCGACTTTGGCGCCGGTGATGCGCTCCAGCTCCAGGGTCAGCTCGTCGGAGCCGCGCAGCTGGCAGGGGCCCGTGCGGCAGATTTCCAGCACGTGCTTGCCCACCGGCTTGAGGTTGAACATGGTGTAGAAGGTCGAAACCTCGTACACCTCGATGGGCTTCACGCCCAGCACCTCGGCCACCAGATCCTGCACCTCGGGCGCTACCCAGCCGCCGAATTCGGACTGGGCAATGTGCAGCACCGGCAGCATGGCCGACTTGCGCCGGTCGGCGGGGTACTGCTGGCAGATACGGTCTATTTCAGCCTGGGCCGCCGCGGAGAACCGGGGCTTAACGGGCGCGTTTGTTGTTGATTCCATTAGACAGAAAGTGCTTGTAACACTCGTTCAAGTTGAGGCTTTAACACCGGCATGTGGTCGTGGATAACGAGCCACAAGGCCTCATTATCAATGGCGAAGTATTGATGAACTACAAAGTTGCGCAAGTCCACAATGCCACGCCAATTGATTTCCGGATACTGCGCTTTAATTTCATCGGCTACGTGTCGGGCGGCTTCGCCCAAAATTTCAACTCCCCGCACGCAGGCAAAAAGCGTCCGGTGGTCAAGGTCAAATTCGGCCCGGCTTACGCCCGCTACAAACCCCTGAACCTCCGCTATAGCTTCCAGCATGTGCAAGAGACGCTGCCGACTATCAATTCGGCCCTCTTTCATACACCAATCGTTTATCGGCTTCAATGAAAGGGCGGTACAGGTGATGCAGGCCCCGGGAGGAAACGATGTCTACTTTCTTATTCAGAATCCGGGCTAAATCGGCATACATGCTAAAAAAGCTCAGACTGAATTTGCTGTAATCGATGTCCACCAGCAGGTCCACGTCGCTTTCGGCATTCGCCTCCCCGCGGGCGTAGGAACCAAACAGATACGCCTTCAGCACGGGCTGCGTGCGGAAAAACGTCCGGATGGTTTCTAGCTGCTGTTCGGTGAGGTGCATGATTAAAGACGGATTACGCGTCCAGCTCGCCGGCAATGACGTTCATCGACGACAGGGTCACGATGGCGTCGGAGAGGCTGCTGCCCACCACCATTTCGGGGTAAGCCTGGTAATAGATGAAGCAGGGGCGGCGGAAGTGCAGGCGGTAGGGCGTGCGGCCGCCGTCCGAGACGAGGTAGAAGCCCAGCTCGCCGTTGCCGCCTTCCACGGAGTGATACACCTCACCCACCGGCGCTTCAATCTCCCCCATGATGATTTTGAAGTGGTAGATCAGGGCCTCCATGTTCTGGTACACGGCCTGCTTGGGGGGCAGGTAGTAGTGCGGAGCATCGGCGTGGAAGGGGCCTTCGGGCAGGTTTTCCAGGGCCTGGGTGATGATGCGCAGGCTCTGCCAGATTTCCTCGTTGCGCACCATGAACCGGTCGTAGGTATCGCCCTTGGTGCCGATAGGAATTTCGAAGTCGAAGTCCTCGTAGCTGGAGTAAGGGTTCATGGCCCGCACGTCGTAGTCGACGCCGGCGGCCCGCAGGTTGGGGCCGGTGAAGCCGTAGTTCAGGGCTTTTTCCGCCGTAATCGGGCCCACGTTCACCACGCGGTCCATGAAGATGCGGTTGCGGTTGAACATGGTTTCAAACTCCTTCATCACCGCCGGGAAGGTCTTCAGCCAGTCGCGCAGCTTCTGGATGGCCACATCGGAGAAGTCGCGCTCCATGCCGCCCACCCGGCCCATGTTGGTGGTGAGGCGGGCGCCGCAGATTTCCTCGTAAATCTCGTACACCTTCTCCCGCTCCTGAAACACGTACAGGAAGCCGGTGAAAGCGCCGGTGTCCACGCCCAGAATCGAGTTGCAGATCAGATGGTCGGTGATGCGGGCCAGCTCCATGGCAATGACGCGCATGTACTGGGCGCGCTTGGGCACCGTCACGCCGAGCAGCTTCTCCACCGTCATGTGCCAGCCCATGTTGTTGATGGGCGACGAACAGTAGTTCATCCGGTCGGTGAGGGGCGTAATCTGGTAGAAGGGCCGGCGCTCGGCAATCTTCTCAAAGGCCCGGTGGATGTAGCCGATGGTGGGCACGCCCGAAATAATCCTTTCCCCATCCATTTGCAGGATGTTCTGGAAAATGCCGTGCGTGGCCGGGTGCGTCGGGCCCAGGTTTAGAGTCGTCAGCTCCTGGCTGAAGTCGTTGAGCGTCGGAATCAGGCCGCTGTTGTGCTGCTGCTCCTGCGCCGATTCGACTATTTTGCGGGTGCCTTCCAGCGTGTCGTTTACTGCCATTCTAGTAGTGAGTAGGAAGTATTGAGTAGTGAGTAAGGACGAAAAGTTGAAAATCAGTTCGGAGTACTAAGTACTCAATACTCGCTACTCTGTACTAAAAGGTTAGCGTCCGAAGAAAAGGTCGGTTTTGTCTTCGCGGGTGCCATCCTCCAGCGCGTATTCGCGGCGCATGGGGTAGTAGTCCATATCCTCCACATTCAGGATGCGGATCAGGTTGGGGTGGCCCGTGAAGATGATGCCGTAGAAGTCGTAGGCTTCGCGCTCCATCCAGTTGGCCGCAGCGTAAAGGTCGGTGAGCGTGGGCACCGTCGGGTCGGCAATGGGGAAGTAGATCTTAAGGCGCAGGCGCAGGTTGTTCACCAGGCTGTGCACGTGGTAGACCATGCCCAGCTCCTTGCCCTCGTTCTCGGGGTAATGGATGCCGCACATCGTGGTCAGGAAGTGGAGCTGCAACTCCTGGTCCTGCTGCAGGCCGGCTATGATTTCATGAATCCGCTCCCGGGTCGTGGTAGCCGTCAGCATGCCGTAGGGTTCCTCCACGTCGGTAAACGCGTCGGCGCCAAACAGGCGGTGCAGCAGCGCGAGCAGCTGGGCGTTCTTAGCCGCCTGCGGGTCCTGGATGGCGGCCGTTTCCTGCGCGGCAGCCGATTCTTCGGTGTTTTCAGCCATGTCTAGTATTGAGTATTTGGTACTGAGTATTGAGATACTGACTGTTTAGTCTGACTACTCAATACCCAATACTCATTACTTACTTAATGTTGTAAGAAGCCAGCAGCGCCTGGTACTCGGGGGCGTTGCGGCGGCGGATGGATTCGGTGCGGGCCAGATCCTGGACGCGCATCAGGCCGTCGATGACCTGCTCGGGGCGGGGCGGACAGCCGGGCACGTACACGTCGACGGGGATGATCCGGTCGATGCCCTGGAGCACGGAGTAGGAATCGAAGATGCCACCCGAGCAGGCGCAGGCGCCCATGGCCAGCACCCAGCGGGGCTCGGCCATCTGCTCGTACACCTGCTTCACGATGGGCGCCATCTTCTTGGCAATGGTGCCCATCACCATCAGCAGGTCGGCCTGCCGGGGCGAGAAGGAGGGACGCTCCGAGCCGAAGCGCGAAATGTCGTAGTGGGAGCCCATGGTGGCCATGAACTCGATGCCGCAGCAGGAAGTGGCAAACGGCAGCGGCCACAGCGAGTTGGCCCGGGCCATGCCCACCACCGACTCCAGCGACGTGGCGAAGAAGCCTGCGCCCTCCACCCCGTCGGGAGCCTCAGCTATTTTTATCTCAGGAACACGAATATCACTCATCGGACTTGTCGTTTTGGAAGGGAGTATTTCCCTGTTTCCGAACACCGGCGGGCCGGTAAAGGTTTGGTCAAATTGGACTTAGGCGTGGGTGCCGGTCCACTTCAGAACGCCCTTTTTGATGACGTAGGCGAAGCCCGCCATCAGCAGCGTCAGGAACACAATCATCTGCACGAAGCCGTCCCAGCCCAGGGTGCGGAAGTTCACGGCCCAGGGATACATGAAGATAACCTCCACGTCGAAGAGCACGAACAGGATGGCGGTGAGGAAGTATTTGATCGAAATCGGGGTGCGGGCGTTGCCCACCGACTCGATGCCGCACTCGAAAGACGAGTCCTTTACCGTGCTCTGGCGCTTGGGACCCACGAGGTGGGACACAATCATGGCGAAGGCGACGAAGGCAATGGCGAGGCCGAATTGCACCACAATGGGCAGAAAATCAACCGGCTGGTAATTAGTGGTTACGGCGAGCAGCATACGATTCGGCGGTTAAAGGCCCGGATAAACGGGCATTGGAGGGCAAAGGTAGCGCCTGTGGGGTTGGGAACAAAGGTTATGCCCGCAAGGGCCCGCAAACGCCTTCCCGGCCAAACTTCCCGGAGAAGTTCTAAACAAACCGGTGTAAACGTTTGCGCAAATAAAGGCGCCGGGCCGGGGGGTATTGCCCGGCAAAAGGCGACACTTTCACGGCTCGTTCCGCCATTTCCCGCCCGCTTTGCCGATGACCCGAAACATAATCCTGCTGGCGCTGCTCTGCCTGAGTGCCACTCCGCTGCACGCCCAGAAAAGCCTCTACCACAAGGGCTGGGTGGACTTCAACAAGAACGGCCGCCGCGACACTTACGAAGACCCCGCCCGCCCGCTCGACCAGCGCCTGGATGATTTGCTGGGCCAGATGACGCTGGAGGAGAAGTCGTGCCAGCTGGCTACGCTCTACGGCTACGGGCGGGTGCTGAAGGACGAGCTGCCGACGGCGGGCTGGAAAACCGAAATCTGGAAGGACGGCATTGCCAACATCGATGAGGAGCTCAACAGCCTGCGCAATACGCCCAAGGCCCAGAGTCAGTTCTCCTACCCGTTCAGCAAACACGCCAAGGCCATTAACACCATCCAGCACTGGTTTGTGGAGGAAACCCGGCTGGGCATTCCCGTCGACTTCACCAACGAAGGTATCCACGGCCTCTGCCACGACCGGGCCACGCCGCTGCCCGCGCCCATCGGCATCGGCAGCACTTGGAACAAAGGCCTCGTGCGCCAGGCCGGCGAAACCGTGGGCCGCGAAGCCAAAGCCCTGGGCTATACCAACGTGTACGTGCCCATCCTCGACCCGGCCCGGGACCCGCGCTGGGGCCGGGTGGTGGAGTGCTACGGTGAGGACCCGTTCCTGATTGCCGAGCTGGGCAAGCAGATGACCCTGGGCGTGCAGAGCCAGGGTGTGGCGTCCACGCTCAAGCACTTCGCCGTGTACAGCGTGCCCAAGGGCGGCCGCGACGGCAACGCCCGCACCGACCCGCATGTGGCGCCCCGCGAAATGCACCAAGTATACCTCTACCCGTTTCGGCGCGTGATTCAGGAAGCCCACCCGCTGGGCGTAATGAGCAGCTACAACGACTGGGACGGCCAGCCCATCAGTGGCAGCCGCTACTTCCTGACCGAGCTACTGCGCCAGCAGTTCGGCTTCGACGGCTACGTGGTGTCCGACAGCCGGGCCGTGGAGTTCCTGTTCGAGAAGCACCACGTGGCCACCGACTTCCCCGACGCCACCCGGATGGCCATGGAAGCCGGCCTGAACGTGTGGACCAACTTCTACAGCCCCGCCGCCTACATTACCAACGTGCGGGAGCTGGTACGCGGCGGCCGGGTTTCGCCGGCCACGCTCGACGCGCGGGTGCGGGAAGTGCTGAGCGTGAAGTTCCGCCTCGGCCTGTTTGACCAGCCCTACGTGGCCGACCCCGGGCAGGCCGACAAGCTGGTGCACACCGCCGCCGCCGAAGCCCTGGCCCTGCAGCTCAACCGGGAGTCGCTGGTGCTGCTCAAAAACGAGAAGCAGATGCTGCCGCTGCAGAAGGAGAAGCTGAAAAATATCCTGGTAGTGGGGCCGCTGGCCGATGCTACCAGCCATGCCATCAGCCGCTACGGCCCCCCCAACAACCCGGTCACGTCGGTGCTGGCGGGGCTGCGGGCCTACGCCGGGCCGGGCCTGCAAGTGCAGTATGAGAAAGGCTGCGACGTGGTGCACGCCGGCTGGCCCGATACCGAGCTGGTGCCTTCGCCGCTGACGGCCGCCGAGCAGGCCGGCATTGCCCGGGCCGTAGCCCAGGCCCAGCAAGCCGACGTCATTGTGGCGGTGCTGGGCGAGGACGACAAGACGGTAGGGGAGAGCCTCTCGCGCACGTCATTGGAGCTGCCGGGGCGGCAGCAGCAGCTGCTGGAAGCGTTGCAGGCCACGGGCAAGCCTCTGGTGCTGGTGCTCATCAACGGACAGCCGCTCACCATCAACTTCGCCGACCGCAGCGTGCCGGCCATTCTGGAAGCCTGGTTTCCGGGGCCCACCGGCGGCCGGGCGGTGGCCGAAGCGCTGTTTGGCGACTACAACCCCGGCGGCAAGCTCCCTATGACCTTCCCCAAAACCACCGGCCAGCTGGAGCTCAACTTCCCCTTCAAGCCCGGCTCCCACGCCGGCCAGCCCACCTCCGGCCCCAACGGCGCCGGCAATACCAGCGTGAATGGCGCTTTGTACTCCTTCGGCCACGGCCTGAGCTACACTACCTTCGCCTACTCCAATCTGCAGATAACGCCCAGGGAAGCCGCGCCCCAGGGCCTGATCGAGGTGGCCGTGGACGTGGCCAACACTGGCCCGGTAGCCGGCGACGAAGTAGTGCAGCTCTACCTGCGCGACAAGCTCAGCAGCGTGGTCACCTACGACAGCCAGCTGCGCGGCTTCGAGCGGGTGCCCTTGCGGCCCGGTGAGAAAAAAACCGTGCGCTTCACCCTGCGCCCCGACGACCTGGCCCTGCTCGACAGCAACATGAACTTCGTGGTGGAGCCGGGCCAGTTCGAGGTCCTCATGGGCAGCTCGTCCACGGATATCCGGGTCAAGGATACGTTTGAGAGCAAGGGGAAGTGAGAAAGTCATTCCGGGCCTGCCGAGGAATCTCGCGTGGCGTCGTTGTTGGGAAAAGCACGAAACGAAAGCAGAACGTCATGCTTGATCTGGCGTCCGCTTGCCAAAGCATCTTTGCCGCTTCGTTGGGTTGATTGAAGTACCGCTGCGGTAGAGATGCTTCGGCTCCGCTTTGCTGCACTCAGCATGACGTTCTTTATATGAGGTTTTAAGCACTAAAAAGGCCGCTCCGGAATTCCGGAGCGGCCTTTTTAGTGCTTAAAACCTCAACTATGGCTTACAGCCCCTTGTCCCGGTTCAGATCTTCGGCCGGAGCCGCGCCCAGGAACGGGTAGCGGTAGTCGGTAACCGGCACGAAGGTTTCCTTGATGGCGCGCGGCGACACCCAGCGCAGCAGGTTCAGCATCGAGCCGGCCTTGTCGTTGGTGCCGGAGGCGCGGGCGCCGCCGAAGGGCTGCTGGCCGACTACCGCGCCGGTGGGCTTGTCGTTGATGTAGAAGTTGCCGGCCGCGTGGATCAGCTTCTTCGAGGCCAGGTCGATGGCGTAGCGGTCCTGGGCGAAGATGGCGCCGGTCAGGGCATAGGGCGAAGTGGAGTCGACCAGTTCCAGGGTTTCCTCAAACTTATCGGCGTCGTAGATGTGCACCGTGAGCACGGGGCCGAACAGCTCCTCGCACATGGTCACGTACTTCGGGTCCTTGGTCACGATAACCGTGGGCTCGATGAAGTAGCCCTTGGACTTGTCGTAGCCGCCGCCGGCCACAATCTCGGCGTTCGGGTCAGCCTTGGCGCCGTCGATGTACTTGGCCAGCTTATCGAAGGACGCTTCGCTAATCACGGCGTTGATGAAGTTCGAGAAGTCCTCCACGTCGCCCATCTTGAACGAGGCCAGGTCTTCCTTCACGTAGCCCAGGATTTCGTCGGCCAGGTTCGAGGGCAGGTACACCCGCGAAGCCGCCGAGCACTTCTGGCCCTGGTACTCAAACGCGCCCCGGCTCATGCCTACGGCCACGGCCTTGGCGTGGGCCGAGGGGTGAGCCAGGATAAAGTCCTTGCCGCCGGTTTCGCCCACGATGCGCGGGTAGCTCTTGTAGGAGGCAATGTTCTGGCCGATGGTCTTCCAGATGTTCTGGAACACGCCCGTGGAGCCGGTGAAGTGGATGCCGGCAAAGTCGCGGTGCTTGAAAATAACGTCGCCGGCGGTGGGGCCGTCGACATACACCAGGTTGATAACGCCGTCGGGCACGCCGGCTTCCTTGAAGAGCTCCATCAGCACCTGGGCCGAGTAGATCTGGGTGTTGGCGGGCTTCCACACCACCACGTTGCCCATCATGGCCACCGAGGCGGGCAGGTTGGCGGCAATGGAGGTGAAGTTGAAGGGCGTGAGGGCAAACACGAAGCCTTCGAGGGGGCGGTGCTCCATGCGGTTCCACATCCCGGGCAGGCTCTCGGGCTGCTGCTGGTAGATCTGCTGCATGAAGTGCACGTTGAACCGGAAAAAGTCGATCAGCTCGCAGGCCGCGTCGATTTCGGCCTGGAAGCAGTTCTTGCTCTGGGCCAGCATGGTGGCTGCGTTGATGCGGGCGCGGTAGGGGCCGGCCAGCAGGTCGGCGGCTTTCAGGAAAATGGCGGCGCGGTGCTCCCAGGGCATTTCGGCCCAGAGCGGGCGGGCGGCCAGGGCGGCATCAATAGCTTGGCTGACGTGGGTTTTGTCGCCTTCGTGGAACTGGCCCAGCACGAACTTATGGTCGTGGGGCGGGGTGATGTTCTTGGTTTTGCCGGTGCGCACTTCCTGGCCGCCGATGTGCATTGGGATGTCGCGCTCCTGCTGCTTGAACTCCTTCAGGGTCTTGAGCAGCTCCACCCGCTCGGGCGAGTTGGGCGCGTAGCCCTTCACGGGCTCGTTGATCGGGGTCGGAACGTTGAAAAAGCCGTTAGCCATGGGGTGGTTTTTCGTTTTTGGTTTTTGGTTTTTGGGGAGGGAGCGAGGCAAAGGTAAGCGCCGGCGGCTTTAAAAGCCGCCGGCTTGCGGGGACCTGGCAAACGGTAGTGCGCCGGCTCTTGATTCAGCCGGCCCCTGCCGTGTTGGTCAGAACAACCCGCAAGTGGGCGTTGGTCCTCCCCAACCCGGAGTTGGTGTAACGAAAGCGGGAAGGCGAAGCGGATCAGGCACTTTCGACAATCGGAAGCTGGGGTAGCGCCTTGCTGACTGGCGCGGGCAACGCAGTACCGGCGCCCTTCCGCCAACTCCGGACTTTCTACTCTTTTCCACCTTCCATTTGCTGCATCCCATGAAAAAACTGTTATCTGTCGGCTTGTTTATGAGCCTATGGCTGGCGCAATTGCCAGCTTCCGCCCACAAGGAATGGGTGCATCAGCACATGGTCAAGGAAGCCTACCTGTATCTGGAGCAGCAGATTGGCGCCATCCCAACCTTGCGCAATGCCATTGGGTTCGGCTTTCACGGCAGGGGCAACGATGCTCAGCCGTTCAATACCAGCTACCCAATCGGTGTTGGGGCCTGGCGGGAGGACGTCGAAGACCCGGTGTATGGCTATACGCTGGGCCTCAATACGCTGACTCCGTCCATCACGCACTTCTGGGACGCTGACCGGGCCGATGAAAACTACGAGTCGGTACCGCTGAATGCCAATGGCTCCTCAATGGCTCCTAATGCCTGGGAAAAAGCCCGGGTTTACTTGTTTTGCCAGGACCGCAACGGGATGCATGATGTTACCATTCCTTACATAATGCCCGGGGTGGGCTACCTGCGCAACTACATTATCACCTACACGTCGTTGCCCGAACTCTACAAGGGGAACTACTTCCTGGAAGGCATCAGCAACCCGGATGGCAGCGGGCGCAGCAACTACTACCACCAGCCCCAGTTTAATCCGGGCTTTGGGCAGCCCGTGGCACTCCAACTGCTGGGCCGCGTAGCCCACCTGCTCGGCGACATGAGTGTGCCGGCCCATTCCCATTCCCATTTGCATCCCTGCCCGCTGAACCTGCCCGACCATTACGAAAACGACATGGGCAACACGTATTACTACAACAATGACTTAAATGAGTGCGAGAATGATCCGGGAGGATACTACAACGCCAACGCCTGGTCGGCGGCTACGGCTGCCCAGCAAGGGGGACTGTTATCCGATATCTACTGCCTGAGCAGTAGCAGAGACCGGGCGAAGTATCTGTTCTATACCGTCAATCAGCTGGCTGACTTCTTTCCGAGCGGGGTCAATCCGAGCGATATGGGAGCTTATAGCGCCGGGGGGCTACAGTATTTTAAAAACGGAGATACCAATTTGTCGCAGGGGTCGAATTCCTACATTACCAGCATCTATAACTCCTTCGGCTGGACCTCACCCAACAGCATTAATACGGCTCAGATTGCCAACGTCAACTTCAACTTCAGCATCCGGGCCGTGGCCACGCTGTTCCAATGGTTTGCCTTCGAGGCCGGGATCACCGAAGACATAAAGAACCAGAAGGTCAGCAGCGCGAATACCCAGCTGTGCGAAAACTCGACGATGGCCTTTGCGGTCCAGACGAATGCCTCGGTGAACTGGTCGATAGTGCCCGAGTGGGCCGCTACGGGCGCTGCCGTCAACTCTGCCACGTATAATGTGACGTCCGGGGCCGGCTACAGTGGAGTCGCCACCGTTAAGGCCAGCTACTACAATGCGGATGGCTGCTTCTCCGGTCCTCGTACCCTGACCCGGCAGATCTGGGTGGGCGGACCGCGGGCGGACTTTAAAAAGCAGCCCGCAACGGACTTGGTCTGCTCAGGAATCACGATGTACTTTGAAGCCGGCGTGGACCGGCCCGACCTGCAACCCTCCGTATCCTACCGGTGGTCCAGTTCGGCGCCCGGCTTCCGTAGTCCCGGAGATTCCCCCCGGTGCTCAATTATTGCCCCGAACGGGTACGACCTACCCGTGACCGTGACGTGCATAGTCACGGACAATACCTGTGGCTTGTCGACGACTATCTACCGCGAGTACACCACGGCCAACCCCAATGCCATGTTGCGCATACCCTGCGATAATGATAACCCGAATGGCCCGTACGGCGGCACTGGTCCCACGGGAGTGTACCGGAGCGGCGACCAGCTGGAAATATTCCCTAATCCCAGCAATACGGGCTTCGAGCTGATCGTGGCCCCCAGAGCGCTGCTGAAAAAAGAGCTCCCCGGCCAGCCCCTGCCGATTGTCTATACCCTGCGCGACAACCTGGGGCGCATCGTAGCCCAGGGCAACAGTGCGGCAACCCGCATGCACATCGATACGGAGAAGTTGCCGGCGGGCGTGTATACGCTGTCCTGCACGGCCAATGGCCAGAGCTTCCACAAACGGCTGGAAGTGCTCCACTAGGCAACCCTCCACAGGCATAAGAAGGGCTCCCTGTCACAACAGGGAGCTTTTTTTATGCCTCGGGGAGACTCCTTCACGAATCAAGCCCCGCCAGCAGCTGCTTCACCTGCTGCTCCAGCTCGGCGCGGGAGCCGGTATTGTGCAGCACGGCCGCGAACTGGTCGTAGGTGTCCATCACCGTTTCGCTGGGGTGCGCGTCGTCGCGGGTACCGTCGCCCTGCTGGGTTAGCGGGTCGCCTTCCACGCGCAGCATCAGTCCGCCGCGGTCCAGGATGGGCTGGGCCTCGTTGGGAAAGCGCACGTCGGGCACAATCACGAAGGTGTTGGCGGGCAGCCGGGCGAAAAAGGCCTGCACCCAGATTTCGTAGTTCCAGGCCCGCAGCGCGCCGCCCACCTGCTGCAGCATCTCGCCCCGGGTGCGGCCGAAGGCGGGCAGCAGCTCGGTTTTGCCCGTCTGGGTGTAGTAGGGCGCCACATCTTCGCCGGCCAGCGTGGCGCATACGGCCTTGATGGCGTCGCCGAAGGACAGGATCTGCCAGTGGCGCTCGGGCTGCAGCTGCTGAATGAGGCGGGCCACGGTGTCTTTGCCGCTGCCGCGCTTGCCGGAAATGCCCAGGAGGTGAATCATATAAGGAAGATGACCGGCTTGGACAGCGGATTAGCCGCAAAGGGAAGCAGCCGACCTGCGAAAGGAAGATGAGGGCCGCAAGTTCGCCAATAAAGTTAGTTGGATCCGCACCGCTGAGCGGCCGCTGCAGTACCGGGAATAGTGGGGCGCGCTCCAGCTGTGACCAACGCCCCATGGGGCCATCTAACCTCATCCCTACCTGTCGTTGCCATTGGAGGCAAGTTCCTGCGGTCTGCTTGCAGATCCAAACCCGCTTCTTCCCCCTTCTTCGCCGTCTTAACGGGCGGCGTATCCGCTGCGCCAGCCGGCCCCGGAACCAGGGGCACATCCCCCTTTTTACTCCCTTTGGTCCTTAGATACCTGAGGTTGGTGTAACAGTTTTGGGACGCCCAAACACCCTCGCTAGGTTTGTGTCATCAGGTCGGAAGAAGAGCGTCGTAAATCGCTTAATATACTGTCTTGCTGAAGGTTAGAGCAGGATTATGGTTCGTCCCGACAAAAGGGGAATTGGTGTAAAAAAATATTTTTCGCCTATCTGCTCTGACATATTTACGTCACCAACTAACCGCTGCCATCATGAAATATCCACTTACCCTAACGCTCCTGGTAGCTGCCGTTCAGTTGAGCGGACATACCGCCACCGCGCAGGTTGCCAGCAGCCTCTCGGGCACCATTACCGACAGTCTGACGCACCAGGCTCTGCCCTACGTAACTGTGCTGGTCCGGCCTTACGGTAGCTCCAACGTGTTGTTCAACACGCTGACCAACGACAAGGGGGCCTTTACCTTTGAGGGCCTGCCCGCTGGCCAGTACTCGCTGGCAGGAAAGTATCTGGGCTACAAAGACTTCTTAACCGAGCCCGTGGTAGCGGGGCCTGGTGCTCCGGCCGGTCCGGCCTTGGTAGTGGCACTGGCCCCCGAGCGCAAGCTGCTGAAGGGAGTGACGGTGGTCGGTACCAAGCCCTTCATCGAGCAGCAGGCCGGCAAAATCGTGCTCAATGTAGCGAGCAGTCCCATTGCAGCCGGCAGCACTGCCGATGAGGTGCTCAGCCGGGCCCCCGGGGTGCTCGAATCGGGCGGCGGCTACACGGTGCGGGGCCGGCAGGCCACAGTACTGCTCGATGGCAAGTACACAAACCTAAGCGGCGCCGACCTCAAAGCCATGCTGGCCGCCATGCCCAGCAACACGGTCGACAAGGTGGAAGTATTCACCAACCCCTCCGCCAAGTATGATGCTCAGGGAGGATCCATCATCAATATTACCACCACCAAAAACCGCGGGTTCGGCACCAACGGCAGCCTTAGCGAGGGCATCGGCGCGGGCCGCTACGCCCGCTACAACACCGGCCTGTCCTTGAACTACCGCCAGAACAAGCTCAACCTCTACGGCGGCTACGACTACCTGCGCAACAAGCAGTTCATCCGCTCCCAGAGCCAGCGCTCCATCAGCAGCGAGGCCCAGCTAAACGAGCAAAGCAACACGGTAAACGAACGCCGGAGCCACTCTGCCAAGTTAGGCTTTGACTACGACCTCAATAAAACAAGCTCAGTGGGCGTGCTGGTCAAGACCCTGGTCAACCTGCGCGACGGAGTGGGCGGCACTACCTCCATCCTGGCTAGCCCGGCCGGGGGCCTGCCGCGACTCTCCACCGTGCAGTCAACGGCACAGACGCGCTTTCTGATGCCCAGCGTGAATGCCTACTACCGCTCCACGGCCGGTAAACCCGGCACCGAGCTGCGGCTGAGCGCCGACTACTTCGGCTACAACCGGGCCGTGCACGGCGACATTGGCACCAACTTCCTGGATGACAGCGGCACGCCCTATGCTCCACCCAGCTACCTGCGCAACAACTCGCCGGCCGACAACTCAGTCAAGTCGGTGGCCGTGGACTATACCCGGCCCCTGGAAAGCTCCACCCTGGAGCTGGGAGCCAAAACGACTTTCACCCGCACCGACAACGATATTCGCTGGGAGCAGCTGGCCGCCGGCAGCAGCTGGCAAACGGACCCGGGCAAGACCAACCACTTTGTGTACCGCGAAAATATCAACGCGCTGTATGCCAATCTGAGCAAGAAGGTGGAACAGGTGAGCATCGTGGCCGGGCTGCGGGCCGAGCAAACCAATACCACCGGCACGTCGCTGACCACGGGCCAGGTTACGGAGCGCAACTACCTGAACCTGTTTCCGAGCCTGTCGCTGGATTACGCCCTATCCGAAAAGCAGCAGCTCAACCTGGCCTACCAACGCCGCATCGACCGGTTCAAGCTTGACGTGGTAAACCCTTTCGTAACCTACGTGAGTCAGTACTACTACTTCCAGGGCAACCCCACGATCCGGCCTTCAATCTCCGACAACTTCTCCTTCACCCACGTCTACCACGGCGAGCTTTCGACCTCCATCAACTACAGCCGGCACCAAAATGTGCTTACCGAAGTGTACCGTCCCAAGGATGCCACTGCCGTACTGAGCACTTTCGAAAATGCAAGCCGCGGCGAATCGGTCGACCTGATGGTGTCGCACTCCAAGCAGCTGTTGAGCAACAAGTGGAGCACCAACAACACGGCTGCCCTCAGCTACGCCCGGATCTACTCGACGGCCGAAGCCGGCCTGAACGCCGCCACGCCGACCGCCTACTTCGTCACCAACAACAGCATCACGCTGGCCAAAGGCCTCAAGCTGGAGCTCTACGCCAACTACTTCCTGCCGTGGCGCTTCGGGGCCTACGCCTTCAAGTCGCACTACACCACCAGCCTGGGCGTGTCGAAGAGCGTGCTGCAAGGGGCCGGCAACCTGACGCTCAACGTGAGTGATGCCTTCAACACGCTGAACAGCCGCTACGACGTCAGCTCTTACGGGGTGAACTCGACCAACATAACCAAAGCCGAAAGCCAGTTCGTGCGCCTCAACTTCACCTACAAGTTTGGCAACAAGAACGTGAAGTCCAGCAAGTCCCGCCGCCAGGGCACCGAAGCCGAGCAGCGCCGCCTGGAGCTCAACTAAGCCTTGCCCTCTCGCCTCCTTCCTCTGCCTTTTTCTTGTGAAAAAGCACCTGACTCAGCCCAGCAACAAGCTGCTATTCAGCTAGGGTGACCTGCCTCTCGCCCGACGACCTGGACCATACCTCGTCGGGGGCTTCCAAGTCGGCCCCAACTCCTGTAACACCGCCGGCACGACGTGCTGCCCCTGGCTCCTGGCTTATCCTAGCTTACTCATTACGACCCGGCCCGTCAGGCCCCGCTTCTTACTTCCATGCTATTCTAATCTTATTGCATTTTTTAACCGGTTCCGTTTTTTATGAAAAAGTAAGAGGCATTCGCCATCAAGCTCTCCTTCAACAAGCAGAAAGTGGCCAGCCGCAATTCCGGCGACCTGTACCAGGTACACGGCGGCGATAGTATCGGCCCGACAAACACCTCAGACCACCGCTCTGCGGGCGCTTTCACCCACGGCTTCTGCCCCAGTATTCTGGCAGAAGAAGCCGCCTGCGCCGCCTTCAGATCCTACTGATTCCTTTTTCCAACCCTTCCCCCTCTTTTTTATGAAAAAGCAAGACGCATTTGCCTCTAAGCTCTCCTTCAACAAGGAGAAAGTAGCCAGCCTGACCCCCGACGATCTGGACCAGGTGTACGGTGGTAACACCGAACCCTCATCGCGTAACAGCTCCAACCACAACTTCACCTGCTGCCTGTGTTCCTTCCACACGAGCATCGATATCCCGGTGAGCGAATAGCGTAGCCAAGCAGCTACCTAGCCCTACCGATTCTACTTCTGATTCCTTTTTCTAACCCTTTCCCCCATTTTTTATGAAAAAGCAAGACGTATTCGCTACCAAGCTCCCCTTCAACAAGGAGAAAGTGGCCGGCCTGACCCCCGACGATCTGGACCAGGTGTACGGTGGTCACACCGAAGCCTCATCGGATAACAGCTCCAACCACAGATTCACCTGCTGCCTGTGCTCCTTCCACACGGGCGTCGATATCCCGGTGTAATAGCGTAGCCAAGCAGCTACCTAGCCCTGCCGATTCTACTTCTACTTCTGGTTCTTTTTCAACCCTTTTTTCTCATTTTTTATGAAAAAGCAAGACGCATTTGCCTCTAAGCTCTCCTTCAACAAGGAGAAAGTAGCCAGCCTGACCCCCGACGACCTCGACCAGGTGCACGGCGGCGACGGCCAGGGCGGCTCCTACAACAGTTCCTACCACAACTTCACCTGCTGCATCTGCACCATGATGACCCAGCCTAAAGAAGAAATAACAGTAATGGTATAATTATATACAATATATTTTTAGTTATAAAATTTTTTATAAAAAAGCATGGCTCATCTGCCCCAAACTCTCCTGCAACAAGGAGAAAGTAGCCAGCCTCACCCCCGACGACCTCGACCAGGTACACGGCACCGGCAATGCCCTCTCTTCGGATAACAGCTCCAACTACAATTTCACCTGCTGCGTGTGCTCCACCAGGGGGTTTATCAACACGCTGGCAGAGGTATTATAGAATTTCAGCTCAGCCTCTGCTTGGCCCTGTCCAGTTCTTTTTTTCACTCCTTTTCTTCCATTTTTTATGAAAAAGCAAGACGCATTTGCCTCTAAGCTCTCCTTCAACAAGGAGAAAGTAGCCAACCTGACCCCCGATGATCTGGACCAGGTGCACGGTGGCGACGGTCACGGTGGTTCTTCGCACAGCTCTCAGCAAAACTTTACCTGCTGCCTGTGCACCTCGATCCGCGTCGAGATAGTGGTAGAGTAGGTCAACTAAGCCGTGGCTTAGTTCTATTGATTCTTTTTTTCTTTTCTTTTTTCAACCTTTTTTCTCATTTTTTATGAAAAAGCAAGACGCATTTGCCTCTAAGCTCTCCTTCAACAAGGAGAAAGTAGCCAGCCTCACCCCCGATGACCTGGGCCAGGTACACGGCGGCGGTGGCGCCACCGGGGAGAGCTCCTACAACAACTTCACCTGCTGCGCCTGCACCACGCTCAACAGCGGCAGCCACCCGCATGTAGAAGAGGCCAACTAAGCGGCGGCTTAGCACTCCTCGTTTTTATGAAAAAGCAAGATGCATTTGCCACCAAGCTCTCCTTCGACAAGGAGAAAGTGGCTAGTCTGACCCCCGATGATCTGGGCCAGGTGCACGGCGGCAACGGTCAGGGCGAAACTTTCCACAGCTCCTACCACAACTTCACCTGCTGCGCCTGCACTACGGTGTCCATTCATGGAGAAGAGGTCAACTAAGCCGCTTTTCCCCTCCGTCACTTCTTTATTTTCCTTCATTTTTTCCAACCCATTTTTCCTTTTTTTATGAAAAAGCAAGACGCATTTGCCTCTAAGCTCTCCTTCAACAAAGAGAAAGTAGCCAGCCTCACGCCCGATGACCTGGGCCAGGTACACGGCGGCGGCGGTGCCACCGGGGAGAGCTCCTACAACAACTTCACCTGCTGCGCCTGCACCACGCTCAACAGCGGCAGCCACCCGCATGTAGAAGAGGCCAACTAAGCTGTATAAAACATAGCGGTTTCGTGAACGGTGTACCCGGTCTGACGGCTTTTCGCCGTCGGACCGGTCGTCGCTGGCTGCCGATAAATACATCGGGCCTACAACGACCGGTCCGACGGCGGAAAAAGCCGTCCGACCGGAGCGAATGCAACCGCTACACTGTTCGCGAAACTGCTATAGCCTGCTCACAGTCATTTTTTCTTTTCTTTTTTTCAACCTTTTTTCTCATTTTTTATGAAAAAGCAAGACGTTTTCGCCACCAAGCTCTCCTTCAACAAAGAGAAAGTAGCCAGCCTGACCCCGGACGATCTGGACCAGGTGCACGGCGGTGATGGCCAGACCGGCTCTTCGCAGAGCTCCTACAACAACTTCACCTGCTGCGCCTGCACCACGCTCAACAGCGGCAGCCACCAGGTAGAAGAAGCCAACTAATTCAGCCTCCAAGCGCCCCTTGCTGGGTCCGGGCCGGCAGCCCGACAGCGCCGCGGATAGTTGGTCTATCCTCACCAGAAATGCTCCTTGTAAGCGAGCCTGCTTAGCGACCAACCCCGCCCTGTCAGCTGCCGTCTCCTCCAGCTACCCCTATCCCGCTAGCTTGTTCGACCACTCCTGGTCGGGCAAGCTAGCGCGGTGTAGTATCCCCGCCACCCATCGTCTTTCTCAGTTATTTTATGGACACCAAGACCCTAGTTGCCAACAAGCTGACTCAACTCGAGCAGGACATTTTCGCCACGTACGCCGACCACTCAACCAGCTCCTTTCTGTGTGGCAAAGGAGGCTTGCCGCTGCTCTACTACAAGCTCTATACAATCTACGACCAGGAGAGCTACCGGCAGAAGGCCGCCACCATCCTCGATTCGCTCCTGGATGAGATTAGCGCGGGCCTGGGCTCGTCTTCCTACTGCGACGGCCTGGCCGGGCTGGCCTCCATGCTGAGCTACCTGGTGGAGCATAACATCCTCGACGAAGGGGCCGAAGAGTTTCTGACGCAGTGCGACACGGCACTCTACCAGTCCTTTCTCAAAACGGCATCACAGGCCAACCTCGATTACCTGCACGGAGCCCTCGGAGTGGCCTTTTACTTTTTGCACCGGCAGCTGGCCACTCCGGCCGTCACCGACACGCTGGTGCTGGTAGGCGAGGAAATGCTGCGCCAGCTGGCGCCCACGCTGGTCCCCGCTCCCGGCCAGTACGTCAACTGCGGCATGGCCCACGGGCAGCTCGCGGCCCTGATGTTTTTGGTGAAGTACCTGCCCGTAGCCCCCCAGCCTGAGCGGGTGGAGGCCACCATCCGGGCCATTGTGCAGCAGGTGCAGCGCTACAAATCCACTGATCCGACATCCCGGTCGCAGTTTCCGTCTATCGTACAGCTGCGCGACAACACGGATCTGTTTGATACCACCTACGACATTCCCAACGGCTGGTGCTACGGCGACACTATGCTTTCGTTGGTTCTGCTGGCGGCCAGTGAGGCCCTGCACGACGACGAGCTGCGGGCCACGGCCACGGCCATTGCCCTGCGCAGCACGGAGCGAAACACCCCGCAGAAAGCCCTTATCGTCGATGGGGCTATGTGCCACGGCGCCGCTGGCCTGGCTCACCTCTACAAGAAGTGGCACCAGGCTACGGGGCACCCCCAGTTTCGGGCCAGCTACGAGTACTGGATTGGCCAGACCCTACTCATGGGCAACCGGCCCGACGGCCCGGGTGGCTACCAGAAAAACATGGGCGACGGAATCTACGCCACCACCTACGGCCTGCTCGACGGCGCCTGCGGCATCGGGCTGGTGCTGGCCGACTTCGTGGCCGACTCGCCCGACGAGCCCTCGGACTGGGACCGGTTCTTTGCCCTGTCCTGACGCCAAGGCGGGCGGGAAAACAGCCCCGCCCGGCCGGCTTTTAAGAGCCCGGGGCGGGGGTTGATACAGGCAATAATAGGGTTCGTGTAATTTTTTTTCATCGCCCTGGGGTGCCGGATACTTTTGAGATAAGAAACCGGCTACTCCGGTCCTTCCTTTTTCTCTGTCCCTCTTACCCGCCTAGTATGAACACGCCCTACGTATTCGATAAACGCCTGGTAGTTAGAACGCCCCGCTTCGCTTTTTCTGACCAGCTCGGGACCGTAGCCCTTGCGGCCCTCTTGCAGGATGAAGCGTTTCTGGAAGCTATTTACCTGGCCTCGCCAGTACTGTACAAGGAGTGTATCAAGTGCCGCGACGGGCAGCTCACCACGCCCAAGGAAGTGGAAAAGCTTGGCCGCTCGGTGAGCAAGTACTTTCGCCGAATGAGCAGCCGCTGTACGCCCTTCGGGCTGTTTTCGGGCTGTGGCCTCACCCAGTGGCACGCCGCCGCCGGCGACGAGGGCTCCGCAGCGCCCGGCCCGCTCGTGCTCGACAGCCGCCGCACCAGCCGCCACACCCGCCTCGACATGCACTTCCTTTGTGCCCTGGCCCAGCAGCTGGCTACGCTGCCCGTCGTGCGCCAGGGCCTGCGCTATGTGCCCAACACCAGCCTCTACCGCATCGGGGAGGAGTTGCGCTACGTGGAGTACCTTTACCACAACGGCCGGCGCAAGCACCAAATCAGCTCGGTAGCCGCCTCGCCCTACCTCTCCGACCTGCTGACGACCGCTGCCGGCGGCGCTACCATCGACCAGCTTGCCCAGCAGCTTATCAGCGACGATATCACGGCCGCCGACGCGCACGAGTTTCTCGGCGCCGTAGTGGGCTCGCAGCTGCTCGTCAATGAGCTGGAGCCGGCCATCACGGGGCCCGAGTTCTTGTATCAGCTGCTGGCCGTGCTCGAAGAGCTTAACCAGGCAAACACCCCCGAGCTGAGCGCTATTATCGGCACGCTGCGCACGGCCGACCGCCTGCTGGCCCAGCTCGACGCCAACCCCCAGCCCGATGTGGCCCGCTATCAGGAGCTGCTGACCGTGCTCGACTCGCTGGGCGTGCCCTACGACGAAAGCAAGCTCTTCCAAACCGACCTGGTGAAGGCCGTGCAAGGGCCCGGTTTGGCCAGCACTTTCCAGGAGCAGCTGCAGGGCGCCCTCACGGCGCTCAACAAGCTGACCGTACCGAAGAGCAGCGAGAAGCTGCAGTCGTTCAAAACCCGCTTCACGGCCCGCTACGAGGACCGCGAGATGCCCCTGCTCGAGGTGATGGATACCGAAACCGGGCTGGGCTACCTCGAAAGCAGCGGCTCCACTCTCTCCCCGCTCGTGGGCAACCTCCACCCTACGGGCAAGGAGCGTGAGCAGAAGTTTGCCTGGGGCAAGCTCGAGGCGTTTCTCAACCGTAAGCTGCAAAAGGCCTACGCCGACAAGACCCTGAACGTGGAGCTAACGGCCGCGGAGCTCAGCGACTTCACCGAGGACTGGCAGGATCTGCCGCCCTCGCTCTCCATCCTGTTTCGGGTGGTTGATGCTTCCACCGTGTATATCGAGAGCGTGGGCGGCAGCAGCGCAGCCAACCTGCTCGGGCGCTTTGCCCACGCCGACGCCGGTATTCTGGACCTGGTAGGCGACATTGCCCGCACCGAGCAGGCCCAGGACCCCGACGTGGTGTATGCCGAGATTATTCACCTGCCCGAAAGCCGGGTTGGCAACATCCTGCTGCACCCCGTTTTCCGGGCCTACGAAATTCCGTACCTGGCCAAGTCAAGTCTGGCGCCCGAGTTTCAGCTCGACGTGCACGACCTCTTCCTCTCAGTGCAGGGAGGCCGGCTGGTGCTGCGCTCCAAGCGGCTCAACAAGGAGATTATTCCGCGCCTGAGCACGGCCCACAACTACTCAAACAACGCGCTGCCGGTCTACCAGTTTCTGTGCGACTTGCAGCTGCAGGACAAGCGGAGCGGGTTGTACTTCAACTGGGGCAACCTGCAGGCTCAGCACCAGTTTTTGCCCCGGGTCACGTTTCAAAACGCCATTCTGCACCTGGCCCGCTGGAGCTTTGCCCAGTCCGACGTGAAGCCCTTGCTGGGCCTGCGCGGCGAGGCGCGCGCAGCGGCTCTAACCCAGTTTCGGGCCCAGTGGCAGCTACCCCGCCACCTGGTGCTGGCCGACGGCGACAATGAGCTGCTCGTGGACCTGGACAGCGAGTCGATGGTCGACATCTGGCTTGAAGCCGTGAAGAACCGGCCTAGCTTCCTGCTGCGGGAGTTTATTACACCCCAGGCTCCGGTGGTGGACGAGCACGGCGCCCCTTTCGCCAACCAGCTTGTAGCCGTGCTGCTCAAACAGGGCCCCTCGTACCGGGCCCGGCCCATGGCACCGGTAGCCGCGGTAAGGCCTGCGGCCGCGCCTGTCACGGCCAGCTTTGCCCCGGGCTCCGAGTGGGTTTACTACAAAGTGTATTGCGGGCTCAAGGCAGCCGATAAGATTCTGCTCGAAGCTGTAAAGCCCCTGACGGAGGAGCTGCGCGCCCTGGGTCTGGTCGACAAATGGTTTTTTATCCGCTACAACGACCCGGACTTTCACCTGCGCCTGCGCCTGCACCTGCCCGACGTGGCCCGACTCGGCGACGTGCTGCGCCTTGTGCATAGCTACTTACAGCCCTTTCAGGCCGCCGGCTACCTCTGGCAGCAGCAGCTCGACACCTACCAGCGCGAGCTGGACCGCTACGGCCACGCCACCATCGAGCAGGCCGAGACGTTCTTCTACCACGACAGTGAGGCCCTGCTGGCGTTGCTCGACCATACCGGCGGCGATGAGCGCGAAACCGTGAAGTGGAGCTGGGGCCTGCGCGCCGTGGACGAGCTGCTCGATACCTTCCGCTACACCTTGCCCCAGAAGGCCGACCTGTTGCTGCAACTGCGCACGGCCTTCGGGGCCGAGTTTGGGCTCGACAAGCCCCTGAAGCTTCAGCTCGATTACAAATACCGCAGCAACAAGGCCCAGCTTGAGCTGGTGCTCGACCGAGACCGGGACCTGCTGCACGATATGGCGCCTCTGCTGGCCGTGCTACGCCATAAATCGGCCCAGCTTCAGCCCCTGGCCGATGATCTGCTGGCCCGCCACGTCCGCCAGGAACTGCGCCCCGGTCTCAACAGCCTGCTCAGCAGCTACATTCATATGCTGCTCAACCGCATCACCACCGTGAGTCCGCGCCTGCACGAGCTGGTCCTCTACGACTTCCTCTCGCGCTACTACCAGTCGGCGCTGGCCCGGGCCAAACCCCGGGCGGTGCTCGCCTAAGCCCGCCTGTTGTTTTTACGCTATCTAATTCCAAGTGCGATGTTTGCGACCTTTCCCCACTACCATCAATACGACGAGATGGACTGCGGGCCCACCTGCCTGCGCATCATCAGCAAGTACTACGGCAAGCTGCTCTCGCTCGACTACCTGCGCAAGATTTCCAATACCACCCGCGCCGGCTCCAGCCTGCGAGGCATCAGCGACGCGGCTACCCAGGTGGGCTTCGACACCCAGGGCGCCCGCCTCAGCTTCGAGGCCCTCGCTGAGGAGGTGCCTCTGCCCTGTATTGCCCACTGGAACCAGCACCACTTTGTCATCGTCTACAAAATCCGGCGCGGCAAAATCTTTGTTTCCGACCCGGCCCACGGTCTGCTCACCTACACCAAGGAAGAGTTTGTCAAGGGCTGGGCAGTAGCCGAGGGAGAGGGTATCGTTCTCACGCTGAGCACTACTCCCGCCTTTGAGGAGCTGGAATCAGAAGCCAGCTCGGTGACTGAGGGACTGCACTTCATCTCCAAATACCTGCTCAAGTACAAGCTGCTGCTCGTGCAGCTCGTGACGGGGCTCGTCGTCAGCAGCCTGCTGCAGCTGCTCGTGCCCTTCCTCACCCAGAGCCTGGTCGATATCGGTATTCAGCAGCACAACCTGGGCTTCATCAACCTGCTGCTGATGGGCCAGCTGCTGTTATTTCTGGGCAAAACCAGCGCCGAGCTGCTGCGCGGCCACATTCTGATGCACCTGAGCAGCCGTATCAACATCAACCTGCTTTCCGACTTCTTCATCAAGCTAATGAAGCTGCCGCTGGGCTACTTCGACGTGAAGATGACCGGCGACATCCTGCAGCGCATCAATGACCACCAGCGAGTCGAGCTGTTCCTGACTTCGGGGACGCTCAACGCGGTGTTTTCCTTCGTGAGTCTGCTCGTGTTCGGGGTGGTGCTGGCCGTGTACAGCCCGCTCATCTTCCTGGTGTTTCTGGTATTCAGCGTGGCCTACTTCGTCTGGATCATGGTTTTTATGGCCAAGCGCGCCAAGCTCGACTACAAGCGCTTCAGCCAGCTGGCCCAGCAGCAGGAGAAAAACCTGGAGCTCATCCACGGCATGCAGGAAATCAAGCTCCACAACGCCGAGCAGAAAAAGCGCTGGCAGTGGGAGCTGCTACAGGTGGGCCTGTTTCAAACCAACCTCAGCGGTCTGAAGATAAGCCACATGCAGAGTGGCGGCGCCTCGCTCATCAACGAGCTGAAGAACATTCTCATCTCGTTTCTGGCCGCTCGGCTCGTGCTCAGCGGGGAGATTACGCTGGGGGTGATGCTCTCCATTGCCTACATCATCGGGCAGCTTAATTCGCCGATTTTGCAGATTGTCGACTTCATCAAGTCCTGGCAGGATGCACGCCTGAGCATCAGCCGCATCAATGAAATCCACGCCAAGACCGACGAGGAAACCCAGGCCGTGCTGGCCGAGCCCGTGCCGGCAGTGCCGACCGGCGACATTGCCATCCGCAACCTCACGTTCCGCTACGACAGCAGCACCACGCCGGCACTCACCAACGTTAGCCTCACCATTCCGCACCAGAAGGTAACGGCCATCGTGGGAGCCAGCGGCAGCGGCAAAACGACCCTGCTCAAGCTGCTGCTCCGCTTCTACGACCCCAGCCAGGGTGACATCTCGGTGGCCAGTCAATCCCTCTCCACGCTAAGCCACCGAGGCTGGCGCGACAAGTGCGGCGCCGTGATGCAGGAAGGCTACATCTTCAACGACACCATTACCCACAACATCGCCGTGGGCGAAGGCGACATAGACCCTGCACGGATTCGTCACGCGGTGCAAGTAGCTAATATCGAGGAGTATATTGATGCGCTGCCGCTACGCTACAACACCAAGATAGGTCAGAACGGGCGCGGCTTGAGCACGGGCCAGAAGCAGCGCATCCTCATTGCGCGGGCCGTGTACAAGAACCCTGAGTTCCTGTTTTTCGACGAGGCCACCAGCGCCCTCGACGCCCGCAATGAGCGCCTGATCAGCGAAAATCTGACCCGCTTCTTCGACAGAAAGACGGTCGTCATCATCGCCCACCGGCTGAGTACCGTCCGCAACGCCGATCAGATCATTGTGCTCGAAAAAGGTCAGGTGGTTGAAGTGGGTGACCATGCCCAACTCATTGACCAGCGCGGCACTTACTTTCACCTCGTCAAAAACCAGCTCGAGCTCGGCGACTAAGCTGCCCGTGGCATTTTACGCCGCCTGCCCGCTTCCGGGGTACTTTCCTTTCCTTCTACTTCCCTTTTCTGAGAAGCCATGCCTGCTACCTTACCGCCGCCGCCGGTGCGGCCGGTGCTCACGCTGAGTACCGAAGTCAAGAACATTCTGGATGCGCCCCCTATCTGGCTGGTACGCTGGGGCAGCCTGTTGCTGCTGGGCGGCATTCTGGTGCTGCTGGGAGCTGCGGGGTTTGTGCGCTACCCCCGCGTCATTACGGGTCAGGTGGCGCTGTACGCGGGCTCACAGCTCACCGCCATTGCGCTGCCTGCCGGCGCCACCGACTACACACTGCGCGTGCAGCCAGGGCAAACTGTGGAAGCAGGGCAACTGCTGGCCATCGTACGCCAGGGCAAAGCGGAACGGGCCCTCTCAGCGCCCACAGCGGGGATTGTGGAGGCACCCGCCGCACCTGGTGGGCGAGTGGTCTTGCGGCTGCGGCCCACGGCGCATGCCCGGCGCTCTACCATTACGCTGGCAGCCCCGCTGGGCCGGCGGGTGCGCGTGGGGCAGCGGGTACTCATCAGCCTAAACGCCTTTCCAAGCAATAAATTTGGGCAACTGACGGGGCATGTGGTGCGACCGGCCCAACCCGCCGGGGCTAACCAAGCCACGGTGACCGTGGTCCTCGACCAGGGCTATCGGAGCACGCACGGTACGCTGCTGCCCGTAGCCGGGTTGAGTCAGGGTACAGCCCAGATTATCACCACTGATAAACACGTGCTCGAGCACCTGTTGCATCTGTAAGAAGTTATTTAAGTTAGCTTGGTCAGTCGTCAGATGTTGGTCAGATAGAGCGAAGCGTTGGCATGTTAGGTTTTGCGTTTGTAATGCTTGGTCAGCCGACGATTGTTACCTGCCCAGACGGTGCTGCGCTTCACCACCCAGCGCTTGGCGTGGACGAAAAATCGCCCTTTATCGGCGACGACTCCCGTAGGCACTCGTGCCCGCAGGCTGCGCTTGGTCACATGCTGATGACAGCGGCGGCCAAAGCTCCCATCCACGAACACGACCTATAAGCAGTCCAGTAGTTCGTTGCCGACCGCCAGCGCGTCCCACACACGGGCGGCCGTAGCTTCGTCGTGGCAATGAGCTGCCACGACGAAGCCGGCCAGGATGTTATTGTGGGTGTCCGCCAGAAAAAAACGCTTGCGTCCTTTAAGCCGTTTGCCCGCGTCGTGGCCCACGTGGCGGGTGCTAGTAGCCGTGTTTTTCACGCTTTGGCCGTCGGGAACAGTGGCGGTGGGCTGAGCGTTTTTTTGCTTATTCCCGCCCCGCCACGGGCAAACAGCCACTCACCCGCTGCTGAACAGTAGTCGTTCTGCTGCCCGTAGGCACCGACGATGCTACCCGGATCAGCGCCAGCACCCGCGTCATTGCCCTGGATACGCCCAATGATAACGGCCTGAGCACGAGTTGGGCGACGTACCCGACCAGTGCCGACGCCACTAAGACGACGGCGACGGGGCTGGACCTTTCCCCGCCGTGCCGAGTACGATTCAATATGTGGTGGAAGCGCGCGTGGATACCCGGCCGAAAAACGAAGCTCGGTCATAGGTAAAGCGGAAGTGCCCAGGGCATTCTGAGCACTGTGTTCGGGAGCACAACCCGTTCTGGTGGGTGAACAACGCGTTCCAGAACGCAACCCCAAACAGGCGTCTCCACGGTCTTTCGACCGAGGCGGAAGCGGCCATGAAAGCCTACGGCACGGATAAGATGATGGCCGGCAAGATTCAAGCGCTGTTTAAAGAGTGCCTGTGTCTGCGCAGACCCGTGGCATTAGAATCCGGACCGGACACCTTTGGGTTGTCCAGATTATGCGCAAATTTGGCCTGCTCTGTCCCGACCGTTTTTCAGTAGCGGCCGTGCCCAGGGCAGAGCTTTTTCCGCCGGTAATCTGCGCTTATGAACCTCCTCTACGAATTCCATCCCCAGTTAATCCTGCGCACGCCCACGCAGCCCTTTCGGATTGATTTCGACGAGGCCGTCATCCGGGCCAGCCTGGACCAGGTCGGATTCATGGAAGCCGTGTATCTGGCTTCTCCGGCCCTGCACGAGGAATGCCGCAAGTGGCAGCGGGGTGAGCTGACCGATGCGCGCAAAATTGAGAAGCTGCAGGCTACCCTTACCCGCTACCACGTGCGCTCCACCAGCCGCTGCACCCCGTTCGGACTGTTTGCGGGCTGCGCCGTGGTAGACTGGGGCCCGGAAAGCAACATCGAAGTGAACCCCGCCCGGGCTGCCCGCCATACCCGCCTCGACATGCACTATCTGTGTGCCCTGGCTAAGCACCTGGCCGCCCACGAGAGCATCCGGCCCCGGCTGCGCTACTGGCCCAATACCAGTCTCTACCATACCGGGGAAGAAGTTCGCTACGTAGAGTACCACTACGCCGGGGGCAGCCGCGTGCACCAGATCAGCGCGGTGGAGGCCTCGCCCTACCTGCTGCAGGTGCTGGCGGCGGCGCAGGGTGGGCAAGACTATACCAGCCTGGTAGCCCTGCTCGGCGCCGAGGAAGCCGACGCGGCCGAAGCAGCCGAGTTTATTGACGCGCTTATCCAAAACCAGCTTCTGGTGCATGAGCTGGAGCCGACCGTAACGGGAGAGGAATTCTTTTACCGTATTCAGGCCGTGCTGGACCGGGTAGCCACAGCCGGCGCCGACCCCGCCGTGGCCTCGCTGGCTCAGGTGCTCCGACGGGCCGGGCAACAGCTACAGGCCCTGGATCAGACCCGGGCCAACCGGGCGGCAGACTATGAGCAAATCGTTGCCACTCTGGCGCCGCTGGGAGTAGCGCCGGAAGCGGGCAAGCTGTTTCAAACAGATGCAATTCAGGGGCTGACGGCCGGCCGCTCGACGCTGGCATCTGGCCTCCAGGATGAGCTGATCGAGGCGCTGGAGGTGCTTATGCAGCTTACGCCAGCTCACCAGAATCCCCGCCTCGAAGACTTTCGCCGCCGCTTCCAGGACCGCTACGAAGACCAGGAAGTGCCGTTGCTGGCCGCCCTCGACAATGAAAGCGGCCTTTCCTACACCGACTATGGCAAGAGCAGCTATTCGCCTTTGGTACACGACCTGGCCGTGGCGGGTGGAGGTACAAAGTCGCGGGAGCTGCGGCAGACGGAAGTGCAGCAGTACCTGTACCAGAAGCTGCGGCAGGCTGAGCGTGGTCGGCTCTACAGCCTCGACATCACCAAGGAGGAGCTGAGCCGGTTCCGGCCCGGGCATCAGCCCCTGCCGCCTTCCTTGTCGGTGATGTTCCGCATCATCGATGCTGAGCGGGTGCTGCTGGAAAGCGTGGGCGGCTCCAGCGCCGTCAACCTGCTGGGGCGCTTCGCCCACGCCGACCCCGCCATTGCCCGCCTGATAGAGCAGGTAGCCCGGCAGGAGCAGGAGCAGAACCCGGCCGTGGGCTTTGCCGAAATCTGCCACCTGCCCGCCAGCCGCATCGGCAATATCCTGTTGCGCCCGGCTTTTCGGAACCTGGAAATACCGTACCTGGCGCAGGCGGGACAGCCGGAGGAAGGACAGGTGCAGGTGCAGGACCTGGTGCTGGCCGTGCGGGGCGGGCAGCTGGTGCTCCGCTCGCGCAAAACCGGCCAGCGCATCATTCCCCGCCTGAGCACGGCTCACAACTTTTCCCGCGAGGCCCTGCCCGTCTACCAGTTTTTGTGCGATTTGCAAACCCAGGGCTTGCAGCCCCACCTGGGCTTTAGCTGGCAGTCGATATCCCTGTACGCCAAGTTTCTGCCCCGGCTCACCTACGGCAAGGTGGTGCTGGAACCGGCGTCCTGGCAGTTTGGGCCCGAAGATCTGCAGGCCCTGCTGGCGGCCCCGGCGGCCGAGGTAGAGCAGGTGCTGCAGCAGTTTCGCCAGCAGTGGCAGCTGCCGCGCTTGTTTACGCTTGCCGACGGCGACAATCACCTGCTCGTCGATGCGGAGAATACGCTGCTCGTGCGCGTCTGGCTGGACACTATTCGTAACCGCTCCAGCGTCAGCCTCCGGGAGTTTTTGGTCGAGCCTGCCCAGAGCCCCGTGCGCGACGCCGCCGGCCGGCCGTATGCCCAGCAGTTTATTGCCTTATTGCAGCGGCAGGGCCCCTGCTATGCCTCCCCCGGCCAGCCCGTGCCCATGAAAAAGAAGCCGGCAGAAGCCCCACAGCGGGATTTCTCCCTCGGCTCCGAGTGGCTGTACTATAAGCTGTACTGCGGGCAGAAGGTGGCCGACCGGATTCTGGCTGAGGCCATTCGGCCCCTGCTGGCGGAGCTGCACGAGCAGCAGCTGATTGACGGCTGGTTTTTCATCCGCTACGCCGACCCCGACAACCACCTGCGGGTCCGGTTCCATTTGCCCCGGCCGGGCTGCCTGGGGCAGGTGGTGGAGCTGGTCAGCGCCTACTTGCAGCCGCTAATTGCCAGCGGGGCCATCTGGAAAATGCAGACCGACACCTACCGCCGGGAGCTGGAACGCTACGGCTGCACCACCATCGGGGTGGCCGAAGCCTTGTTTTGCCAGCAGAGCACCGCCGTGCTCGACATGCTGGCCGAGCAGGAGGAAGGGGCGGAGAGCTGGCTGTGGGGCCTGGGCGCAATGGACGAGCTGCTCAGGGCTTTTGCTTATTCGGTGGAGGAAAAGGAAGCGCTGCTGCGCCGGCTCAAGGACTCGTTTGGCCGCGAATTCGGGCTGGACGCCAACAAAGGCCTGAAGCTGCAGCTGGACGCCAAGTACCGGGCTCTGCGGCCCGCGGTCCGGCAGGCGCTGGACCAGGCGGAAAAGACGTCGGTTGCCCCGCCGCTTAGAGCCCTGGCCCGGCAAATTGAACAGGCTGAACAAGCCGGGCAGCTGGACGTAGAGAAAGATCAGCTGCTGGGCTCCTACCTGCACATGCTGCTCAACCGCGTGCTGCCAGCCGAGGCCCGCCTGCACGAGCTGGTACTCTATGATTTCCTCGCCCGGCACTACCAGTCGCAGCTGGCCATGCTGAAGAAGGCGTAGCTTATTTTTTGACGCCCATCATTTTTTCGTTCAGGGCCTCAAAAAATGCGCTGCGGTACGTCTCGCCCAGCGGTACGTAGGCCTTCATGTCCTTGAACAGAATCTGGTTGCCATCCAGGGCCTTGATTTTATTTAGCGCCACAATGTAGGACTTGTGCACCCGCATAAACTGCTTGGATGGCAGCCGGTCTTCCAGGTCCTTCATGTTGAGCAGCGTGACAATCCGGTCTTCGCTGGTATTGATGGACAGGTAGTTTTTCATGCCTTCGACAAAGACGATTTCGGCGAAGTTGATCTTGGTCATCTTGCCCTTGGTTTCGGTCTTGACAAAGATATAGTCGTCTTCCTTTTCGGCCGGCTGCCAGCGCGCGGAGGGCTCGATGGTGGAGTTGAGAGCCTTTTGGGCGGCTTTCAGAAACCGTTCGAAGGCAATGGGCTTCAGCAGGTAGTCGAGAGCCTCCAGCTCGAAGCCCTCGACGGCAAACTCGTTGTAGGCCGTGGTCAGAATTACCTTGGTTTTGCCCTTGAGCAGACGCATGAAGTCGAGACCCGACAGCTGGGGCATGTGAATATCCAGAAACAGCAGGTCCACCGGCTGATTCTGCAGCATACTCAAAGCTTCAATGGGGTTGGTGGTGCTGCCCTGCAGGCTCAGAAAGGGCGTTTTTTCGATAAACGTCCGCAGGATGTCAATGGCACCCTGCTCATCATCTACTATCAGGCAAGAAATCATGATTTTACAGCTCTATAATGAGAGTGCAAGTATAGTAATCCTGCTCATCATTTACCGTTAAAACATAGCGTTCCGGATATACCATATCGAGCCGGCGCTGGGTATTGTCCAGCCCAATGCCCGTTGATTTCTCCTTGGGGCCATCCCGCTTCTTGTTGCGGGTGCGAAACGTGAGCTGGTTATTCACCGTGGTTATCTGAATCAGCAGCGGGTTCTGCGGATCCGACAGCTCCCCGTGCTTAAAGCAGTTTTCGACGAATGTAATCAGCACCAGGGGCAGAATCATCATGAACTGCAGGCTGCCGCTAATCTCAAACTGAATCTGGAGCCGTTGATTAAACCGCAGTTGGTTGATGGCAATGTAGTTGTGCAGGTGCTGGACTTCCTTCTCCAGCATCACCTTGCCGTTGTTGTCATCTTCCTTCAGGGCGTAGCGCATGATATCGGACAGCAGCAGAATGCCCTTGGCGGTTTCCTCGGAATACGGGTATACCTGGGCGTAGAGGAAGTTGAGCGAGTTGAAGAGGAAGTGCGGATTGATCTGGTTCTTCAGAAACGCCAAGTTGGCTTCCATCAGGTTTCTTTCGGCTACCCGCAGGTCGTGCTCCTGCTCACGTTTCTGCTTTTCCAGGCGGATGGCATTCCGGGCGAACCAGTAGCCGATGCTGGGCAGTAGAAAGTACATGCCCCGGTAGATGGTTTGACCCCAGAAAATTTTATAGGATCGGATAGGTGTCATCGGTACGTCAAGCAAGGGGGGAAGAATATACATGCTCAACACGTACCGTATCAGGGTGAAACCGACCATTAAGGCCAGGACGACAGTGAAGTAAGTCAGGTAATACCGGCGGGCATAGAGCTTGGGCATGAAGTAGAGGGCATTAACATAAAATAGCCCCGCATTCGCTAAAAAGCTCAAGCCGGTTTCAACAAGGGACAGAGGCAGCCCCATTGCCTGAAGCAATGCTAGTTCATAAGTAATAAATGCAAGCCAAGCTATAAAGTGAACCAGAAAGGGACGCATGTTTTCCAGATATAATCGCATGCGGCGAAAGTAGAAAGAATACTAACGAGTAACCGGCCACTACAGGCAAAGGCTGTAGCTCTAGCATGGGAAACAGATGAGTCAACCGGGTTGATCCAGCGAATCCGGGTGTTGGTACTTTATTGTTCTAGCCTTGCGGAAAGCTTGCTATGTTTACTCAAGTCGAAGGAAGTACCGTACCATCCGCTTCCCCGTCGCTCTTCTTTTCTTCATTCTGCCACCGCTTACTACCTGCACTCATGAAAGACTTTAACTCTACCGCCAAGTTTAAGATGAACAAAACGGTTATCACCCGTTTCACCAAGACGTCGGCTGCGGGCAAGCATACGACCCAGGATACACACGACTCTACCATCTGGTGCAGTGGCCAGTCATCGCACCCAATACTCACGATTGTACAGAGTTTCTAGCTGTTAGCTTTTGTGCTATAGCGGTTTCGCCAACGATGTGCCCGGTGCCCGGTGCTCCGGTCCGACGGCTTTTTCTGCCGTCAGACTGGTTGTCGGTAGGGTTGAGGTTCGTTGAACGTATCGTGGTTGAGGCGACCGGTCGGACGGCGGAAAAAACCGTCCGACCGGTGGGTATACCGTTCACGAAACCGCTATAGGTAAAAAATGATTAGCAGCCTGACGCTTAGAAGCTCCCAGAAGTGCGGCCTGCCGCACAATTGCTGCGAAGGGCCGTCATGCTGAGCGCAGCCGAAGCATATCTACCGCTTCGTTGCAGTAGTAATTACCATTGCGGTAGAGATGCTTCGACAAGCTCAGCATCACGTTCTTTTTTTCATTTCTCTTTATTCGGGAACAAGTCTCTTATCTATCACTGGATTCAAACAGCTGCACATTTTGTGTAGTGTTAATAGAATGGCTGTTTTCAATACCCCTCGGCAATCTGAGCCAGGCTATCCTTCCAAGCCAGTTCCACTACCTGCCTGGCAAGATAATGCTAGGCACGCGTGGCAGCAAGTTGATACGCTGCTGGCAAGCACCGAATTGGAAGTGTACCCGCCCGCCAGCTTACTGGGCTATGGCGTATATTTTTATAGCGCTTATACCGCTTTGGGACAGGAGCAGTACTTAGCTGCTGCTCAAAGAGTTTATAGAAGCCTTGTTGAGTACAGCCCTGCTCCAACAGCAATTAAAGCGGATCAGCTTTCAGTTGTAGCATGGCTGCAGTCGAAACTAAGTTCTACCCAAACGGTGAGTAGTCAATGGACTCAGCAGTTTGATGGATCTGCGCTGTTTCCCGAAAACGTGTCCAGTCATTCCCGGTTTTGGGAGGCTGTCCGTTACCTGAGCCAGCGTCTGCCTAACTACCAGGCCGAAGTATATCTGCATTGGCTGCTAAATCAGCCCAGGTTTCTGGAGTACACAACTGCTGGTCTCCGGCCCTTGGGCCTAGCCGGCGGGCGGGCCAGTGAGTTACTTCTGTTGCTGAGGCTGTGTCGGCAGGGGATTGAGGTACCTGGTCTTCGCCAATATATCCGGGCCGGTATTCAGCGCATTTTGGCCGTGCGGCGTACGGTCGATTTTTTGGCTGGTGAGTATTCCATTTTCCCGGACCAGCTGGATGAAGCTACCGGCGAAACCACCTTTAGTACTGAGCTAAGCTGGCGTTATGGCGACCTTACCCAGGTATGGCTGTTGTACGAAGCCCATGAGCTCCTGCAGGATGCCGAACTGGCTAAAATTGCTGAACTGGTCGGGCTTAACACCTTGTTGCGCACAACCAGCCAAGCGACGAACATTACCAGTTCCCAGTTTGACCGGGGGGCAGCGGGATTGGCAACGCTATATCGCAAGATGTACCAACTCAGTGGCCACCCGGCCTACCAGCAGGGCTACCACTTCTGGCTGAACCAAACCCAGCAGCTGATGCAGCCGCAGCTGCTGACCGGCAGTGGGTTGCCGGCCGGTGACCTGCGGCATGGCGCGGTGGGAGTGGGATTGGTTTTGCTGTCAGCTCTCACAGAGCAGGAGTTGGGCTGGGAAGAGCTTATGCTATAACCCCCGGCCCGCTTGCTGCTGCCCAAGGCCTACAAAAACGCCTTTAGCTCGCTCAGGCAGCCGATTTCGTAGGTGATGTCGGCGAAGTGGCGGCGCCGGTCGGGGTTGAAGTACACCTGGTCGATACCGGCGTTGTAGGCCCCCAGCACGTCGCACTCCAGGTTGTCGCCAATCATCAGGCTTTCGTCCGCGTTGGCGCCGGTGCGGTGCAGGGCATGCTCGAACATGCGGCGGTCGGGCTTCAGAAAGCCGCTGTGCTCGGAGGTAATGACTTCCTGGAAGTAGGCGGTGAGGTTGGAGGAGCTGAGCTTGATGTGCTGGATATCCTGAAAGCCGTTGGTAATCAGGTGGAGCGTGTACTTATCCCGCAGGTAATCCAGCACTTCGTGGGTGAAGGGAAACACGGCCGACTTCTGGGGCAGAATGTGGGTGAACTGCTCCGAAATGCCGGCCGGCACTTCGGCTTCGGGCACGCCGAGCTTGGCCAGGGTGCGCACAAACCGCACCTCACGCAGCTGCTGCTGGCTGATCCGGTTGCTCTGGTAGAGCCGCCACAAGGCGTGGTTGATGCGGCTGTAGACGCCGACAAACTCCTCGACCGTGAACGTGCCGTAGCGCCCCAGGGCATGGTGCTCGAAGAGGTGACGCAGGGTTTCGTCGGCGTTTTTCTCGAAGTCCCACAGCGTATGGTCGAGGTCGAAGAACAGGTGGCGGTAAGTTTTCAACGGGGTGAGGTTGGGCGTGGACAATTAGGAGAAACTGACTTCGGGGCAAAAGCGGACCCGGAGACTACCCGAAGCACTATTCCGGCAGCAGCAGCCGCGCTACCGCGCGCCCGTGCCCAATGTGTTCCTGCACCAGCTCGGCCGCGTCGGCGGGCTTCACGGCGCCGTAGAACGTGCCTTCGGGGTAGATGACCAGGGCCGCCCCCGGGCCTTTTTTGCAGCGCTTGCATGCGTCCAGGCAGTTGCAGGTCTGCACCCGGCTTTTGCGCTTTTCACCGCCCAGCCCCAGGTTTTTGAGCCCCTGCTTTTTGAGGGCATTTTTCAGGGCCTTGGCCACGTCGTCGCCGACGCCGCTTTTCTGGTTGTTGCACACGAAGATATGGTAGGCAGTCGGCATAAGGGCGAGGGGGCACCGGTGTGAGGCCCGGACCAGGAAACAAAATCAGGCCGGGAAAATCCCGGTCCGGCCACTTTTAGAGCGGCTTGCCGGTCCAGCGCCGGTTTTGCAGCTTGTACGCTGCCAGCTCCCGGTTCGACCACAGCGTCTGATAAATCTGCTGGTCGCGCACGAGCTGGAAGTCTTTTTCCATGAAGCTGAGCAGCTGCTGAACCAAGTCGGCGGCTTCCTCCTTTAAAAAGTAGAACGCCCAGTTGTCGAGGCGGCGGAAGCTGACCAGGCCCGCATTTTTCAGGTACAGCAGCTGCCGCGACGTTTTGGTTTGGGTGAAGTCGAGCACCTGCTCCAGGTCGGAAATGCACATTTCCTGATTGCGCCACAGCAGGTGCAGAATCCGCACCCGCGACTCGTCGCCGAAAGCTTTGAATAGTTGCTGACCAAATGCAACGTTGAAGTGTTTTAGGCGCATCTGTTGTCTGGAAGGCGGGAAGGGGCCGGAAACCGGGGAACCGGAACAAATTTACACCAACCGGGGCTTCAGCCCCCAAAGTGCCGTATTATTGTAGTCTGTAATGCTCAGTATGCCTGATCCTATTCGTTTTCGTACGCTCTGGCTGACGCTCACGCTGGCCGTTCTGGCGCTGCTGAGCGCGGCACCCGCCCAGCAGGTGCACGCCCAGGGCCAGCGCCGCGTGGTGCAGTTCACCGGCATCATCGCCACCGGCGACAGTCTGCTGGGCGTACCCGGGGCCACCATCTTCGTGCCCAAAGCCGGCCGCGGCACCGCCACCAACGCCTACGGCTACTTCTCGCTGCCCGTGCTCACCGGCGACAGTATCGTAATTCGCTCCCTGGGCTACCGCAATCAGACCGTAGTGATTCCCGAGGCCTACCCGCGGCAGAGCTACTCGGTTATCGTGCAGCTCAAGGAAGACGCCACGGTGCTGCCCGAGGTTCGCATCTTCCCTTACGCCACCGAAAAGGCCTTCAAGGAAGCCTTCCTGGCCTTGCGCCTGCCCACCGAGCGGGGCTCGGCCGCAGCCGAAAACCTGAATGCCAACGTGATGCGCCGCATGTTCAACAACCTGCCGGTGACCAGCATGGGCAACTACCGCCAGACCATGCAGAACCAGCAGTACAACCAGGACCGGCGCATGGGTACCGCGCCCACGCCCTACACCAACAACCCGCTGCTGAACCCCTTCAGCTGGCTGCAGCTCATCAACCAGGTGAAAAGCGGGGAATTCAAGAAAAAAGAGGGCGTCGACTATTAGTCGGGCGCTCCTGCGATGCCGAAAAGCCCGCCTGGCGCGGGCTTTTTGCTTTTCCTGCCTTGGCTGACGCCGGCAGCAACCAGCTCGGGGCTTTAGGGGTAAATACCGGAGTGGGGCCGGGTCGGCGGAAAAGCCGGTACCTTGCCCGGACTTACTCCGAACTCCTATGGATACGAATCTTCCGGTTTCCGCGCACCCGCGCGTCGTCATCATCGGCTGCGGCTTCGGCGGGCTGCGCCTGGCCAAGGCCCTGCGCGACGCCCCGGTGCAGGTCGTGGTCATCGACCGCAACAACTACCACAACTTCCAGCCCCTGCTCTACCAGGTAGCTACCGGGGCCCTGGAGGCCGACAGCATTGCCTACCCGATCCGCAAGATCTTCGCGGGCCAGAAGAACTTCTTCTACCGCATGGCCGATGTGCAGCGGGTGGAAACGGCGCGCAACATGGTGCACACCAGCGTGGGCGAAATCCGCTACGACCACCTGGTGCTGGCCACCGGCTCGCTCACCAACTTTTTCGGCATCGAAAGTCTGGAGAAGAATGCCATGCAGATCAAGAGCATCCCCAACTCGCTGAACCTGCGCAGCTTTATCTTCCAGAACTTCGAAAAGGCCCTGCTCACCGAAAACCCCGCCGAGAAGCAGGCCTTGATGAACATTGTGGTGGTGGGCGGCGGCCCGACGGGCGTCGAAATCAGCGGCTCGCTGGCCGAGATGCGCCGGCACGTGCTGCCCAAGGACTATCCCGAGCTGGATTTGGGCAAGATGCAGATCATTCTGGTCGAAGCCGGCAAGGAGCTGCTGGGGCCTATGTCGGTGAAGTCGCAGCAGGACGCGCTGCGCTACATGCAGGAGCTGGGCGTGGAAGTGCGGCTCAACACGGCCATCACGCGGTTTGAGAACTGCCGGGCCTACTACTCCGAAACCGACTTTATCCCGACCGAAAACCTGATCTGGGCCGCCGGCGTGAACGGGGCCGAGGTACCGGGGCTGCCCGCCGAGGTGGTAGCCCGCAACAAGCGCATCAGCGTGAACCCGTGGAACCAGGTGCCGGGCTTTCCCAACGTGTTTGCCATCGGCGACGTGGCCAACATGGTAACCGACGAGATGCCCCGGGGCCTGCCCATGCTGGCGCCCGTGGCCCAGCAGCAGGCCGACCACCTGGCCAAAAACCTGCAGCGCCTGCTGCTGGGGCAGCAGCCCGAGCCCTTCAAGTACAACAACAAGGGCTCCATGGCCATCGTGAGCCGCAACAAGGCCGTGGTCGATTTGCCCGGCGACGTGCACTTCAACGGCTTCTTCGGCTGGCTCACCTGGCTGTTTGTGCACCTGATGACGCTGGTGGGCTTCCGCAACAAAGTCGTGGCCTTCATCGACTGGGCCTTCAGCTACTTCAGCTCCGACCAGGCCCTGCGCCTCATCATCCGTCCCTTCAGCCGCCGCGACGTGAAGGACGACCAGGGCAAAAAAGCCGCCGAGCACCAAACGGCCACCCCGGAGTACAACCCCACGCCGCCCGCCATCCAGACGCCGGCGGCGGGGTAGCTGTCATTGCGAGGACGAAGGACGAAGCAATCCGTCCGCTGAAGTGTAACTGCGCTTTGCATGCAAAAGCCCTGATGCTGATATGCGTCAGGGTTTTTTGAATGCAAAGCGCAGTTACCCTTAGCTAGGCATTGAACGATGATTGGTGAATCGGTGCAGACGCCTCGCGAAGCACAACTTCACGTTGCATCTAACGCTGGGGCTTTCTGGTCAGACAGTGCCCAATACACTTCAGAGGACGAATGGCTGCACTCTGTTCGTAAGGACCGGAATCACAAAGCAAACTCGGCCAGGGCCCGGCCGATGTCGAGGATGCTCTGGTTGTCGCGGAAGGTTTTGCTGATGGGCTCAGTCTGGCCGCGCACCCAGATCTTGAGCTCCGCGTCGAGGTCGAAGTGGCCGGTGGTTTCGACGCTGAACCGCTCGATGCTGCGGTAGGGCACGCTCAGGATTTCCTTCTTGGTGCCCGTCACGCCCTGCCGGTCGACCAGCACGAGGCGCTTGGTGGTGAAGATGATCTGGTCGCGGAAAATGGCGTAGGCCTTGGCCACCTGTTCGCCGGGGGCGAGCAGGCGGGCCAGGTCGTTTTGCGTTTCCTGAATGTCGTTGGCGGAAGCGTTGCCGAGCAGTGCGTCGAGGAGGCCCATGGGGAAGAAAGGAAGTAGGTGAGGGGCGAAGCTAGGAAATAGTGCTGGCTTGGAAAGAGTAGTTAAAGCCGCCGTTTTCCGGGGATGCTGTTATGTGTTGTGACGTTTTGGTTTGTGACGTTTTAATTCGTCACAAACCAAAACGTCACAACGTACTGCAGGCGGGTTCTCGTTACAGGGGGCGCAAAATTACGGTATGCTCTAGCTTAGTGTTCAGCAGCATGGCTGCTTGGCCGTCAGCGACCTACCCGGTGCTGGTACTTTTCCAGCGTGTTCCAGATTTTGTACATCGCCACCTCGCCGGCCTTGGTGGACAGGTTGGTGTTCAACAGCAAGAGCCGACCAATGCCGGATTTGGGGTCAAAAAACAGCAGCGCCACCACGCCGGGGTCGCCACCGGTGTGGCCGATGAAGCCGGTGTAGCCGAACCCCATGAAAACGCCCACGTTGTAGGATTCGCTGTAGGGGTTGCGCTCGTTGCGCTCTTCAAAGTTGCCGGCCGCCAGCTGGGGCCGGAACAATTCGCGGTAGCTCGCCGGCCGCAGCACGGTGCCCTGGCCCTGGTAGCCCCGAATCAGCTCGCGCAGGTACTGGCTCATGTCGGCCACGGAGGAAAGGAAGCCACCGTCAGGGTACGTGGTCAGCGAATAGTAGGGCAGCGGCACGGCGGGGGACTTGTAGGGCCGTGCGTAGCGGGAGAAGGCGACGTCGGCAAAGTGCCAGCCCGAATCCCGCATGCGCAGCGGCCGGGTAAGGTACCGGGCCGTGAAGTCCGGAAAGGGCTGCTTGCTGACCCGTTCCACTACGTACGCCGCCAGGGCCGCGCCCACGTTGGAATACTCGTAGAGCTCGCCGGGCCGGCGGGCGAGAAACCCCTTCGACTGGTACCACTTGCCCGCCGGGGTCAGCACATTTTTCAGAAACACGGGCAGGGTCACCGCCGAATCCGCGGGAATAAGCGTCTGCTCGTCCTCAAACGCCAGCGGCAGGCCCGTGAGGTTTTGGTCGGGCTTGAGGGAATAGTTTTTGCTCAGGTAGAAGTCGTTGTCGCGGATGCTGGACGTGTGGGTCGCCAGGTGCCGGAGCGTAATCGGCACGTCGGGGAACGCCGGGTTGACGACCGGGAAGGGCAAGTACTTGTTAATGGGGTCGTCCAGGGTAAGCAGGCCCAGTTCCTGCGCCTTGAGCAGGGCCAGGCCTACCAGCGTCTTGGACACCGACGCGATGCTTTGTACGGTGTGGATTCCGTATACTTTTTGGGCCTGTGCGTCAGCAAAGCCAAAGCCCTGCTGGTAGAGCACGCTTTGCCGGTTCACGAGGGCGACCCCAAACCCGTTGAAATGGCCTTGGCTGCGCAAGGATTCCAACTCCGCCGTCAACGAGTCCTGCGCGGCTTGGCGCCGGCCCGGTTGGGCCACTCCCCGCGTGGCGATGCCAAAAGAAAGGAAGAGTAGCGAGGCAATAAGGATTCTACGCATGAAGGAGATAACCAGGGACTCGGAGCATCGCTACGGGTTGGCACCGCCAGCAAATAAAGGACTCTTTCCCAACACTAGCTGCTGCCTGGCAGGTTGGCGCGGGTTGGCGTCTTCGTTCAAGCTCCTCTACTCCTCTTTTGTGCAGCCCAATAAATGGTCACCTGATGGGGTGATGCTTACCGTGATTTTTCGCCCGTTGTAACGAGAACTCCAAGCTGAAGCCGCGGTTATTCGGGCAACAGCGAAGAACAGGAAACGTCGGAAGTGGCCACTAGGTCAAACTGGGGCGCCTCGTAATACACCACGTTAGCTGTGCAGGGCCTCGACGTTGCCGGCACGGATTTATACTGGAAATAGAACGTCTGGCCGCGCCGCATGGCAGGGGGTAGGGGCGTAGCCGTGCTGATTACGTTGTTGTACACCCGCAGCTGGGCCGCGGGGCCGGGCAAGGAAATGCCCGCGTCACCCTGAAAATTCAGCACCAGCCCAATCTGGTGCTGGGAAGCGGTGTCGACCTGAATCAGGTACCGCCCGTCGCAGGTGGTGCCCAGCAGCTTGCCGTTGACGCACGGGTATTCCGGAATGGTCGGCTTATCCTTGCAGCTTTGGCTGCCGAAGGCCAGCGCGGCGGAAATCAGAATCAGGAACGGCTTTTTCATGGGGTTGGCTGAGTAAAAATAGGGTAGATAGGGAAAGGAGCGGCGGCCGGCGGTTTGGGTTGCAAACCAAGCAAAAAAGCGCCCGGCCGGGGCCAGACGCTTTTTTCTGCGGCGCGGTTTACGGCGCTAGTTGGTGCCGCCGCCGGCGCCGGTGCCCGGCTTCTGCTCCTTTTGCTGCAGCGAGGTTTGCTGCTGCATGGGGTTGGGCTGGGGCTGCTGCTGGCGCTCAAACAGCTCGAAGCGCGAGGGCGCGGCCCGTTGCGGGTAGGCGTTGTTGGAGAGGTCCGTGTCGGCGGTCTGCAGGTAGGGGTCCAGCACGAAGCTCACCACGGGCTTTTCGGTGATGAACACCTTGGTGACGTGCTCGTTGTTCTTGCGCCAGATTTCGGCCGGCACGTTCACGATTTCTTGCTTGCCGTCCTGGTAGGTCATCTGCACGACTACCGGCATCACCAGGCCGCCCACGTTGCGCAGATCCACTTCGTAGAAGTTCAGCCCGGCCTTCAGGCGCTGCTGCTGGGCGGGCGTGAGCTTGGCCACGTACTGCTGGTAGCGGGCCTTGTCGGCGTCGGTGGTAGCAATGGGGTCGTAGGTGTTGTAGAAGTCCTTGAGGTCGGGCTTCACGTCGACCAGGGTTTTGGGAATGTCCTGCAGGTTGCGCTGCTGGGAGAGGCTCTTGGGCTCGGCGTTCAGCATTTCCCGCTTGCGGGCATTTTCGATTTCCGGGTTTTTCGAGTCGACCGAGTACCACTTCACGCCCTCGATGCTTAGGTCCGAGCGGTCGGTGGTGTAGAACCAGCCGCGCCAGAACCAGTCGAGGTCGGTGCCCGAGGCGTCTTCCATCGTGCGGAAGAAGTCGGCCGGCTCGGGGTGCTTGTAGGCCCAGCGCTGGGCGTAGGTTTTGAAGGCGTGGTCGAAAAGCTGACGGCCCAGGATAGTTTCGCGCAGCATGTTCAGGCCCGTAGCAGGCTTGGCGTAGGCGTTGGGCCCAAACTGCAGCACCGACTCCGAGTTGGTCATAATCGGGGTTTGCAGGCTCTTGTCGGTTTTCATGTAGTCGACAATGTTCTTCGGCTCGCCGCGGCGCGAGGGGTAGTCCCGCTCCCATTCCTGCTCGGTGAGGTACTGCACGAAGGTGTTCAGCCCTTCGTCCATCCAGCTCCACTGCCGCTCGTCGGAGTTGATGATCATGGGGAAGAAGTTGTGGCCCACCTCGTGGATAATCACCGAAATCATCCCGTATTTCCGGTCGGCCGAGTAGGTGCCGTCCTTCTCGGGGCGGCCACCATTAAAGCACAGCATCGGGTATTCCATGCCGCCCACGGGCCCGTGCACCGAAATGGCCACGGGGTAGGCGTAGGGAATCGTGAACTTGGAGTAGGTCTTGATGGTGTGGGCCACCACTTCCGTCGAGTACTGGCCCCAGAGCGGGTTGCCTTCCTTGGGGTAGTAGCTCATGCACATCACCGGCACGCCGCTCTGCTTGATGCCCATGGCATCCCAGATAAACTTGCGGGAGGAAGCCCAGGCGAAGTCACGCACGTTCTTGGCGGCGTAGGTCCAGGTTTTGGTGCCCTTGGCCCGGCCTTTCTCGGCCTGCTCGGCTTCCTGCTGGGTTACGATGAGCACCGGCTTGGCCGCATTGGCGGCCTGGGCGTAGCGCTTGCGCTGGGTGGCCGTGAGCACCTGGTCGGGGTTTTGCAGCGTGCCGGTGGCACCCACCACATGGTCGGCGGGGGCCGTGATGCTCACGCGGTAGTCGCCGAAGGGCAGGGCAAACTCGCCGTTGCCCAGAAACTGCTTGTGCTGCCAGCCCTGATAGTCCGAGTACACGGCCATGCGGGGGTAGAACTGGGCAATTTCGTAGAGGTAGTTCTTGTCGTCGGGGAAAAACTCGTAGCCGCTGCGCTGATTGATTTTGAGCTGGTCGTTGATGTTGTAGTGCCAGGCAATGCTGAAGGTGAAGGCCTGCTTGGGCCGCAGCGGCGTGGGCAGGTCCACGCGCATCATCGTGTGGTTGACCACGTAGGGCAGGGCCTTGCCGCCCTTCACGTTCACCGACTCAATCTTGAAGCCGCCGTCGAAGTCGGAGGTGGTCAGGTAGTCCAGCGCCTGGAAGGGCATGCGCTCCTGGAGCTGGCCAACCTGGGTGGCCGTGGTGATGGAGCCCTTGTCCATGATGTTCTGGTCGAGCTGCACCCACAGGTAAGTCAGCACGTCGGGCGAGAGGTTGGTGTAGGTGATGTCCTCGGCGCCGGTAATGGCCTGCTTGTCGTCGTCCAGCTTCACGCGGATGTTGTAGTCGGCGCGCTGCTGCCAGTACTCGGAGCCGGGGGCGCCGGAGGCGGTGCGGTAGGAGTTGGGCGTGGGCAGCGTGGTGCCGAGCTGGGCAAATTTGTCGGTGCCGGAGTTGGTCGTCTGGGCCCGCAGCGGGGCGGCAGCCAGACCCACGAGGCCAGCGCCCAGGAGAAGTCTTTTAAGCATATCGAAAGTGAGGTAAAAACGAAGCAGGCAGACGGCAATTTACACAAACCCCAGCCAGCGCGAAACCAGGGACACAATTGTGTAGCCTACCGCTGCACCGGAGCGGGCAAAACCATGTGCCAGGGCCCGCGTCGGGCTGGGCAGCTTCTCGCCGGGGCAGGAATCCGGCGCATCCGGAAACGAAAGGGCCGCGCCCGGGTGTTGGAGGGGGCCGCCCGGACGTAGAAGCAGCGCCGGGAACCGACTCCGGGCAAATCAATCTTCGGGAAAGGGGCGAGGATACCCCCGGCCCGTTATCTTTAGACCTCCGGCACTCCTGCCCTCTGCTGTTCGCTCTATGTCCGATTCTATTCTCCCTCCGTCGTCAGGGGAGGCGCTGCCCCCGGCCGGGCTGGCCGAAGTGCTGCTGAACCTGTCCCTGGCCGGGACGATGCTGCTCCGCCCGCTCTACGCCGCCGACGGGGTAGAAATCATCGATTTTGCCTGGGTGCGGCTCAACCCTGCCGCCCAGCAGCTGCTCGGGCTGCCGCAGTACCCGACCGAGTCGTTGCTGACCCTGTTTCCCACCGCCGCCCAGCACGGCGTCTTCGGCTTCTACCGCATGGCCTTTCGCTCGGGCCAGGTAGAGCGCCGCCAGAACCTCTACCAGCACGACGGCCTCGACGGCTACTACTCCCTGGTGGCCCAGCGCTGCGAAGAGCAGCTGGTGGTGAGCTTCATCGAATCCAGCGACCATTCGCGCCCGGCCGTGGAAGAAGCCCTGCGCGACAGCCAGGCCTCTGAGCAGACTGCCCGCGTCGCCGCCGAGCGGCAGTGGCAGGAGCTGGCCCGGGTGTTTGAGCAGGCCCCGGCCGCCATTGCCGTTTATCGGGGCCCAACCTACATCATTGAGCTGGCCAATCCCGTGGTGTGCCGGCTCTGGGGCCGTACCGCGGAGCAGCTCATGGGCAAGGGCTTGTTTGAGGCGCTGCCCGAAGCAGCCGGCATGGGCTACGAAGAGCTGCTCGACCAGGTGATGGCTACCGGCGAGCCGCACGTGGCGCACGCCATGCCGGCCGTGCACGACCGTGACGGCCGCCGCGACACCGTGTACTGGGATTTCGTGTACGTGCCCATGCACGAGGCCGACGGCCGCATCTACGGGGCAATGGTGATAGCGACGGAAGTGACGGAGCAGGTGCTGGCCCGCCAGCGCGTGCAGCAACTCAACGACGAGCTGGAAGCCCGCGTGGCGCAACGCACCGCCGAAACTCAGGCCGCCCTGCTGCAAGCCCAGGAGCAGCGCGAGCAGCTGGGCGTGCAGCAGCACCTGCTGCAGCAGATTCTGGGCCAGGTGCCCGCCGCCGTGGCCACCCTCACCGGGCCCGAGCACCGGTTTACCTTTTTCAACGACCGCTATCTGGCCCTTTCTGCCGACCGCGCCGTGCTGGGCAAAACGGTAGCCGAAGTATTTCCTGAAGTGATAGAACAGGGTTTTATCGACCTGCTCGACCAGGTGTACATTACCGGTAAGCCCTTCTTGGGCCACGATATGCCGATTGAGCTGTTTGGCCGCACCACCGGCAAGCCCGAGCAGCGCTACGTAGATTTTGTCTATCAGCCGCTCATGAACGGTCAGGGTCAGAATCAGGGCATTCTGGCTTTCGTCCTCGATACTACCGAAGCCGTACTATCGCGCCGCCAGGCCGAAACACTACAGGGCGCCATGCTCAGCGTGGCCCAGCGCCAGGCCCAGCAGCGGCAGGAGCTCTACCAGATCTTCGAGCAGACGCCGGTGTCCATCGTGCTGCTGCGCGAGCCCGACCACCGCATCGACTACTTCAACCCGGCCTTCGCCGACGTGTTTCCGCCCGAGGAGTGGACGGGGCCGTTGCGGGGGCATACCATTGCCGAGGTGTATCCGCGCGTGCAGATGGCCGGGCTGGTCAGGCTGCTCGACCTGGTCTTCGAAACCGGGGAGCCGCAGGCCGTAATCGATATGCCGCTGGCGGAGCTCCAGCCCGGCAGCCCGCGCTACGTCACCTTCGCCTACCAGGCCTACCGCGAGCAGGGCCGGATCGTGGGCGTGGCCGCCTTCGTCTACGACGTGACCGACCAGGTGCTGGCCCGCCAGCAGGTGCAGGCGCTCAACGAGGAGCTGGCGGCCATCAACGGGGAGATGCAGTCCACCAACGCCGAGCTGAACGACGCCAATACCCGCCTCACCCGCACCAACGCCGACCTGGATACCTTCGTCTACTCGGCCTCGCACGACCTGAAGTCGCCCATTACCAACATTGAGGGCCTGCTGCTGGCCCTGCGCCAGCAGCTGCCCCCGGCGGCGCTGCAGGCCGACCTGGTGCCGCGCCTGCTCGATATGATGCAGGGGGCCGTGAGCCGCTTTCAGCAGACGCTGGGCCACCTCACCGACGTAACCCAGCTGCAGCACGCGCTGCTCGACCAGCCCGCGGAGGCCGTCGACCTGCCCGCGCTGGTGGAGAGCGTGCGCCTCGACATCCTGCCCGAGCTGACGGCCGCCGGCGCCACCCTCACCGTCGACCTGAGCAGCTGTCCGGAGCTGTATTTCTCGGCCAAAAACCTGCGCAGCATTCTGTACAACCTGTTCAGCAACGCCGTGAAGTACTGCTCGCCCGACCGGCCGCCCCTGGTGCAGCTGCGCTGCCTGCGGCACCCGTCCGGACAGGCTGTGCTGGAAGTACAGGACAATGGCCTGGGGCTGACGCCGGCCCAGCAGGGGGAGTTGTTCCGCCTTTTCCGCCGCCTGCATCACCACGTGCCGGGCTCGGGCGTGGGCCTGTACATGGTGAAGAAGATGGTGGAAAACGGCGGCGGCACCCTCGCCGTGCAGAGTATGGTGGACGTAGGCACTACCTTTAGCATCCTGCTGCCCATGCCGGGTCCGCCGCTGACGTAATCCCGCTCAATCTGCCTTATGGAAAAGCTATCCAGTGTACTGCTAGTAGACGACGACTCGACCAACAACTTCCTGAACGAGCTGCTGCTTAAGAGCCTGAACGTCACCGAGCAGGTGCTCATCGCCGAGAATGGTACCCAGGCCCTGGCGCTGCTGGAAAACACCGCCGGCCCCGCCGAGCCCGCCCTGATCCTGCTCGACGTGAACATGCCCGGTCTCAACGGCATCCAGTTTCTGGAGGCCTACCAGCAGACGTCGCGGGCCCGGCATGCGGCCACGGTTATCATCATGCTCACGACCACCATGGATGCCCGCGACCTGGGCCGCCTCGACGAGCTCAATATTGCCGGGCTGGTGAGCAAGCCCCTGACTCAGGAGAAGATAAACAGCATTCTGCAGCTGCATTTTCAGCGGCAGCTGCCCTCTCACGACCCCGCTGCCGATACGCTCTGACGGACCCGGCACGCCGGCTGGGGGGCGGCTGCCCGCCGGTTGGTGCTGCCTGCTCAGGCCCTCAGGCTTTGCAGCAGCAACACTGCCGCAATGCCGCCGGCCGCCCCGCTCACCACCAGCACCCAGTCGCGGCGGGCGGCGCGCAGGCCGCGCAGCACCAGCAGGCCCAGCAGCAGAATAAGGGCCACAATCAGCAGCTGGCCCAGCTCCACGCCCACGTTGAAGGCCAGCAACTCCGCCATTGGCCGGCTCCGGTGCCCCAGCAGCCCGCGCAGGTAGCTGGAAAAGCCCAGGCCGTGAATCAGCCCGAACAAGGCCGCCAGCAGGTTGGGCAGCGCCAGCACCAGGGCCCGCCGCGGCGGCATTGGTTGCGGCGGGCCCGCCTGGCCCAGGTTCAGGGCGCAGGTAAGCAGGATGGTAACCGGAATCAGCGCCTCAATGAGCTGGGGGCTGTAGTCGACAAACCCCAGCGTGGCCAGCGCCAGCGTGATGGAGTGGCCCACGGTGAAGCTGGTGACCAGGGCCAGCACCCGGCGCCAGTCGGCGGCTACGTAGGGCGCGCACAACGCCAGCAGAAACACGAGGTGGTCGTAGGCCCGCAGGTTGAAGATGTGGAAGAAGCCGAGCTGGAGGTAGATCTGAAAAACGGACATGGGGCAAAGCTAGGCAGCAGCGCGAGTAAGACGGCTGATGCTGAGAAACAGGAAGCGTAGCTTGCGGGAATATTCTGCCTTTATTCCTGATTGCATGATGCAGAAATACCTTTTGATCATCCTGCTGCTACTCCCTACTGGCCTGGGTGCGCAGGCCCAGCCGGCCGCCGCCCCGGTGGCGGCTCCGGCGGGCAGCGTGGCACCGTCGCTTAAGGCCGACAGTGCCGCGGCCCTACACCGGCTGTTTGCCAAACGCCGCACCGGAGGCGTTATCTACACCGTTGCAGGGACGGTCTTTGCCATTCGCGTGGTGGCCTCCAGCGCCAGCCGCACCACGGTTTCCACCGGGGGCGGCCCCATCACCATCGACAACAGCCCCAGCGGCGGGGCCATTGCTACCGGGGTTGGAATCGGGCTGCTGCTCGATGGTATCGGGGTGGGCAAGCTGGCGCGGTTTACCAAGGCAAAAGAGGCCGTCATTGTTAAAGATTACGACCAAGGCAAGCCCCTGCCCAAAGCCATCCGGCGGCGGTTGAAGGCGAAGCACTTCTAAAGCCCAGCCCGTTGCACCAAAAAAGCCCTGGCCAAATCCGGCCAGAGCTTTTTTACGAGAACTGTGGATGTCTTACTGCTTCACAATGCGGAACCGTCGCCATTAGCCGTGGTGCCGAAAGCCTGGCCAAAGGTGTTGGAGTAAGCCCGGATGGCGGGTGCTGTGGTGCCGTTTGGTTGGAGTCAGGAAAGCAGTAAAGGATATCAGCGCGCAGTAAAAATTTGAAATCCAAGGCTATACGAGCGGTGGCCGGAACGGGGTCAACGCAATTCCGGCCGGCGCGCGGCGCGCGGCCGCCTGTCTACTCTTTGCGAAACACCAGGGTGGTGACTGGCTCGGTGGGCTCACCTCCACTGAAGCTGCTGACCAAGTGGTACCCTTCCGCGTACAACCGGTCGACAAGGCGCTGGATCTGCTCGGTGTTGAGCTGCTGCTGCTTTTTGCTCGTGGTGCCCTCCAGGGGCAGCTGCTCGGTTTTGGCTTCCCCATAGCTGATAAACGACCGGCCCGATGTTTCAAACAGCCGCACTACGGCAGTTTTACCCGTCGTTTGGGCTTGGGCGGCAGAGAGGCCCAGGCCAGCGCTGAGCAGCAGGGTTGGCAGTAGCTTTTTCATGGAGCAGGAAGTGCAGGAAAGGATGGAAACCAGCTCCTGGACGGCAGCGGCGGGGTGACACCTGACCCAGCTACGCGTCGTGCGGCAGCGGGGCGCCCTAGAACGACACCTTTTTTTCCAGGAATTACCCTGCAGCGTGTCAGTCGGGGTGCGCGGGCCTGCCAGGCAGCGGGGTCCGTGCTGCTGCCAAGCAGGCGGCTATGTTCTCAAAAGTCGAAATCCTCCGGCTCGCCCAGCCGCGCCCGGCCATCGAGCAGCCAACCCCGGTAATACTGAGCCATGTTGTGATGGCTGAGGTCCCAATCCAGCCGGTCGGGTTGGGCGATGCCCCAGCTTTGGCGCTGCAGATACTCCTGGTAGACTACCGGCAGCTGCTCCAGCAGCTGCCGGTGGCAGTACGCGTAGTAGGCCTGCCGCGTGGCTTCGCGCCAGTCGGGGCTGCCCTCCACGGCTACCGGCTCCCAGGTGGAGAGCAGGAAGTGGGTTATCATCTGCAGCTCGCGGTCCTGTTCCGACATGGGTGGGCGGAGCAGCTCGGTGGCCTCGCGCCAGCGGTTGAGACGGGCCGGCTCAAAACGGCCGGCAAACTCGGTGGCCAGGGTGCGGTGCTCTTCCGGCGGCAGGTAGCTGGGGCGCGGATCGGGCGCGGTACCGGCGGCCTGGGCAATGGCTTCCTGCTCGCGCAGCCCTTCGCGCCACGCGTCCCAGTACCGCTCTTCCTTGGTGCCCCGAACGTCCGGTAGGTACAGCAGCCGGTCGTGACCAGTGCGCGCATTGTGGAACCGGTACCAGTCGGACACAGCCTTGAGCGTGGCCACGGGACGGGCTTGGAGCGGGGGCGCATCCGGGGCCAGGGCCTCCCGAAGGAAGCGGTGATTCTGCCAGACAAAGCGCCCATCGTGCCGGTCGTTGAGGTCGCGGGCGTAGTCGGCCTGCTGCACCCATTCCAGGTACAGGGCAAATTCCTCGGCCGTAATGGGGGACAGCGCGGGGCTGTTTTCGATGGCCGCGCTGAGCGTGTCGAAATCATTGGTGATAACGACGCCGGGTATGTCGGTTACCTCTTCGGCCCGCCACTGACATTGCAGGTCAAACAGCTTTTTCTGCTGGATGGCCCACAGGGCCACGTAGGCCTCTTTGGTGTGGATGGTGAGCCGCCGGTTGGGCTGCTCCTCATCGGCTTGGCCAACATCCATCCAGCGTTGCCGGGTCATGACGTAGTGGCGCGCAAAATCTTCGCGTACTTTGGGCTGATACGGGGCGAAAAACTCGTCGTAGCGGGCGTTCTGCAGTACGTCGGCTGCCACGACAGCGGCGGTGTCGGCTTCGGCCTGGAGCCGGTCGGCCTCTTCCTGATGGTAGGTGGTAAAGGGCAGCCTGTCGTCGTCTGCGCTGTCGTCCTGGGGTAGAATATCGTCGTCGGAAGCCATGGAGGAGGTATAAAACGGGTGAATCAGGAGCTTACCAGATCAAGCCAAGTTTACACAAAAAAAGCCCCACCGGCACAACGGCAGCGAGGCTTTTAGGGCTACTGCGGAAGGCTAACCCCACGGCGGGCAGCTCCACGTTCTTGAAGCAGCTGCCGCCGTCTGCGGGCACGGCTTTTACCACCGCGTCTTTCCTCACGCCGCGTGCTGCTACGGCTGCCGTATTCTGATTGCCAGGACGCGCCAGAGGCCGCCGTCTGCTCGGCATTACGTTTCCTTCACTTACTGTCCACACGGTCCGGGTCGGGCTGCCGGCACGGTAGCGCAGCCACTGGTGCTGACCCGGTAAAGTTCTGCTGAGCGACTATAAGGGGAGCCTTTCGTCTCGCGCCACTACCGGAGGGTGTGCGCTGCACAAAACTTGTTGCTGCCCGCAGCGGTTACCAGCTACTTATGAGCGGCCCGCTTTTTTGGGAAAGGCCGACTGATCATGCGCCCAAACGCGTCAGCGGGCCTGCCGGCGAAGAGCCTACGGGTAGGCTTCTGGTTTTTTTCAGCAGTGTAACATCACGCCTACATGAACACAGGAGTCGTCCTTGCGCAGCTGGTTATTGCTTTTTCGATAGTTGTCGTCTGGGTATTTCGGTTCGATAACATTGTCAAGGAATTCAAGCAGTACGGGCTGCCGGACCTGGTTCGCAACCTGGTGGGAGCCGCCAAAATAGCGCTGGCAACCCTGTTGGTGGCGGGTATCTGGTTTCCGGCCCTGGTGCTGGTTCCGGCCCTGCTGATGGCCTTTCTGATGCTGTGCGCCCAGGCTGCCCATATCAAAGTGAAAAACCCCTGGCACAAGTACGTGCCTTCCCTGCTGCTGCTGGCGCTGTCGCTGTTCGTCGCCGCCGCCCATGCGGGCCTGATTACCGCCTAAGCTTAATGACGACTATCCTGATCGGGCTTTCGGCCCTCTCGTTTCTGTTCTACGGAATCAGCTACTTCACTTCCCAAAAGCTCAAAGACGAGTTTAAGCGCTACGGCCTGGCCAAATTCGGCCCGCTGACTGCCGTACTGGAGATTCTTGGCGCCGTGGGCCTGGTGGTAGGCCTGAGGGTTCCGCTGATTCTGTCGGTGGCGTCCGGCGGCCTGGCCCTATTGATGCTGCTGGGCTTTGGCGTCCGAGTCAAGATAAAGGATGGCTTCTGGCTGTCGCTGCCGTCGTTTCTGTTCATGCTGCTGAACGCCTACATCTTCTATGAGTCGTTGCGTGCCTACTGAGGCGGCAGGTGGAGCAGGGGTAGAGGCTGTTTAGGAAGTTGCCAGAATCAATCAGAGCGTCATGCTTCGACTTCGCGGACGCCAGATAGAGCATGACGGCCTGTTGACTTCCTGGACAGCCCCAAGTAGACTCAACTCGGCCGCCAGCATCTTGCACCAGTGTTTTCGAAAATCGATTTACTCTTGTACAAGTTGCCAGGTGGCTCTGTACAAGGATTTTTCAAAACCTGCTTATTCTTGTACAACCTGCGCCCCGGCCGCCACTGGGCGCGGCGGGGGTAGCGGCAGTGTCATCAGGTTTCCATCCAAGTTCGCCGAAACCATTCTGGTATCTCCTGTCCAATCGTCGTCAATTTATCCGGTTCGTATTCGGCAAACCACCAGATGCACGCGCCCGAATTATCGAACAGATACGCCCGGCTTACCTGCTGCATGGTTTCGACCAATAGGTCCAGGCTTTTCGCATATCGACTCACAATCTTCTCCGTCGAAACGCCGTGCCCGCCTTTGCTCACCCGGTTGCTTACCCGGTCCACATTTACGGCCGGGGTTTCCGTAGCAATGTAATAGAGGTAAGTGCGGTAGCCCTTGGCGGCCGCCAGCTGCAAAAACTCCAGCTTCGACCGGTGCGACATGACCGACTCAAACGTGAAGCTAAGCCGGGCCGCCAGCAATTGATGCCGTAGAAAGTCGGCCACCGTGGCCGCCACGTAAGAATTTACGGCCGCTTCCGGCTGCATGACCACGATATTTTCGGCAACATGCAGCCCTATTTCCTGGCTAGTTTGCGCTCCCACGGCCGTTTTCCCGCCCGCCAAAAACGCTACGAAATCGGCTTGCGTTGCGGCCAACTGGTAATCGGACAAGTGTAGAAACCGCTGCCGGACCAGTTGCTTCTCAATCTCATCGGCATTCACATAAACGCCCAGATTGAACTGCCCGCGCAATTCATCCAGCAGTGCCGATTTGCCCGAGCCATTGGGGCCCGCAAACAGGCGCAGTCGGGGCGTGGCAGCAGTTGTCATCATCAGGCCTTGCGGCTATGATTCTGGTACTGGTCTACCACTACTTCGCGCTGCCCGTTGGCATGAATCCGCACCAGTTTGCCGTTTTCGTATACCGTCACAGTGAGGCCCAGCGCCCGGCTCTCGCTTACGGCCCGCAACGATGCTTGCCGCGTAGCTGCTTGCAACACTTTGGCGGGTATATCTTCGGTCTTTTTCATAGTATCGCAGCGTGCTTCATTAGGCGTTTGCCCATCTAAGATACGATGAACCAACGCTAAGGGCTAACTGCCACCCCCGCCCCTGCGCCCCGGCTGCCACCGCAAGCGGCGTAGGTGGTGCGTACTGGCGCGAGTTTAGCGCAGCGTAACTCGTGCCGGATCATCGGGCGAGGCTGCGCCTCGCAACGGAACGACTTGCGCCTGCATCATTGGGCGGCGTGGTTCCGGCTTGCCGTGTGGCGGCAGTGGAGGCGCAGCCTCCACATCATGGGCTGGTCACGAGTTACGCTCCGCTAAACTCGCGCTAGTGGTGGGGGCGCCTATTGAGGCGGCAGGTGGAGTAGCGCAGGCCTTGGACCCATCAGATACGGTTGAACAGCGAAAAAACGGAACAAGCCAACGCCAGTGGGATTGTACTGTTGAGTAGCTTTGCTGCGAATAGTACCGTGTTTACAACCTCAATTTACTTGCACAACGGCCTGCCTTGCTGAAAGGCCTTCCTTATGCTAAAAAAAATCCTCTTCCTTGTCTTGGTACTAGGTGCCAGTAGTAGCTCCGATGCGCAACAACGTACCAGTGCTGTCGCCAGTGCGTCTTCCACCCCAGCTCTGACCGCCTCACGCGCTGATACCGTTCAGGCTATCCATCATATTTTTAGCAAGCATCGCACCGGCGGGTGGATATGGACGGCTATTGGCAGTGCCTTTGCTTTACGTATTACCTCTGTGGCGGCCAACAGCAATGCCACGGCTGACGGATTCAGCAGTACAACTGCGGGCACACTAGTAGGGGTCGGGCTATTTGGCGGAGTCCCGGCCGGAATAGGGATTGGCAAGTTGACTCGTTTCAGCAAAACCAAAGAAGAGCAGGTAGTGGTCCTGTATGAAAAATCGAAAATCCTGCCGCCTTACGTTGTGCAACGACTGAAACCAAAGTATTTCAGCTATTAAAGGCTCTTGAACAAAAAGCCCCGCTGACACAACGTCAGCGGGGCTTTTTGGTGGAAAGGAGTTGATCAGCCTTCAGAGGACAGATTGCTTCGCTCTGCTCGCAATGACCGGGCAAGGAAGGCTTACCCCACGGCCGGGATTTCCACGTTGTTGAACCGGATGCCGCCGTCTTCCAGCACAGCTTCCACCACCGCGTCCTTGCTCACGCGGCCCGAGAGAATGTCTTTCGACAGCTCGTTTAGTACCAGGCGCTGCAAGACGCGCTTCAGCGGCCTGGCCCCGAACTGCGGGTCGAAGCCCTGCTCGCCGAGGAAGTCGAGCACCTCGCCGGTGGCTTCGAGGCGGATGCCGGCCTCGTGCAGGCGCTGCTGAATCTGCCGGAACTGGATGTCCACGATTTTGCGGATTTCCTTGCGCTTGAGGGGCTGGAACATCACGATTTCGTCGATGCGGTTCAGGAACTCGGGGCGCATGTGCTGGCGCAGCCGCTCTATTACCTCCTCGCGGGTGCGGTCTACCACCTCGTCGTGGTTGTACTCGTTGAGCTCCTTGAAGTTCTTCTGAATCAGGTCGGCCCCGGTGTTGGAGGTCATGATGATGATGGTGTTCTTGAAGTTCGCCACCCGGCCCTTGTTGTCGGTCAGGCGGCCGTCGTCGAGCACCTGGAGCAGGATGTTGAACACGTCGGGGTGGGCCTTCTCGATTTCGTCGAGCAGAATCACCGAGTAGGGCTTGCGGCGCACGGCCTCCGTCAATTGCCCGCCCTCGTCGTAGCCCACGTAGCCGGGAGGCGCCCCGATCAGGCGCGACACGGCATGGCGCTCCTGATACTCGCTCATGTCGATGCGCACCATGCTGTTCTCGTCGTTGAACAGGTACTCGGCCAGGGCCTTGGCCAGCTCGGTTTTGCCCACGCCGGTCGTGCCCAGGAAGATGAACGACCCTATCGGCCGCTTGGGGTCCTGTAATCCGGCCCGGGAGCGGCGCACGGCGTCCGAAATGGCGCCGATGGCCTCGGTCTGCCCGGCCACGCGCTTGCCCAGCTCTGCTTCCAGGTTCAGCAGCTTCTCGCGGTCCGACTGCAGCATCTTGCTCACCGGAATGCCGGTCCACTTGGCGACTACCTCGGCAATACTCTCGCTGGTCACGACTTCCTGCAACATAGTGCCGCCCGCCTCGTTGGCGTTGGCCTCGTCCTGGAGCTGCTTCAGCCTGGCCTCGGCCTCCTGAATCTTGCCGTAGCGCAATTCTGCTACGCGGCCGTAGTCGCCCTGGCGCTCGGCCTGCTCGGCTTCGAGCTTGAACTTCTCGATGGCCGCCTTCTGCTCCTGAATGCCGGTGAGCACGGCTTTCTCATTTTCCCACTGGGCCTTGAGCGTGTCGCGCCGGGCGGTCAGCTCGCTGAGGTCCTTGGTCAGCACGTTTTCGCGGTCGTAGTTTTCCTCGCGGCGGATGGCTTCGCGCTCAATTTCGAGCTGCATGATGCGGCGCTGGATTTCGTCGAGCTCCACGGGCATGGAGTTCAGCTCGATGCGCAGCTTGGCCGCGGCTTCGTCCATCAGGTCGATGGCCTTATCGGGCAGGAAACGGTCGGTGATGTAGCGGCTGCTCAGCTCCACGGCGGCTATCACGGCGTCGTCGGTGATGCGCACGCCGTGGTGCAGCTCGTACTTTTCCTTGATGCCGCGCATGATGCTGATGGCATCCTCCAGGGTCGGCTCGTCCACCATCACGGCCTGGAAGCGGCGTTCCAGGGCCTTATCCTTCTCGATGTACTTCTGGTATTCCTTGAGCGTGGTGGCGCCGATGGCGTGCAGCTCGCCGCGGGCCAGGGCGGGCTTTAGCAGGTTGGCCGCGTCCATGGCGCCCTCACCGCCGCCGCCGGCCCCGATCAGGGTGTGCATCTCGTCGATAAACAGGATGATCTGCCCATCGGAATCAGTTACTTCCTTAATGACGGACTTGAGGCGCTCCTCAAACTCGCCCTTGTACTTGGCTCCGGCGATGAGCAGGCCCATGTCGAGGCTCATGATGATCTTGTCCTTGAGGTTTTCGGGCACGTCGCCGGCCACGATGCGCTGGGCCAGGCCCTCCACGATGGCGGTTTTGCCCACGCCGGGCTCGCCGAGCAGGACGGGGTTGTTCTTGGTGCGCCGACTCAGGATCTGCAATACCCGGCGGATTTCCTCGTCGCGGCCGATGACGGGGTCCATCTTGCCCAGGCGCACCTGCTCGTTGAGGTTGCGGGAGTAGCGGTTCAGGCTCTGGTACTGGTCTTCGGCGCTCTGGCTGGTGACTTTGCGGCCCCCGCGCAGCTCCTTGATGGCGGCTTTCAGGTCTTTCTCGTTGAAGCCGGTGTCCTTGAGCAGGGTGCCCACGGCGTCCTTGCCGCCGAGCAGCCCCAGCAGCAGGTGCTCCACCGATACGTACTCGTCCTCGAACTCCTTGAGGAAGTTGCTGGCGCGCTGCAACGCGGCGTTGGCCTCGTTGGACAGGTAGGGTGAGCCGCCGCTGACCTTGGGATACCCGGCCACCAGGGCATCGAGCCGGGGCGTGAGGATGTTGAGGTTGGCGCCCAGCTTGTTGGCCAGAAACGAGAAGACGCTCTCGTCGCTCTGGAACAGGCCCTTGAGCAAATGGCCCGTTTCGATGGCCTGCTGCTGGCCCGCGCCGGCAATTTCGGTGGCCTTCTGCACGGCCTCCTGCGCCTTGATGGTATAGTTGTTAAAGTTCATGGCTGGCTTTCGTCGTAGGTGAGACTTCGCGCTGGAAGTTCTACGAGCAGGACAGCAAACGGGGTGCGAGGATGGGTCTTCGGACTTTTTGGCGTTTGTTTATATTTTTTTAATTGTTTGATGTGACAAAAAGTCGACAATAATAATTGTAGCAAAGCAAATTGATATACTAGTATATTGTGGTCTACAAATAACTAAGCAAATCATGAGAACTCGCAAAGGCAGAGAAATTTTTAACCTGTATGATGTCTTTACACCTTCCACGCCAGCGCGTGCTACTTTTATTGAGCGACAAAGTGTTAATAATAAACTTGTTGAGGCATTATCGACTCCTGGGAAACAGATAATCATTTATGGGCATTCTGGGTCTGGGAAAACTACATTGTTGATCAATAAGCTCGATCAAATATATGAGAAATATGTTATAACAAGATGCATGGTAGGAATGTCTTTTGACAGTATCCTAATGCATGGTTTTGCAGAACTTGATAGGTACTATATAGAGAAGGTTGATAAAGTGGCAAAAAGAAAGGTTGGATTGCAAATAGGGACTGAATATAAATTAATAAAAGCTCAATTGTCAGGTGAGGTTGAGAAAACGGAAAGTGTAAGTGTTAAGCCAATAATTCCCCCTTTATTGACTGCTCAATTTTTGATAAAATTTTATGGAGAATTAAATTGTTGTTGGGTTTTAGAAGATTTTCATAAAATAAGTCACGATGAAAAAATACAGGCGGCGCAGATTATGAAAGTATTTATGGATTCTGCAATGGAATACAGAAACGTAAAATTGATAGCGATAGGTGCGGTTAACACAGGAAGAGAAGTGATTAATTATGATAAAGAAATGCAGCAGCGTTTGTCTCAAATAAGCGTGCCTCTCATGTCTGAAGAAGAGTTAAATGAGATTATAGAAATCGGGGAACGTCAGTTGAATATAAAATTCGATATCCCAGTTAAAGGTGCAATCGTAAGAGCATCTAGTGGTTTGGCATCAATATGTCATCAACTGTCCTTAAATTGTTGTAGTCATAAAGGTGTTTTTGAGACTTCGGATAATATTATTCGTATGGATGAAACTGCCTTGAATGCTGCTTTTGAGATGTACGTAGAAGATAATGAGGACTCCATAAAGCAAGATTACGAGGAAGCTATAAAGAAAGATGATGGAGTTGAAGATCTTCCTGAGATTATTTTAACAACTATAGCAAGATATAGGAGTGAAGAAGTTCCCTATAAGACTATATTGAAAAAGCTAGAATTCGAGTATAAGAATAAAGATAAAAAATTAGGTGAGATGCCAATTGAATTGTTGATGAACGAGCTTCAAAAAGATATTAGAGGTTCTGTGCTTGTTTATAATCAAAAAATTGAAAGCTATTCATTTGTTAATCCCTTCATGAGGGTATATGTTCAGTGTGTTTTAAAAAGTGATTTATTGGATAATGTATATAATGATAAAAATAATCATGTAATGCTTTCTAAAATGGTTGATAAAATGCATAGAATATTTTATGAAGGAGTTTATGATGATAATGAGGCGCTTGGAAATATTGAAGATGATATAGATGATATTATGGGTAGGTAATATTCGAGCTGACCGAATTATTGTATTTGCAGATACGTGAGTTGTCAAATACTTCCAATTGGTGCGAGCCTGTAGTTCGTGACCAGATGTGAAGTGGAGGTTGTACCTCCACTAACGCAGAGCGGCAAACTACAAAAGAACTATTCCCTTGTAATCGGAGCGGCCGGTGGGGGGCGCAGCCTCCCGCAAAAGCCAGTCACGAGTTACGCTGCGCTGCACTCGCGCCAGCAGTGCCATCAACGAACAGTAACTCCCTCACTTGGTAGTTCCGCTGCTCGTGGATCCTCAATCCAGTTCTCCAGCTGAATCCCTGGCAGCTCCGCGAAGTGGCGGGTGTTGCGGGTGACGAGGGTGAGGCCGTGGGCCAGGGCGGTGCTGCCGATGAGCATATCGAACTCGCCTTGCAGGCGGCCGAGGCGTTTGAGGTAGGCTTTCTGCTGGGCGTAGATTTCGAGGCAACTGCCGATAGAAAGGAGGCGGCCGGCAAAGGCTTGTTGCAGATGGTACAACGACTGGCGGTTGGCTGCTTGCCGGGTAGGGGCGCTATTCTCTACCCCATACAGCATCTCGGCAATGGTTATTTCGGAAAGAAAGCAGTTGGCATAACCAACCTGCCGAAGCTTGGCTACCAAGCCAAACTCATCTTTGGCGAGATGAACGCAGATGTTGGTGTCGAGCAGAAACTGGCTCATAGCTCAATATCGCGGGGCTGATCCTGGCGGTCTTCGCGGAGCCAGCGGTTCAGCTCGTCGCCATTCTCATCAGACTGCCAGGAGCCGGCAAGCTGCTGAAACAGCTTTTCCAACTCGGCTTCCGATGTGACCGGTACCGCGCCCGGCACTGTAGAAGCAGGGTGAGGAATAACCCGCGCCGTGACGTTGGGGGTATTTTGGAGCAGGCGAAGCACGTTGGCGGCCTGGTCGTCGGGGAATTCCAGTTCGAGGGCGAGTTTCATGGGAGTAGCAAAGACGTGATGTAAGATAGGAAATCCAGGGATTTACGGGAGCATTGAAAAGCCCACGTCAGGGCGCGGGCTTTTCCGGTAGAGAGGCTGAACTAGCGAGTGGGCGAAGCGGTAGAGATGCTTCGGCTTCGCGGACGCCAGATGAAGCATGACGTTCTTTTGGCGCAGAAGAGCTCAGCGTTACTGGGGCTTCGGTGGCGTTTTCCCACCACCCTTATGCCCACCCGGCCGATCCACTACGATTCTGGCGGCGAGGACTTGCTGGTAGAAGGTGGGAGCGGCGCGGGCGTACTTGCGCAGGCTGCGGTCGAGGCGGTCCTGGAGGAGGGTGGCGAGCTGGTTGAACTGCTCCCGGATGGCGATGCGGGCGGCTTTGCCGGCGGTGATTTGCTGGCGCGGGTCGTTTTTAGTACCGCTGAAGGCGGTGAGGGCGTCGCGCAGCTCCTGGAGGCGGGCGGGGGTGATGCCGTAGTCGAGCAGGGCCGTTTTGTGCTCCTCGGCCGCGTCGTAGATGTGCCGGGCGAGGTCGGTGAGGGCGGTGGGGCGTAGCTTGAAGAGGCTGGAGTAGTTGTAGTCGGCGCTGGTTTGCAGGGTGCGGTCCTGCTGGTCGGTGGCGTAGGAGTACAGGTCGCCGGCGATTTCGGCGGCGGCGGTGGCGAGGGTTTCGCGGCGCTGGCCCTTGGTTTTGGTGGAGCCCTGGCTGGCGGTGCGCAGGCCCTGCTGGCGCAGGGGCAACAGCTGGCTGAGCAGGGCGTTCAGCTCCTGGCTGATGAGACCCAGGGCTTTGTCCTGGGCGTAGGCGGTGGGGTCGAGGGCCAGGGCGGCGGCGACGTTTTCAGCCGCGGTGAGGCGGTTGTCCTGTTTGGTGGTAAGCATACTGGCAGGGGTTAAGGATGAGAAATCGGGCGTAGCAATAGGCTGGATAGGGCAAGAACTCAGGTATAAGGATAGGGGAATTTGAGGGATTATGACAGGGGGCCGGGAAGAAAACGGGGGACCGGGCCGCGAACCGTCGGATCCAGGGCGCGAGCCCCTGATTCCAGCCCGCGAACCGGCGGGGCGGGGCCGCGAGCGGCTGAATCCGGGCCGCGGGCGGCGGAGTCTGAGCCGCGAATGACCGGGGCCGGGCCGCGAACCGCTCAGACGGGGCCGCGGACAGCGGAGTCCGGGCCGCGAATGGTCCGGACCAGGCCGCGAAGCGTTGGGGCCACGGATCGGGATTTTGGTGACCATAGGTCGGAATTTGCGCCGGCTTGGGGGCGGCCCCGCTAGGCCAGCTGCCGGGTGGGGGCGGCGCGGCGAAACAGCAGCCCCGAGGCCACCCACAGTCCGGCGAAGGCGGTATTGAGCACCACTACCAGCATCACTCCTTGGTTCAGCGCGGGCTGCCAGATCAGCATGGCCACAAAGGGCACGAAAAACTGGGTAAGTGCCGTGGCAAACAGGGCCTTCGCCATGCCCAGCGGCCGGAGCCGGGCCCCGATGGCCCCGACAAAGCCGACGGCCAGCACCCCGCCATAGAGCAGGTTGGCCGGGTTGTCTTCGCTGCCAATGAAGCCCACGGCGAGGTTGTCCCACACCAGCAGCAGCCCCGCCGCCACCGCCACGCCGACGGCCAGCTTGTAGGCGGTATTGTCGCCCGTTCTGGCAATCAGCACAAACGTGAGGCCTGCGCCGAACAGCAGGATGCCGGCGAATACAAAATCAGACAGGGTCCAGTTTACCGCAGTGGTGAACTGCATTGCCACCAAGGGAATGAGCAGCAGGAGCCCCGTGGCCAGGGCAAGGCGAGGGATGCTTTTGGAGAGATCCATAACAGTTGGTCTTTGGGGGTTGAAATGGGTAAGAAAACCGCTTTTGTTGCTGGTAGATACTCATGGCTTCTGGCAGGGTAACGGCTACTGCTGCTGCTCCTTAAGGGCTTTGCGAAATGCGGCCTCTGCCTTCGTAATATCCTCCAGATACCCAGTCCGATCAATAAACGAGGCCACTGGGTCGTTTGCCGTGGTGCGTTCCTCAAACTTGCGTTTCAGGCTAAAGGGCCGCGCGTGGGACGAGAGGTAGATGTCGGCCGGAAGGCTCCGGAGCATTACAAAACTGCGCTCCAGCTCATGCCGCAGAGCCGCATCGTATTTCCAATCAAACAGGCAGGCAGGCATGGGCAGCGACAGACTCCCAACGATGACGGCCAGCAGCTCCCGGTTGCCGTCCTGAACCGGAAATGCCCAGGTGGTGCAGCCCGGCGTGTGGCCGGCCGTAACGTGCGCCGTGAGGTGGATAGGCCCCAGGCTGATCTGAGCGCCGTCCCGGAACTGGTGGTTCACGCGGGGCACCGGGTATTTCATAAGGCCGATATACACCAGCCAGTTCAGCGGGGCTACATTCCGGGGACTGGCTCCTCCCGACGAAACCATGTCGGCATCCCCGGTGCTCACCCACAGCTGTGCCCCGGAGGCTTGCTGCAGCGCTGCCAGGCCACCGGCATGGTCAAAGTGGCCGTGGGAGTTGAGCAGGATTTTTACATCGGTGATGTGAAATCCGAGGGTGGCAATGTTTTGCAGGATCATCGGGGCCGTGCCGGGGTAGCCGCCATCAATCAGCACGTGGCCTGCAGGCCCGGTGAGGAGAAAGGACGTTACGTCGCGGGTGCCTACATAGTAGAGGTTGCCTGCAATGCGGAATGGTTCCCGGGGCATCTGCCCGCCGTTGTTGATGGCAGCCTTCCACTTAGGAATGACCAGTAGTGCAGTCACGGCGAGAACCACCGCCATGCCGGCCAGAATTTGGCGCTTCCGGCTCCTGCCGCTTTTGGTCCTTTCGGGGCTGGTCATGGAAACAGTAGTGCGGATTTTTCAAGGCTGAGCGGTCTGCTTTGTGTGATTTCAAAAGTGCTTTGTTTTTCAAAGTGGGCAAGCAAATCCAGATAAATACTGTCTCTTTTTTTATCGGGTTACCTGGGGGCTAACCTGGCCGAGTGGGCCGCGCTACCTGCAGCAGCTTCAGGCCAACCTCGCCGTGGGATACCACGAGCAGAGTGCCGGGGTAGGCGGGGAGGGCGGCGGTCAGGATTTCCAGCTAGCAGCAGCTGGGGTGCCTGCCTGGCGGCTACTCGGGGCGGCTGATGGAAAACTCCCCGTTGGTAATCAGCCGGGGCGGACCGAACGGACCCACGACGCGGCCGGTGAAGGTGCCCCGGATATGCGTGGGACTGACGGCCCGCACGACGATGCGCCCGGTATCGGAAACGCCGTAGCCGCTGTAAGAGCTATAGACGCCGTCGGAGTGCAGGGTGAGGCGGTTGTCGAAGCTGAGGTAGCGCGTGCCCAGAGTATCGGCGAAGCGGAACATTTCCAGCTCTACCGAGCCGGTGGCCCAGTTGCCGTAGGCGTGCAGGTACTGCGGATTGTGCGCGGTGGAGGCCCGGATATCCCGGTCGCACACCACGGCGCGCCCGTCGATGGTCAGACGCAGGGAGCTGGGCGGCGGGGCCGGGTCAGACTTCTGGCAGCCGCCGAGCAGGACGCCCAACAGCAGCCCTGTTAGGAGCAGTTTCATGGGGCTGAGGGAGAGGATAAGAGGTAACTAATATACAAAACTGTCCTCTACTCCGGCGGGGTGGCGCAATCCTACTAAGTGCCGGTGGATTGCGGCTCCCGTCCGCCACAAGCCCCGCTCCGCTGTTAAGCTACTACTGCCGCCGCATTTCTACACCGGGCAGTGGTTTTTGTACCTCATGAAAGACATTGCCCTAACGGACCCGGATATTGACCGGGTGATTGAAATGGCCTGGGAAGACCGCACGCCTTTTGAGGCCATCTTCCGGCAGTTTGGCCTCCGCGAGTCGGACGTCATTAAGCTCATGCGCCGGGAGCTGAAGCCTTCCTCGTGGCGGATGTGGCGGGCCCGGGTGCAGGGGCGGGATACCAAGCACCAGGCGAAAAGCGCGGTAGACGACGCCCGGTTCAAATCGAGCCTGCAGCGCAAGATTACCGGCAATACGATTTCAAAGCGCCGGTAATTACTGCGTCCGGTGCCACCGGACCCAGGTTGGGCAGTGCGGACCGCACAAAAACGCGCTGCCCCAGAATCTGAGGCAGCGCGTTTCGGGTAAACGGCCGGAGAAGCTTAGCCCTGCAGCGACGTGGCCGCCGAGCTTAGGGTTTGGCCAAGCTGACGGAGCTGGGCCTGGGCATCGGGCGTGGCGCTGTCGGCGGCTTTGGTGGTATGCTCGCCCAGCGTTTTCAGCGACTGGCCGATCTGGGAACCGTCGCCGCTGCCGATGGCAGTTTTCAGGTTTTCGAGCTCCGCGGAAATGGCGCTCAGGGCCGGGCTGCCGGCGCCGTTCAGCGTCGAAATCCAGCTGTCGATGTTGCCCGCGGCGGCCGGGGCCGCGGCGCTCAGGCCGCCCCCGAGAGCTTGGAGGGTGGCGTCGAGCTGGCTGTTGGATTTGGAAGTGGAGGAATCCATACGGGTAAGGGTTTTGGTTGGAAAGAAAAGACTGCCCTTAGTACCGCTCAGGAGCTGAGAGGTTACCTGCCAGAAACTTAAACAAGCTGCTGCAAAACATACTGCGCTTTGAACGGTAACACCCCGAAGTGGGTCAGCGCGACCAGTGGGCCGGTGCCCGGGCGCGGGCGCCGTCTGGTCAGGCAGGAATACCGCCCAAATCTTATACAACTAATAATTGGTAGCAGAAAATTAATATCAGACCAGGCCGCCGTGCGCCGGGCCGCAACTGCTCCAGTGGCATGGAGTTGGTAAACCGGCTGCCATAAGCGGGCCGGTACGGCGGCTTGCGCGCCGTGGAGGGCCGCGTATATTGGTCGCCCGCGGTGCCGTGCTCTTCAATGGCCAGGGAGCCGCCGGGCATCCTTTGGGCTGCCACCGAGCAGGGCGCCCAGTAGCAGCCCGGTTAGCAGCGGTTGCCTGCGGGCAGAGGAAGTGAGGACGAGGCTTTGTTCTTATCCAAAACTGCCCTTATGCTCCGGCGGAACTGGGGCCGGATGCTGTGCCAGAGTACCGACTACCAGAACACCTACGGCGGGGAAGGGGCCAGCGGGGGGGGGGTACTATTACCTGGGCCAACTGGCGGACGGCACCCGCTACAAGGGCTGGTTTGAGCTGGTGCGCTAGGCTAGCCGGCCGCGGCCGGCATGAGCTGCCGCAGCCAGTGGTAGAGGCGGTCCACATCGGCCTTTTTGAACAGCTCGGTGCCCGGGTTCATGGTGGCGGCCGAGCCGCAGGCCACGCCCAGGCGGGCCATTTCGCGCACCGACAAGCCGGTGGCCAGGCCATAGACCAGCCCGGCCACCATACTGTCGCCGGCTCCTACGGTGCTGCGGCGCTTCACGGTGGGGGCCGGAATGTGGTCCACCACGTCTTTGGTGACCACGCAGGCGCCCTGGGCGCCCAACGACACCACCACGATTTCGGCCCGGCCCTCGCGCACCAGGGTCTGGGCGGCGGCGGCCACGGCTTCGTCGTCCAGCTCGTCCTCGCCGGTCATTTTGCTGAGCTCCCCCACGTTGGGCTTGATGAGGAATACGCCTTCCTGCACCCCCTGCTGCAGCGCCGGCCCCGAGGTGTCGAGTACCACCTTCGTGCCGCGGGCCTTGGCCGCGCGCAGGATGGCCACCAGAAAGTCGGGGGCCACGCCGGGGGGCAGGCTGCCGCTGATGACCAAAAAATCGGGGGGCGCGGGCAGGCTTTGCAGGGCCGCGAGCAGCAGCTGCTGCTCGGCGGCGGACAAGGGCGTGCCGGGCATGCCAAAGCGGTACTGCTTGCCGGTGGAGTCGTCCACCACGATGAAGTTTTCGCGGGTGCGGCCTACCGTCTCGACGGGGTGCTGCTGGATCTGCTCCTGGCTGAGCAGCTCGCGCAGCAGCGTGCCGCTGGGTCCGCCCACCGGGAATATGGCCACCGAGTCGGCCCCCAGCCGCTTCAGGGCCCGCGACACGTTGATGCCGCCGCCGCCGGGCTCAAACTTCGGGGCGGCGCAGCGCAGCTTCTGGTCGGGGACAATCTGGTCGGCCGTCGTGCTCTTGTCGACGGTAGGGTTCAGGGTAAGCGTGACGATGGAGGCCATGCGGCGCGAGATTACAAGGTGAAGGAAGCCGGCGGCTCCCGCGGCTCCTGCCCAGTGTACTGACTGGCGGCAGCTTGGTTGTACGCGGCGGGGCGGCTTTGGCGGTCAGGCCCGCCGCGGGGCCGGGCAGTGCGCCCACAAAACCTTGTCTTAGGCTGTTCACTCCGTATCCTGCCAGCGCCTGTATCGATGACTGCTACCCTACTCCGGATGATTTTGTTGCTGCTCGTCGGGCTGGGCTGGGGGCGGCGGACGGCGGAGGCCACCCACCTGGTGGGCGGCGAGCTGAACTACACCTACCTGGATGCCAAAGGCTCGGCTACGGCCCCGTTTCGCTACCAGATTACGGCCCGCATCTACTTCAACAAGGAACCGGATTCCTCTAACCCCAACGGCAGCCTAAACATTACCCTCAGCATCTACAGCAAGGCGGCCTCCCGCGTGGGGCTGCTGCAGCTCAGCGTGCCCCGGCGCAACTTCACCGAAATTACCCCGCCGCTGCTGCCCGGCTGCGTGTCGCAGGCGCCGCGCGTGACGCTGGCCCTCTACATCACCACGGTGGCGCTGCCGGCCGTCAGTGAAGGCTACCTGGCCACCATGGCGGCCAACTACCGCAATGCCGGCATCACCAACCTGGCCTTTTCCAACAACGAAAGCATGGCGCTGTCGGCAGACATTACCCCGCCGATGCTGGTGAATTCCTCGCCGGTATTTTCCACCAATGCCCTGGCCATCATCTGCCGCGGCGACACCAGCTTCGTGGTCAACAATGCCTACGATGCCGACGGCGACCGGCTCAGCTATAGCCTGGGCACGCCCAACCGCAGCGTGGTGCCGTCGGTGATGCCGGTAACCTACGCGGCCGGCTTCAGCGCCACGGAGCCTTTCGGTGCCACGGGGTTTGCCGCCGTAGATGCCCGCAGCGGGCTGGCCCGCTATGTGTGCCGGCTGGAAGGCACGTTTCTGCTGGCCGTGGACGTGCGCGAGTACCGTACCATCAACGGGCAGGAAGTGCTGCTCGGAACCATGCGCCGCGACATTCAGATTGTGGGGCGCACCTGCTCGGGCGGCCCCAACCAGCCGCCGGCCTTCACCGCGGCCACCACCGCCCGCCAGGACTTCGTGCTGGAAGAAGGGCAGATGGTGGACTTTGGCATCACGGCCACTGACGCGGACGGGCAGCCCCTGAAGCTGAGCGTGAGCAGCGTGCTGCTCGACGGGGCCGGCCCCATTGAGGCAACGGTAAACGGGCAGCCCGGCAACGGCAGCAGCGGCACGCCCGGCAGCGTGCTGGTGGCAGGCACGGGTTCCGTGACCGGGAACTTCCGGCTGACAGCCAGCTGCGGCCTGGCCCGGCCGGCCCCTTACGACGTGGTAGTGACGGTGGCCGATGAAGCCTGCAACAGCAAGTCCGTGGCCACGGTGTTTCGCATCACCGTCACCCGGCAGGCGCCGCCCACCGGCCTGCGGGGCGACTCGGTGCGGTGCGCCCAGAGTGCGGGTACCTACACCGCGCTGGGGCCCGACTTCGCGCAGTACCGCTGGACGGCGCGGGGCGGCAGCGTGCTGGAGCCGGCCACGGGCCGCACGGCTCATATCATCTGGCTGGCCGGGGGGCCGGGTACCGTCACGGTGCGGGGCCTGGTGCCGAGCGGCTGCCCCACCGACTCCGTCTCGTACCCGGTGCTGGTAAAGCCGGGGCCGCAGATTACGGGCCGGGCCCTGTACTGCCTGGCCGACAACCTCGGGCTGAGCTACGCCATCGACGGGCCGCCGGGCGCTTACCAATGGTCGGTAACCAACGGGACCATCATCAGCGGGCAGGGCACCAACGCCGTGCGGGTAGACGTGGTGAAAGGTGCCACCGCGCTGCTACAGGCATCCGGCCCCACTCTGAACACCTGCGCTACCACCCTGCGCATCCGCCCGGATGACGCCTGCCTGGCCTTTTTCAACGTCATCACCCCCAATGGCGACGCCAAGAACGATACCTTCGTGGTTCAGAACCTGGCGCGGTACCCCAACACCCAGCTGACCATTTTCAACCAGTGGGGCCGGCAGCTCTACCACGCCGCCGACTACCAGAATGACTACGCCGGGGAAGGTGCCAGCGCCGGCCTCTACTACTACCTGTGCCAGCTCCAGGACGGCACCCGCTACAAGGGCTGGTTTGAGCTGGTGCGCTAGGCTGGCCCCAACCGGCTGGCCCTGAAAGCCCATACAAAAGGCCTGCTTCGCACGAAGCAGGCCTTTTGTATGGGCAGGAAATGAATACGGTCGGCTTAGCCGTGGCGCTGCTTCCACTCGTCGGTAAGGCCGAGCTTCTTGGCAATTTCCTTGAACATCTGCGGGTCGAAGTCGTCCTCACCGGGCGAGCTGAGCTGGGGCTCCTCTTCGAGCACGGGGTAGGGCACGCCCTTCATGGCACCCTGTATGACTTCCAGCGGGGAGCCGTCTTCGGGGTGCTCCCCATTCCAGATCAGACCCGCTTCCTGGTAGGCGTTGGGCGAGAATGTGTAGAGCTGCCGGTGCAGGCCGTGTTCCATGAACTTGCGGGCCTCGGGAAACTTATCATTCGAGAGCGGGGGCACGGGCATGATTTTCTTCACGTCGACGCCCGTAATTACCTCCAGCGCTTTGGCGTAGGCATACACGTGCAGGCCGCCGCGCACCAGCAGGTAGCCGATCATGGTCCGGGCGCAGGGGTCCGTCACCATCTCGTAGGCGCGGATCTTGTTGGCCCGGGCCCCGCACTCCAGAAAGAAGTTGTGGAGCAGGTCCAGGCGCAGGTTGCCCGTACTGTTCACGTACTGCCCGGTCCAGGGGTTGCCCATCGAGTCCTGGGGCAGGGCCGCCTGGCCGCTGGCCAGGAAATGGTAGCTGTTGCGGGCATCGACGGCGCCGGCCAGCGGCCCGGGTACGGGGTCGGTGCCGCGCTCAGTCACGCCGGTCAGCAGCAGGTTGATGGCATAGCTGACGGCTTCAATGTGCGAATATTCTTCGGCGGCAATGGCCGAAGTAAGGGCGTAAAAGGGGCGCAGCCGGTCCCGGCCGCGGAAGTTGAACGACTGGAACGTGTAGTTCATCAGCGTGCTCATCTCCCCGAATTTGCCGCCCAGGAGCTCCTGAATGGCCGCCGCGTCGTTGGCGGAAGGGTTTTTGGGTTTCGGCAGGTCAATGGCCAGCTCATCAAGGGGTAAAATCATAGCTTCGGGGTTAGTGGTGGTGGGGTGGTGGGGCGTGGAGGGTAGCCTTCCCAGAATGCCCGGTCAGGTCAGCAAAAAGCCGCGCCAACCTCAACCAGAGAGGCGCGCGGCTTTTTGAATCTACGACCTTGCTACTTAATTGGCCCATATAAAATTTAGCACCTGAACAGTAGTGTCGGATTTTTGTGCCCTGACTTGCAAGTAGTTATTGCTGATTCAAAGTATGGCAGCTCAACTGCAGACAGGGTAAGTCTCCCGGGTTCGGGCCCCAACTACTCGCCCAGGCTGCGGGTGATGCCCAGCTCCAGACCGCGCAGCTCGGCCAAGCCGCGCAGGCGCCCGATGGCGGAGTAGCCGGGGTTGGTGTGCTTGTGCAAGTCGTCGAGCATCTGGTGGCCGTGGTCGGGGCGCATGGGCAGCGAGACCCCGCGCCGCTGCATGGCCCGCACCAGCTCGCGCAGCACGGCGTACATGTCCACGTCGCCCTCCAGGTGGTTGGCCTCGTAGAAGTTGCCGGCCTCGTCGCGCTGGGTGCTGCGCAGGTGGATGAAGTGAATCCGGTCGGCAAACTGCTGCACCATGGCGGGCAGGTCGTTGTCGGCGCGCACGCCGAACGAGCCGGTGCAGAAGCACAGCCCGTTGCTGGGCGACGGCACCGCGTCGAACAGCGCCTGCACGTCGGCGGCGGTGCTCACCACTCGGGGCAGGCCCAGAATGGGGTAGGGCGGGTCGTCGGGGTGCAGGGCCAAGTGGAGGCCCGCTTCCTCGGCCACGGGCACCACGTCCTGCAAAAACAGGATCAGGTGCTGGCGCAGCCGCGCGGCGTCGATACCCTGGTAGGCATCCAGGGCCTGCTGAAACTGGGCCAGCGTGAAGCTCTCCTCCGAGCCGGGCAGGCCGGCCACGATGTTGCGCTGCAGCTGCAGCTGCCCGGCGGCACTCAGGCCGGCCAGGCGCGCCCGGGCCCGGGCCAGTTCCGGGGCGGAGTAGTCCTGGGCCGCCCCGCGGCGCTGCAGCAGCAGCGCGTCGAAGGCCACGAAGGCATCCCGCTCGAAGCGCAGGGCGCGGGAGCCGTCCGCGACTTCGTAAGCCAGGTCGGTGCGGGTCCAGTCCAGCACCGGCATAAAGTTGTAGGTGACGGTGAAGATGCCGCAGGCGGCCAGATTCCGCAGGCTCTGCTGGTAGTGGTGGATGTGGCGGGCAAAATCACCGGAGCGGGTTTTAATCTGCTCGTGCACCGGTACGCTTTCCACCACGCTCCAGCGCAGGCCCGCGGCGGCCACTTCGGCCTGGCGCTGCCGAATCTCGGCCAGGGGCCACACCTCCCCGTTGGCGAGATGGTGCAGAGCCGTCACGACGTCGGTGGCGCCGGCCTGGCGGATGTCGGACAGGCTGACCGGGTCCGAAGGACCGTACCAGCGCATAGATTGGATCAGGGACATTGGCGGAAAAGTTGTCAATGGGTAGTTGTGCCGAACGCCGTCGAAGCGCTGCTGCTACTTCGGTTGATTACCAGTGCCCCGAAGCAGGGAAAATACTGCGCGGGGCTCAGCAGAACGTTCGGGGTGTCTTTGTGGGCGCTTTTACCTGTTCTACCAGCCGCCGCTACACGCCGCTGTAGGCGTTGAAGCCGCCGTCGACGATAACCGTTTCGCCGGTGACGAAGCGGGAGGCGTCGCTGAGCAGGTAGATGAGCGTGCCGGTCAGCTCCTCGGGCTGGCCGAAGCGCTGGTAGGGCGTGGCGGCAATGAACTTGCGGGCCCGCTCGGTGGGGCTGCCGTCGGCGGCTACCAGCAGGTCGCGGTTCTGCTCGGTCAGGAATACGCCGGGGGCAATGGCGTTCATGCGCATCCCGCCGCCGTAGCGCAGGCCCAGCTCCACGGCCATCCACTGGGTGTAGGCCTCCACGGCTTTCTTGGCCATGGTGTAGCCCAGTACCCGCGTCAGGGGCCGCTGGGCCGTGAGCGACGACACGTTGACGATGGAGCCTTTGCCGTTGGCGGCCATCACGCGGCCAAACACGGTAGTCGGAATCACGGTGCCGAACAGGTTCAGGTCCACGGCGTGGCGGGTGTGGGCAATGCTGAGGTCGAACAAATCCTGGTCGGGGGCCACGGTGGCACCGGGCAGGTTGCCGCCGGCCGCATTTACCAGCCCATCAATGGTGCCCCAGGCGGCCACGATTTCGTCGCAGGCGCGCTGCATCTGGTCCTGGTCGAGCACGTCGGCCAGCACGGCCATGGCCTCGCCGCCCACGGCCTGGATGGCGGCCACGCGGCGGGCGGCCCGGCCGGCGTCGCGACCCAGGATGGCGACTTTCGCCCCGGCTTCGGCCACGGCCAGGGAAAGCGACTCGCCCAGCACCCCGGTAGCGCCGGTGATGACGATGACTTTATTGCGCAGGGAAAACTGGTCGAGGGCGGGCAGGTGGCGGGGCGTGGCAACGGGGGCGGAAGAGGACATGGTCACGGGTGATTAGGGAAGTAGCGTTAGGGAGCTTGCCAGGCGGATATCGTCGGAGGCCGAGCCCAGCAGCAGCTGAAACTCGCCGGGCTCGGCCGCCCACTCCAGCTTCTGGTTGTAGAAAGCCAGCTTGCTCTGGTCGATGGTGAAGGTCACGGTCTGGGTTTCGCCGGGCCTGAGGCTGAGCTTGCGGAAGTCCTTGAGCTCCTTGAGCGGGCGGGCCAGGGACGCCACCACGTCGTGCACGTAGAGCTGCACCACTTCCTCGCCGGCTACCTGGCCGGTGTTGGTGACCGTGAGCTGCACCTGCACCGTCTGGGCCGTGGTGAGCGTGGGCTGGCTGAGCCGGAGGTTGGCGTACTTGAAGCTGGTGTAGCTCAGGCCGTGGCCGAAGGCGTAGCGGGGCGTGTTGGGCGCGTCGATGTAGGCCGACTTGTAGCGAATGTCGCCGGGCTTGGTCACGGGGCGGCCGGTGTTGTACTGCTGGTAGCTGAGCGGAATCTGGCCCACGGCCCGCGGAAACGTGCTGGGCAGCTTGCCGCTGGGGTTGTAGTCGCCAAACAGCACGTCGGCCAGGGCGTGGCCGCCTTCCGAGCCGGGCCACCAGCCGTAGACAATGGCGTCGGCCTGGTCGGCAATGGTATTGAAAATCAGCGGGCGGCCGGCCATGAGAATGACCACGACGGGCTTGCCGGTCGCTTTCAGGGCCTGAAACAGCTCCTGCTGCACGCCGGGCAGCTGGATGTCGGTGCGCGACTTGGCCTCCCCGCTCATGTCCCAGGTTTCGCCCACAGTCAGCACCACCACGTCGGCGGCTCTGGCGGTTTCCACGGCCTGGGCGAAGCCGGCGCGGGAGTCGCCCATCACCTCGCAGCCCTTGGCATAGAGCACCTGAGTGTTTTTGCCGGCGCGCCGGGTCAGGCCGTCGTACACGGAGGTAATCTGGCTGGTGTCGGCAATGACGACCCAGCTGCCGGCCAGGTCGCGCCGGGCTTTGGCCAGCGGGCCAATCAGGGCAATCTTGCGCGGGGCCGCCAGCGGCAGCGTGTTCTGGTCGTTTTTGAGCAGCACCACCGACTTGCGAGCCATCTGCCGGGCGGCCACGCGGTGCTGCGGGTCGTTGAGGACTTTCTTTTCCCGCTTCAGGTCCGAGAACCGGTAAGGGTCGTCGAACAAGCCCAGCTCGAACTTCTTGCGCAGAATGCGGCGCACGGCGTCGTCCACCATCGCTATATCGGCCTTGCCGTCCTTCACCGACTGGGCCAGCGTGTTGCGGTAGGCGTCGCTTTCCATATCCATGTCGGAGCCGGCGGCCAGGGCTTTCTGCGCCGCGTCGGCGGGCGTGGTGGCGTAGCCCCAGGGCACCATCTCGCCGATGGAGCCCCAGTCGGACACCACGAAGCCCTGGTAGTTCCACTGGCCCTTCAGAATGTCGCGCTGCAGGTAGCGGTTGCCGGTGGCGGGCACGCCGTTCAGGGTGTTGAAGGAGTTCATGAACGTGGCCGCCCCGGCCTCGACGGCAGCTTTGAAGGGCGGCAGGTAGGTTTCCCAGAGCTGCTGCTCGCTCATGTCGACGGCGTTGTAGTCGCGGCCGGCGGTGGCGGCCCCGTAGGCGGCAAAGTGCTTGGCGCAGGCCATGATGGCGTCGGTGCCGCCGAGCTTTTCGCCCTGGAAGCCCAGCACCCGGGCCCGGGCAATCTGGGCGCCCAGGTAGGTGTCTTCGCCGGCGCCTTCCATCACCCGGCCCCAGCGCGGGTCGCGGCCCACGTCGACCATGGGCGCAAACGTCCAGTGCTGCCCCGCCGCCGCCGCCTCCCGGGCCGCCACGTGCGCCGACTCGCGGATGGCGACCAGGTCCCAGGAAGCCGCCTCGGCCAGCGGAATCGGGAAGACGGTCTGGTAGCCGTGAATTACGTCGAGGCCGAACAGCAGCGGAATCGGTACCCGGGCTTTCATGGCTTCGGCCTGCACCTCGCGGGTGCCGGCGGCGCCCTGCACGTTGAGCATGGAGCCCACGGCCCCGGCGCGGATGCTGGCGAGGAGCTCGGTTTTGCGGCTGCTGGCCGGGCCCGTCAGCTGGCGGCCGGAGTACTGGGTGAGCTGGCCGATTTTCTCCTCCAGCGTCAGCTGCCCGAGCAGGGTGGAAATGCGCTGCTCGATGTCGGCCGCCGAAGCCGTGGGTGTGGCCTTGACCTTGGCTTTGGTCTGGGCCGCAGCAAAAGGGCCGGCCGTCAGCAGCAGGCTTAGCAGCAGAGCGGAAGAGGAACGGGGTAGGCGCATTCAGTTGCAGAGGAAAGTCGCCCGGGGGCGGGATAAAACAAGGTTGGGGATACTGGCGGCTACCGGCCCGCGCTGGTTGGGAAGAGGCCAGATCTGCATTCACTCACCTAAATGCGCGGCGTATTCTCTTCCCGGCCAGCGGCGTTGCCCATTCCCACAATGGGGCCGGCAGCCGCCAGGCAATTCCCAACCCAACGGGGCCACCGGCCCCGGCGTTACGCTTGCTGTTACTGCAGGCCCTCCACGAGGCCGTCGTAGGCGGGCTTGCGCTGGTAGGTATCGTCGAAGGGCAGGGGCCACTCCGGGCAGCGGCAGTCGTTGCGCTTCCAGGAGTCGGCGTCGCCTACGTTCCAGGTGGTGAGGCCGTAGCGCTGGGCGGCGGGCAAGGCCTTGTAGGTTTGGGCCAGGGCTTTGTACTTCACTTTCTGGGCCGCGGCCAGCGCGGCCGTGAAGGTGGCCGTGGCGGCTTTGGCGGGGTTCATGGAAATGTCCAGCTCGGCTACGTGCACCCGCAGGCCGGTGGCGGCGGCCGAGGTAATGGCGGTGGCAATGCGGGCGTCGGAAATGTTGGAGCTGGTGTGCAGCTGCAGCCCGATACCGTGAATAGGCACGCCCCGGGCTTTGAGGTCGTTGACCAGCCTGAGGATGCCCAGGCGGCGCGCCTCACTGTACTCGTGGCCGTAGTCGTTGTAGAACAGCAGCGCGGCGGGGTCGGCGGCGTGGGCGTAGGCGAAGGCCCGGTCGATGTACCGGTCGCCGAGGTGCTGGCGCCAGAGGCTGGCAGTGCGCAGGCCGCCCGCGTCGTCGATGGCCTCGTTTACCACGTCCCAGCCCTGCACCTGCCCTTTGAAGTGGCCTACCACGGTCTGGATGTGGGTGCGCATCAGGTTTTCCCAGGCGGCCGAGTCGCCCTGGAAGGTGGTGACCCAGCCGGGCAGCGAGTTGTACCAGAGCAGGGTGTGGCCGTGCACGCGCAGGTTGTTCTGGCTGGCAAAGCTGACCAGGTAGTCGGCGTCGGTCCAGTTGTAGGTGGTGGCGCCGGGGTGCAGGGCACCGAACTTCATGGCGTTTTCGGCCGTCACGCTGCTGTACTCGGTGGTCATCACCCGGCGGTAGGCGGCGTTGTTTTTCAGCAGGCTGATGCTCACGGCCGCACCCACCGGAAAGGGCGCCACGGCCCGCAGGCTGGCGACGGGCAGCGGCGGCCCGGGCGTAACGGCGGCCGCTTCCTTTTCGCCGCAGGTCGTCAGCAGCGTCAGGCACAGTACACTCAGCAGGGAGGCAGCTTTCATTGGGGCAGGTTGGGAGAGTAAGGCCATGATTAGTGAGCGGAGCGGTGGGCCTGCAGGCGGAGCATGGCCGCCGCGTAGCGCCGCCCCAGCAGGCGGGCGGAAGCGGCGTCGAAGTGGGTCTGGTCGCCGATGTGGCGGGTGCCGGCGGCGGATACAAAAGCGTAGTGCGGCACGGTGCGGCCCAGCTTTGCCACCGCGGCGTTCAGGCGGCGGGCGGCTTCATTCGGGCGCCGGTGGCCGGTGCTATCGGGTTTCAGCAGCTGAAACTCCGGCAGCTGCCCCGCCACAAACGGCAGGTCCGGGGCCTGCAGATCCTGGCGGTGCGGCACGGTGTCCTGGGCTTCTACCCGGCCCCGCCCGGCCATGTTCGACTGCCCCACGAGCAGGTAGAGCTGAAACCGGTCCTTGCGCTCCGGCGCCGCCACCACCTCCCGCCGCCGGGGCCGCAGGGTTTGCGCCCCCGCCGAACCAGTCAGCAGGGCCGCAACGCTTAAGAGCAGGAGGGCAGCGCGGTGCATGGCGTTAGGGCTTGGGCTGGCGCCGGTCGAAGTAGTCGGCCAGCGGGTACATCTGCTGGTTGAGCTCCCGCATCCGGTCCAGTAAGGGCGCGTAGGGCTCCAGGTAGTTGTCGACGATGCCCTTGTTGGCGTTGGTGTTGGAGGGCTCGGCGCCGGTTTTGGTGGGGTCATTGTCCTGGTACTTAAACCAGTGCCAGCCCACGCAGTTCTTCGATTCGAGCAGGCCCAGGGTGAAATTCTGGTAGAACAGGCCCCGGTCGGCCTGGGTCTTCACCACCCAGCCCGCGCCGGCCGTGTTGGCCAGGCCCGGCGCGTCCTCGCCCTTCACGTACCACTCGGTCACGACAAAGGGCTTGCCGGCCAGCACCTCCCACTCGGCCACCCACTTTTTCTCGGGCGTCCAGTTGTTGTAGTAGTTGATGCTCACGGCATCCAGGTACTTGCCGGCCACGCGCAGCAGCTCGGGGTAGTAGCGCTGGGCGCCGTGGAAGCGGCAGCCCAGGTACATATGGTTGGGGTCGTACTTCTTCAGGGCCTGGGCCACGATGCTGAAGTACCGGTCGGCGGCGAAGGCCAGGAACTCCTGGCGGTGCTGGTCGGTGATGGTAGCCAGGGTCACGCCGTGCGCGTCGGCCCACTGCTTGGCGGCCACGTAGCCGGGCTCCGCAACGGGCAGGGTGAGGTAGCCGTCGAGGTTTTTGCGCAGCAGGGGCATCTCGTTGTCGGAGAAGTAGCCGAACAGGTTCTTGTCCTGGCGGTACTGGCTGAGCTGCTTGGCGTGCTGCTCGGCAAATTCCGCGAAGCCGGGGTCAAACACGAAAATTACGTCGTTGGGGTAAGCCTTGTGGCCCGGCACCTGGTAGGTGCCGCCGCGCTTTTCCCCGTACTTGCTCATGAAATCCAGGTTGATGGTATAGGCCAGGGGCTTATCGGCCCGGGCGTTTTCCGCCCGGATTTCCCCGGTCGCCGACCACGCCCCGGCCCCATTGAAGCCGTTGGCCAGCAGCAGCCGCCGGGTCTGGCTCATCCAGCCGGCGGGGCCGCCAAACTTGTCCTTGACCACCTGCCGCGTGCGGTCGGAGTTGCCGGGCTGCAGGTCGTTGACGGCGTTGTGCAGGTAGTAGTAGCCCTCGGGGTCCACGGCCCACCAGCGCCCGTCGATTTTCTGCACCCGGAAGAAGCCCGTGGCCTTGGTGCGCCTGTCGAGCCGCCCGCCGTACCTGCTCAGCTTCACGGGAGCGGGAGTGAAGCCCGCCAGCTGGGCAACGCTGCGCGTGGGGTATTCCTTGTAGGCCGAAAACGTGGCCGTGCCGTTGGTTTTGGAGTTGTTAAGCGTCTTTTTGGCCGCTACGCGCAGGGTATACTCGGTGGTGTCCTGCTGGGCGTAGGCCGGCAAGCTGAAGCCTGGCAGGGCCAGGCCCGCAGCCACACATATGGCGTACTGTTTCATGCTGCTCATTTGCCGTCGTATTGCTGGGCCATCTGCCGGTAGTAGTCCTGGAGCACGTAAAAGGCTTTCTTCTTCACCCCGGTACTCGAAATCAGGCCCTTACGGTTGAAGCCGTTCTGGTAGACCGGGTGCTGGCGGCGGGTGGCGCGGAAGTCGGCCAGGATCCAGGGCGTCATGCCGCGCAGGCCGGGGATGGCGCTGAGCATCTTGATCTGGTTGCGGTACAACGACTCCTGGTACTCCTCGCTCCAGCGGGTTTCGGCGTCGCCGTGGTAGCCGGCCAGCGCGTCGCCGCCGAATTCACTGACCACCACGGGCTTGTCGTACTTGATGTTGAACGTGTACTGGGTGATGCCGCTCGGGCTGCCGCCCCAGTACCAGCCGGCGTACTCGTTGAAGGACGTCAGATCCAGCTCGGCCCCCAGCGGGTCGTCCACGTTCACCCTGAACCCGTCGCGGTGCAGCTCCAGGGCCGCGGCCAGCAGGCGGGTGTCGTCGAGGCTGCGGGCCTTGCGCACCAGGCTGGTCATAAACTTCAGGCGCGGCTCGCCCAGTGGGGTTTCGTTGCCCACCGACCACACCACGATGCTGGCGCGGTTTTTTTCCATCGCAATCAAATCCGCCAGCTGGGCTTCGGCGTTCTGGTAGGTAGCCGGATTTTCCCAGGCAATGGTCCAGTACACGGGCACCTCGGCCCACACCAGCAGGCCCATTTCGTCGGCCAGCCGGAGCATGGTTTCGTTGTGGGGGTAGTGGGCCAGGCGCACGTAATTGCAGCCCAGCTCCTTGGCCCAGGTCAGCAGCATGCGCAGGTCGCCCTCGCCCCGGGCCCGGCCCGGAATCAGCGGGTTTTCGTCGTGCATGCTGATGCCGCGCAGGTAGATGCTTTTGCCGTTGAGCAGGATGTCCTGCCCCCGCGTCTCAATGGTGCGGAAGCCGATGTTATCCTGCACCGCGTCGGCGCCGCTGCTCAGGCTTACCGCGTACAGCTTGGGGCTTTGCGGCGACCAGAGCTTAAGCTTTTTGGCCGGTAAACTAAAGGTGGCGCGGCCGTCGGCGTCAGTTTTCAGGGTTTGCTTCAGGCCGGCTTCCCTGATGCTGAGCGTCACCGCCTGCCCGGCTTTCTCGGCGCCGCTGAGCTGCACGTAGCCGTTCAGCTTAGAGGCGTCGTTTTTGGCCAGCTGCACTTTGTAGTCGGTGATGAACGTGGCGGGCGTGGCGGCAATGAACACGTCGCGGGTGATGCCGCCGTAGTTCCACCAGTCGGTGTTGATGGTGGGCACCGCGTCGGGGTGGCGGGTGTTGTCGGCCTTCACCACCACGAAGTTGTCGCCGCCGGCGCTGAGCAGGCCGGTGATGTCGTACTGAATGGGGGTGAAGCCGCCCTTGTGCATGCCCAGCTTCTTGCCGTTGAGGTACACGTGGGCTTCGTAGTTGATGGCCCCGAAGTAGAGGAAGTAGCGCTGCCCGGCCTGGGGCTTGAGGCTGAAGCTTTTCTTAAACCAGATGGTGCCTTCGTAGTACAGCAGCCTGGGGTCCTGGGAGTTCCAGTCGCCGGGAATCTGCATGGCCGGCGACTTGTCGAAGTCGTACTCAATCAGCTCGGACTCCTGGGCGCTGCTGGGCTTCTGGTTGTCGTAGTAGCCGCCCTTGCCGGTTTTCGACTGGTCGAAGGCCATACGGCGGTAGTCGTAGAAGCCGTTTTCGTAGGGGTCGATGATGTAGTTCCAGCTGCCGTTCAGGCTCAGCACCCGGCGGCCGGGCGCGTTCTGCAGCAGCACCGACTGGGCGCGGGCGGGCTGGGCACCGAAAGGGCCGACGAGCAGCAGGGCCGCCAGCAGCAGCTTCAGCAGAATTCGGGTAGTCATCAAAAGGGGCGGGTGGAAAGGAGGAGGAAAGCGGAAAAAAGGGGGGGGCACAGTCCCGGCAAGCCGCTGTGGGTTGACGGCCGCTTGCCGGGGCCGGGAGCTTAGTTGTAGCCGGTATTCTGGGTCAGGATGGGGTTGGTCTGGATTTCCTGGATGGGCAGCGGGAACACCAGCTTGTTGTTGTCGAGGCGGCTGGCCGAGCCGGTGCGGGTGAAGAAGGCATTCATCACCGGAATGGCCCGGTCAGTGCGCACGAGGTCGAACCAGCGGTGGCCTTCGAAATTCAATTCCAGGCGGCGCTCCAGCTCCAGGCGGGTGGTCAGGTCGGCGCGGCTGATGGCGGCGGGCAGGTCTACGGCCGGGGCGGGAGTAGCCACGGGCAGGTTGCGCGAGCGGCGGATAACGCGGTTCACGGCGTCGAGGGCCAGGGCGTTGGGGCCACCTTGCTCGTTTACGGCTTCGGCATACATCAGCAGCACGTCGGCGTAGCGCAGGATAATCCAGTCGTTTTCGGCGTCGAAGGCGCTGGTCGGCACGTCGCTGTACTTCTTGGTGTAGTACTGGGTCAGGGTTCCGACGGTGGAGGCGCCGAACGAGGCGGCCGCCCGCACGTCGGAGCTGCCGCTGGCCGTGAAGGCCGCCACCAGGTCGGGGTCCACGGAGTTGAACTGCTGGCCGGTGCCCACGTTGCCGTTCACGGTGAGGGCCACGGCCGCCGGCAGCACCGGCATAAACCAGGTGCTGAAGGAGCTGCCAATGCCCAAGCCGCCTTTGGTGTAGCGCGCGGCCGCCAGAATCTCGGTGTTCAGCTCGTTGGTCGTCAGGAAGATGTTGGCGTAGGCGGCCTGCAGCGCGTAGGCGTTGCCGTCGATTACCTTTTTGAGCGCCGTGGCGGCGGCGTCGTACTTCTTCTGGGTCAGCAGCACCTTGCCCATCAGGCCCTGGGCGGCCCCTTTGGTGATGCGGCCCAGGTTAACGCCGGTTTGGGTGGCGGGCAGGTTGTTTTCGGCAAAGGCCAGATCCTCCTCAATCAGAGCATACACCTGCTCCTTCGGCATACGGCCAAACTGGTAGGCGTCGGCAATGGACGTGATTTCGGTGGTCACCAGCGGAATATCCCCCCAGATGCGCACGGCGTTGAAGTAGGCCAGCGCCCGGATGAAGCGCACCTCACCGAAGTAGCGGTTGCGCGTGGCCGCGGTGAGCTTCACGCCGCCGGCCCGGCTCAGAATGACGTTGCAGCGGGCAATGGCGCGGTAGGTGACCAGCCACTGGCTCTGCAGGCGCGGGTTGCTGCTGGCCAGGGTAAAGTCGTTGAACTCGTTCAATAATTCGCCCGAGCTTACCGTGAAGCTGTTATCGGACGGAATCTCGGCGAAGACGAACAGGCCGCGGTTGCTGCCGTTGCCGTACAGGTCCTGCAGCGAGGAGTAGGCCGCCGTCACGCCGGTTACAATGCTCAGCGAGTCGGTGTAGCCATCGGCGGAGGGCAGGCGGGTGGGGTCGTTCAGGTCGATGAAGTCCTTGCTGCACGACGAGGTGCCCAGCGTAGCCAGGCCCAGCAGCACCGCCGCGGCCGCTCCCGAAAAGAGTTTAGGTAGAGTCATGGGGGGAAGTAGAAAGAGGTTGGTTGGGACAGCCCAGGCTGCGGAGCGAAGCCGCCGCAGGCTGGGCGGCGCCCTTAAAAGCCCAGCTGCACGCCCAGCGTGACGGTGCGGGCCATGGGGTAGGCTCCCTGGTCGACCCCGTAGGTGGGGGCGGTGGTGTTGCCGTAGTTGTTGGCTTCGGGGTTGTAGCCGAAGTACTTCGTGAAGGTGTACAGGTTCTGGATGCTGGTGTAGATGCCCAGGCTCTGCAGGCTGGCTTTCTTCACCAGCTCGGTCGGCACGCTGTAGCGCAGCGTCACGTTGCGGACGCGCAGAAATGAGGCGTCGTGCACGTAGTAGGAGCTGAACACGGTCTTCAGCGAGCCATTGACGGTGGCCAGGGGCGTTTTGCCGTCGCCGGGGTTTTCGGGGGAGCGCCAGCGGCCGAGCAGGTTGGTGCGGCCGTTGGTGCCGCCCTGGCCGTTCACCACGTAGCGGTCGGAGCCGTAGAGCACGTCGTTGCCCTGCGAGCCCTGCAGCGTCACGGCCAGCGAGAGGGCCTTGTAGCCGAAGGTGTTCTGCAGGCCGTAGGTGAAGTTGGGGAAGGGGTTGCCGATGACGCCGATATCGGACGTGTTGATCACGCCGTCGCCGTTCACATCCCGGAACTTGAAGTCGCCGGGCCGGATCACGGTGGTGCTGCCGGTCCATTTCGGGCTGCTGTCGATGTCGGCCTGGTCGCGGTAGATGCCTTCCTGCTCGTAGCCGTAGAACACGCCCAGCGGCTGGCCCGGCACCACCCGGATGGAGCTGGTGTAGCCAAACACGGCATCGAAGGTGAGCTGCTCGTTGGCCCCGGCCAGCGCCAGCACCTGGTTGCGGTTGAAGGAAAGGTTGGCGGCGGTGCTCCAGCTGAAGTCTTTGCCCTGGATGTTGGCCGTGTTCAGCTGAAATTCCAGACCGCGGTTGCGCACCTCACCCACGTTGGCCAGGGCCCGCGACGAGAAGCCCAGGATGGCGGGGATGTTGCGGTTCAGCAGCAGGTCGGTGGTGTTGCGCTGGTAGGCCGCCACGGTCAGGTACAGCCGGTCGCGGAGCAGGCCCAGGTCGAAGCCGGCGTCGAACTGGGTGTTGGTTTCCCAGCCCAGGTCGCGGATGGCCACGCCGTTGGGCGAGAAGCCGAACGTGCGGGTGCCGTTGCCGGCGCCGAACACGTAGTTGGCACCCTGCTGGTAGGCCTGGTAGTTGTAGTCACCGATGTTGTTGTTGCCGGTCACGCCGTAGCTGGCCCGCAGCTTCAGCTCGCTGATGGCCGCGAATTGCTGGATGAAGGGCTCTTCGGCCGCCCGCCAGGCCAGGGCCACCGAGGGGAAGGTGGCATAGCGGTTGTCGGGCCCGAAGCGCGACGAGCCGTCGGTGCGCAGCGCGGCGGTCAGGATGTAGCGGTCCTTGAACGAGTAGTCGAGCCGGCCAAATACCGACGTCAGCGCGTTCGAGGGGTTAAACAGGCCCTGGCCGAACACTTGGCCGGCGGCGGTAGGGTACTCGATGTTGGTGTTGGTGTAGGTGCCCGTCTGGCCCAGCACGGTGTTGCCTTCCGCCACGTTGTACTGGGCGGCGTAGCCGGCCAGCAGCGTCACGGTGTGGTTGGCCGCGAAGGTGCGGTTGTAGGTGGCCGTATTTTCCCACACCCAGTTCATGTTGGTGCTGTTCAGGCGCCGGGCATCCACGTTGTTGAGGATGGGGTTCGACAGGTTGGCGCCCTGGTTGCCGTTGGTGCCCAGCGTGGCCGGCACGTAAATGGCGCGGCGGGTTTCCAGCAGCTCGGCCCCGAAGTTGGTGCGCAGGTGCAGGCCCTTCACGGCCTCAAAGTCGAGGAAGGTGGAGCCCAGGGCGCGCACCGCGTTACTGCGGTCCTGGTAGAGGTCGAGCGGCGCTACGGGGCTCAGCAGGTCGCCGGGGTTGGTGATGGCCTGGTTGCTGCCGGTGCGGATGCCGGCGTAGTCGCCGTTGGGCAAAAATACCGGGATGATGGGCGGCATGATGATGGCGGCCGTGACGGCGCCGGTTTCGCCCGCCGGGCCGCCCCCGGTGATGCTGCCGCCGTTGTAGCTGCCCGTGGTGGGCACCACGTCGGTGCGGGTGAAGTTGGGGGCCAGACTCAGGCCCAGCTTCAGCTTCTTGCTCAGCTGGGCGTCGTAGTTGGCGCGCAGCGAGAACCGCTCGAAACCCGAGCCGCGCACAATACCGGTTTGCTTGAAGTAGCCGCCCGAGATGTAGAAGCGCGACGCGGCGGTGCCGCCGCTGGCCGACAGCTGGTACTGCTGCTGCTTGCCGGTCTGGAAAATCTCGTCCTGCCAGTCGGTGTCGGGCAGGGTGTTCTGGTCCTGGGCAAAAAGTGCCGTCATGGGGGCCGTAAAGGCCCGGTTGGCGTTGGTGTACGACTCCTTGAAGTACTCCAGGTACTGGTCGCGGTTGAGCAGCTCCAGGCGCTTGGCGACCTGCTGAATGCCCGTGTTGGCGGTGAAGTTGAAGCGGGTTCTGCCGTCGGTGGCGCCGCGCTTGGTGGTCACAATCACGATGCCGTTGCCGCCGCGCGAGCCGTAGATGGCGCAGGCCGCCGCATCCTTCAGCACCTGGATACTCTGGATGTCGCCGGGCGGAATCTGGAAGTAGCTGTCGGGGTTGTTGAGCGGGTAGCCGTCGACCACGTACAGCGGGTTGTTGCCGGCCGAAATCGAGCCCAGGCCGCGGATGCGGATAACCGCGCCGGCCCCCGGCTCGCCCGAGGGTTCCGTAATCTGGGCTCCGGCCACCAGGCCCACCAACGCTTCGGAAGGCGAGGCCACCGGCAGCAGCTCCACATCCTTGGCCGAAATTGAGGCAATGGAGGTAGCCAGCAGCTTTTTCTCCTGCACGCCGTAGCCCACCACCACCACTTCGCTCAGCGTCTTGGTATCGGGAGCCAGGGAAATATTAAGGGAGCTGCGGCCGTTCAGCGGCACTTCCTGGGCCAGGTAGCCGATAAAGGAAAACACGAGGGTCGCCTCGCCGTCGGTGGTAATCTTGAAGCGGCCGTCCGTATCGGTCTGGGTGCCGTTGGCGGTGCCCTTGGCCACCACGTTCACGCCGGGCAGCCCGCCGCCTTTCTCATCCACCACCCGCCCGGTGATGGTCACGTCGGCCGCGTGGGTGGCGTGCCGGGGTGAGTAAGCACTAACCAACGGGCCGGCCACAGCCCCGTTGCCGAACCCGATGCCGAGCACGGGCAGCAGCAGCAGCGGCTTCGCAATCCGGCGCATAGAGTGAATGGGTAAAAAACCGTTCATAGGTGAGTGGGAATGGTGGTTTGACAAAAACGGAAGCGGCAGACGGACAACGAACCCCGGCCGGAATCCAAAAAAATGCCTTTGGGCAGCTCAAAGGGCATCTTTAGGCAAGCGGGACCGGTGGGCAGCGGCCGGAGCAAGCTGCAGTGGCTGGCTGGTCCGGCGGGCAGAGCAAGTAGTGTGGGCACCAGGAAGTAGTGCTTGTTTCCGCTCCTTTGCCCGGCTAAGTACAGTACATTTAACAATGATTTAACCGCGCCAATGCGGGTTTATCTACGCAAACGTTTACATCAAACTGCGCCGGGAAGCTGCGCCGGGCGCCGGGCCGGTGACGATTGGGGAAGTACTCACTGCCCGGCGGCCGGGTGCAGGCGGGCGGCAAGGGCCGGGGCCGGGGGATGGTTTTGGGCGGGGCCGCCCGGTTCCGGCATTGCCTAAAATGCGTTAGCTTTACCAGGCTGAGCTGTCCCCTTATTAGTCCACCGTCCCCGTTTTCAGCTCTCCCAGGCGCTTTGATGAATCCAGTTAACTTGAAACGGCTTGCCCAAGAGCTGAACCTGTCGATTGCTACAGTTTCGCGGGCCCTGCAGGACAGCTACGAGGTGTCGCCCCAGACCAAGGAGCGGGTGCGGGCGCTGGCGGCCGAGCTCAACTACCAGCCCAACGCCTACGCCAGCAGCCTGCGCCGCAACCTGAGCAAAACCATCGGGGTGGTGATTCCGGAAGTCAACAACCACTTCTTCTCCCTGGCCATCAACGGCATTGAGGAGGTGGCCCGCCAGAGCGGCTACCACGTACTTATCTACCTCTCACACGACGACTACGAGCGCGAAGTCGACATCACCCACTACCTCACCGGCGGCCGGGTTGATGGGCTGCTGATGTCGGTGGCCAGTGAAACCCGGGATTTTGACCACCTGCTGAAGCTGTACGCCAGTAAGCCCGCCATCGTGTTTTTCGACCGGGTGTGCGACGCGCTGAGCACGGCCCAGGTGACGACCAACGACTACGAAAGCGGCTACCAGGCCACCCAGCACCTGATTGAGGCCGGCTGCCGCCACATTGCCCACCTGCTCGTGTCGGGCAACCTGTCCATTGGGCGCATGCGCATGCAGGGCTACCAGACCGCCCTGCACGACCACGGCATCGCCTTCGACGAGACCCTGGTGCTGAGCGGCGACCGGGATGATGAGCGCAACACCGAGCGGGTCATGGAGCTGCTGCGCACCCGCCCCGAAGTCGACGGCATCTTCGCCTCCGTCGAGCGCCTGGCCATCAGCAGCTACCAGGCCTGCAACAACCTGGGCCGCGCCATTCCCGACCAGGTCAAGATTATCGGCTTCTCCAACCTGGGCGTGGCGGCCCTGCTCGACCCGGCCCTGACCACTATCACCCAGCCCGCCTACGAGATTGGCCGGGAGGCCGCCCGCATCCTGCTGCACGCCATCGAGAAGAAAAAGCCCATTCTGCCCAGCCAGAGCCTGGTGCTGAAGTCGGAGCTGTTTCGGCGTCGCTCCACGGCTTCCTGAGCCGGCTTCCGCCCGCGGCCGCTAAACGAAAAACGGGCGGCGGAAGGGCGGTTGCAGCCACCCTTCCACCACCCGTTTTATCGGGCTGAAGTTTTTCGTCTACTCCTTGACCAGCCGGCCGCGCAGAACCTGTCCGGCCGCGGTGGTAGCCGTCAGCAGATACACGCCCGGGGCCAGGCGACCGATACGGACCGGCGCCGTGGCTTCTGCCCGCTGCTCCAGCACGAGCTGCCCGGTAAGGCTGCGCAGAGTCACGGCCACGGGGCCCGACAGGCCGTCGAGCACGAAGCTATCCGTTGCCGGGCTGGGGTAGAGCCCGACGGTCTGGGGGCGGGCAGCGGCCGTGGCGGTAATGCTGGCCGGGCGCTGGAGTACGGGCGCCGCGTCGTTGTCGTCGTAGAAGGTTTTGGACTCGAACGCGCCCGCGCTGGTGAGCCGGTACAGAATGGTCTTGCGGGCTTCGATGGTGCCCGTGCGCAGCTCACCGGAAACGCCCGCGTAGCCTTCCAGCCGGATGCGGGCCGAGGCGGCGCCGCCGTACTGGTTGTTCAGCGCAATGGTGTAGGTGCGGGCCGTGGCGGAGGTGTTCATCAGCAGCACGGTGTAGCCCGTGGCGTCGCGCAGGCCCACAAAAATGAGGTCGTCCTTGGGGTAGTTGGGGTTGGTTTCCTGGTCGCCGGGCATGTAGTTGGCCCGCTGGTTTTCGCTCAGCATAGCGAAGTGGTGCATGGTGGAGCGCCGGGTGTTGCCGGCGGTGTAGAGCGAGAAGTCCCGCTCCGACTCCCGGATGCTCCAGGGCGTCACGCAGAAGGCGCGCCGGGCCAGGGCCAGCTTGGTCATGGTGGCCAGAAACTGCCCGGCTGGAAAGCTGCTCGGGGCCCAGACGGTGCCGCTCTTGTCTTCGGTGTTCACCTCCGTCACGGCCATCCGCAGCTCCGGCCAGGTGGCGTCCAGCCCCGCGCGGGTGGCGTTGACGCTCGTCAGGTAGCCCTGCACGGCGTCGAAGCGGGTGGCCAGCTCCTGCTCCCGGCGGCCCTGGCTGTCGTAGTAGTGGAAGGCAAACGTATCCAGCAGCGGAATCTTCCGGGTGCCCACGAGCGTGTAGGCGGCGCCCACGTTGCTGATAAACTTGGAGTAGTAGAGCGAAATCGGGTTGCTGTAGAAGTTGCGGAAGTCGCCGCCGACAATCTTGCAGCTGTTGTCGGCCTGTTTGACCAGCGCGGCCATGACTTTGAACCGGTCGCGGAAGCCGTAGAATGAGTAGCCGTCCACTTCCAGGCCGTTATTGACCCAGTCGGTCAGGTTCTGGTCGGTGGCCGAGGTGGGCGTGGTTTTGGCCGGGGTCGGGTCGGGCTCGTTGCCGATGGTGTAGTAGCTGACGCGTTTGGTTTTGAAGTAGTTCACCCAGGCCGTCACCTCCCCGTTCGACAAGCCGATGGGCAGCTGCACCAGCGGCACCCCGCCCAGCTGGTCGATGACGTAGTTGACCGTCGGGAGCCAGTTTTCCTTCACCGCCCAATAGGCGTCGCGGTTGCGGCCGTTGCCGCCCACGCGGTAAAACCGGATGCGGGCCCGGTTCAGGTCGGCCGTGATGGTGGCGTTGGGCTGGCTCACCCAGTAGTTGATGCCGAAGAAATTCGGGCTCACGGGCACACCCTGGGCGGTAGCCGTCAGCGACGCGGCGCCCAGGGCCAGGCCCGCCAGCAGGGGCCGGATAAAACGCCCGCCGCTCGGGAGAAGGGTCGTAAAGGAAAAAAGGGGTTGGGGATTGGTCATGGAGTGGGATTTTGGGATGAGGAAAAGAACGAAAAGGACCGGACCGGACCGCGGCGCCCGACTCGGGGGCGCGCCGGACCCGGAAGTGGGATAAGGCGCCGAAATCAGCCCCAAAGCCAGTCCAACACCCCGGAGCCGCAGGGCCCGCCGGGTGTCAGCCTGGCTTTCGGTCAAATCTTACTTCACAATAACCAGCCGCTGGGTGGCTACCGTGCCGTTGCTGAGCAGGCGGCCGGTGTAGAGGCCGGCGGGCAGGGCTGTCCCGTTGAGCGGCACCTCGTAGTCGCGGCCGGCTTCGGCCACGTCGTCGTAGAGGGTGGCGACCAACTGGCCCAGGGCATTGTAAACCAGCAGCTGGGTGCTGGCCGTGGCGATGGTGCGGAAACGCACCACGGCGTGGTCGGCGAAGGGGTTGGGGTAGGCGTCAAACCGGGCCGCGGCGGTAGTGGTGGGGACGGGCGGCGCAGCGGTGCCCTTGGCCGCCGGGGAGCAGGTGCCCAGCGGGTCGCCGTGCTGGCTGAGGTGAGTGGCCACCGCAGTGGGCGAAAGACAGAGGGCGTGGCCGTTGTGGCACACGGCCACTTTGTCGTTCTTATTGCCGCAGCGCACGTCCAGCACGGTGATGGTCACGGCGGCGGTGGCCGCACAGCCGAACTCATTCGTGGCCGTGACGGTGAAGACGTAGGTGCCAGCCGCCGTGGGCGTAAATACCGGGGTGGCGCTGGCCGCATTGCTCAGGCCTTCGGCCGGCAGCCAGGCGTAGGCCGTGGCGCCGGGGGCCGAGGTGGCGTTGGCGGCCGTCAGCGTCAGCTGCTGGGCGCCGTAGCCCAGGGCCAGGGTCTGGCTGTCGAGGCCGGTGAAGGTCGGGTCGGGGCGGCTCACGCCAATATTCACGGCGGGCCGCACCCCGAGCACCGTAACGACGGCCGCCGCCGAGGCCTGGTTGCCATTGGTATCGGTAGCGGTGAGCGTCACCGGGTTGTCGCCCAGCGTGGAGCAGTCGAAGCTGGTGCGGTCGAGGCGGAGCTGGCTGATGCCGCAGGCGTCGGTGCTGCCGTTGTCTACCTGGGCCGCCGTGATGGTCGCCACGCCATTGATCAGGGTCACGGAGACAGTGCGGGTCAGCACGCTGGGCGCGGTGTGGTCCTGCACGGTAACCGTGGCCGGGGCCGAGGCGGTGTTGCCGTTGCTGTCCGTCACGGTCAGCTGCACCAGGTTGGCGCCCACGTTCGAGCAGTCAAAGGTGGCTTTGTCGAGCGCGAAGCCCGCCACGCCGCAGTTGTCGGCCGAGCCGTTGTCGAGCTGCGCGGCCCGGATGGAAGCCTGGCCGCGGGCATCCAGCTCCACGGTCAGGTTTTGCGTCTGCACGGCCGGGGCCAGCGTATCCCGCACGATTACCAGCTGCGGCACCGTGGCGGTGCTGCCGTCGGCGTAGGCGAAAGTCCAGGCAATATGGAACGTGCCCTGGCTGGCGTACTGCACCGCGTCGGTGGTCGTGGCCGTGATGCTGCTTCCGCAGTTATCCGGGGCCGTGGGCGCCGTTGCCGTCACGGAGCAGGCGTCGGTCAGCAGCGGCAGCACGGGCAGGGGGCGGCTGCCGGTCAGGGCCTGGGCCGGGGCGGCGTAGCGCGAATACAGGCCTTCGGCTCTGGTGCGCACCTGGTAGTAGTAGCGCGTACCGAAAGCCAGGCAGGAGTCGGAGTAGGTAGTAACGGCGGCGGCAGTGGTAGCCAGCGGCGCGTAGGTGAGCCCGTCGGTAGAGCGCCCGATTTCGAAGCCGGCGGCCCCGGCGGCGTTGTCCATCCAGCTCAGGGCAATGGCAGTGCCGGCAGCGGTGGCGGTGAGCAGGGTCGGCGGGGCCAGCACCGAGTCGCGCAGGGCCTGAATGAAGGCCGCGTTGCCCGCCCCGAAGCCGTAGCCCCAGGTCAGGGCCGCGCTTTTGGAAATGGCGCCCTTGGCCCCGTTGTAGTCGGTCAGCTGCTGGTCAGGATTCAGCGGGTAGTGGAAGGAGCCGCCGCCCGCGTCGGTGCCGTCGGGCGAAGTGAGCTTGGGGCTGCGCACCGTCTGAAAGAGGGCCGAGGGCACGCCCAGGTTGCCGCCGCCCTTGGTGGCCAGGGCGTGAATGGCCCCGTCGACCCCGGTGGCCGCGCCGGTTTTCAGCAGCACCATGTCGTACTGGGTGATGTTGAAGGAGGTGGTGGGCGCCAGGTTGGTGAGGTAAGTCGGATTCTCAAGCAGCAGGTCCAGGGTGAAGTCCGCGGCGTCGAGGTCGGGCACGTAGCCGGCGGGGCCGGCCAGGCGGCGCAGCACGATGGTGGTGCCCAGGCGCAGATCCTGCCAGAGCGCCACGTTGGCGAAGCGGTACTTGCCGCCGTTGTCGGTCGAGTTGTTGCTCTCAAAGTCCTTCACCACCACGTTGCGCAGGTCCAGGTGATCCTGCACGACCAGCAGCTCCACCGCGTCGGTGCTGCCGCTGGCGTCGTTGGAGCCGTTGTACACGCGGTTGACCACGATGGTGGGGGCCGTGAAGGCGGCGTTGCGCAGCGCGTTGATGTAGGTGACGTTGGGTGTGCCGAATCCGTCGCCCCAGCTGCGGCTGGCGCTGGTGGAGGTAGCCACGCTGCTGCCGGTGTAGTCGGCGGCGCTCTGGGTTGGGTTCAGCGGGTACACAAACGCACCCGTGCCCAGGCCGGCGCTCAGCAGGAGCTTGGGACTGGCGACGCCCGCAAAAAAGGCCGTGCTGCCGCCGTTCGAGCTCATGGCGTGCACGGCGTTGGCTGTTCCGCCGGCGCTGCCGGTTTTCAGCAGCACCATGTCGGTCTGGGTCAGGTTGAAGTTCTGGCCGGCCGGGGCCAGCGCGTCGAGGTAAGCCGCGTTTTCCAGCAGCAGATCGAGCTTGAAGTCGGCCGGGTCCACGTCGGGGGCGTAGCCGCTGATGCCGGAAGTCAGGCGGCGCAGCACGATGGTGGTGCCGATGCGCAGCTCTTTCCACAGCGGATTGTCTTTGAACTGGTACTTGCCGCCGGTGTCGCTGGTCAGGTTGGCTTCGAAGTCCTTTACAATCAGCCCGCGCAGGTCGAGGCGGTCCTGGGTTACGAGCAGCTCCACCGCGTCCTGGCTGCCGTCGCCGGTAGAGGTGGCGTTGTAGAGCCGGTTTACCACGATACCCGTCATCGGCTGCTCCTCAAACGTGAGCCGGGAGAAGTTCAGGCTGCTGCTCACGATGTCGAACCGGAGCGTGGCGCCGGGCGAGGCCTCCAGGTACACGTTGTTGATGACCAGATCCTGGTAGGTGCCGAAGCCACCGGTGGCCGGCACCGGCACGATGCCGGTGCGGTCCACGTCGTTCACCGACAGCCGCAGGGAGCCCGTGGAGGTGGCGCCCGTGGCTACCCGCACCGTGACGCGGTAGAGGCCGGTGCGCAGGATGTTGACCGTGTATTTCAGCCACTCGCCGCTGGCCGAGTAGCCCACGTTGCCCGTGCCGCCGTCACCCTTTTCCGTGTCCACGCTCTCGTTGGCGCGGGGCACGGTGGGGTCGACGGCCGCCCCGCGGTTGACGGCGTCCGAGTCGAAGTAAGCCACGTTCGGGCCGCCGTTGTCAAACTCCACGGCCTTCACCACGCCCGGAACAACGGCGGGGGCCGGCAGAAACGGGGTGCGCACGCAGCTGCTCACCTGCAGGGGCGCCCTGGTCACCACAATCGTGGTGTCGGGGTTCACCAGCGTCATGGTCACGGTGGGCGTGCCGGCCGCGGCGTAGCGCACGGCTACCGGGCCCTTGCCGGTAGCGGTTGGGGGCGTGGCGCCGGCGCCGAAATCCCAGTTTATCGTGGTGAACTCGCCCAGCACCGTGGCCGCGAAATTCACCGCCTCGGGCGCGACGCAGGTGAAGGTTTTATCGGCCGAGAAAGTCGCCAGCGTGAAGCTTTGGCCGGGGTTGAGGTAGGTGGGCGGCCGCGTGTTCTGGGCGTGCTGCAGCGAGTACACGATTTTCTTCGTCAGCGCGCCCTGGCTGTTGAAGAGCAGTACCAGCGTCGACTGCGCGTAGAGCTTGCCGTTGTAAGAGCTGGCGAGGCCGGCCGGCACGTTGATTTTCAGGGCTGCCACGCCCGGCACCGGGGCCGTGGAAAGCTGCACCGTGAAGTCGTAGTCCGTTGCGTCGCTTTCGTTGAGCAGCATCACCGCGGTGGTGCCGTTATCAGTGCTGCTGAGCACTTTCACCAGCGCCTGGTTGTCGGTGGCGTTAAGGTTGGTGCCGTGCATGTTTTCCGATACCAGCATCTCATGCCAGAAGGCCGAGCGGGGCTTGATGGTCGCACCCGAGCCGTCGAGGTAGCCCAGGTCGCCCACGCCCCGGGCCCCGTTGCCCTCGTGAATCGACCAGGGCTGCATCGATACGGCCTCGTACTTCATGCCCACCCCGAATACCTCGGCCCAGTACTGGCCGTTGAGGAAGGAATGCACGCCCACGCCTTCCACGGTATTGGCGGTGGGGTTGGCGTAGTCGACGTTGAACTCGGTGAGGGCCCAGCGCAGCGCGTTGGCCCCGGTGCGGTTGTGCAGGGCGTTGGCGCTGGCCATCAGGCCCAGCAGGTTGGTCACGTTGGCGGTCAGGTTCTGGGTGCCATTCACCACCTGGGCCCGCGTCTGGGTGCCCGCAAACGGGTAGGTGTGAAAGGAGATGACGTCGATGTAGTAGCGGCCGCTGGCATCGGTGCCGGTAACGTCGTTGGCCCCGCCCACCAGGGCCGGGAAGTAGCTGTTGTAGGCGGCATTCTCCGGCCCCACAATCAGAATGCCGGGGTCCACCGCTTTCATAGCCGACGCAAACGCCTTGAGGTAGGCCGCCACGCCCGCCACGGGGGTTGGGTTGGGGTGGGCCGCATTGTTCAGGTCGGGCTCGTTGCCGATAATCCAGTACTTCACGTGCCGGCCCATCGTGATGTTGACGTGGTGCACGACCTGGGCCGCCTGCGCCGCCGTGAACCGGCCCCGCCCTTCCGACACCTGCACCATCGGCTCGGCCCCGATGCGCCGGACGGAGTCAATCAGCGCAATGTACTGCGGATTGGTCACCAGGTTGGAGTTCACGCCGTTGCCGCCGATGCGCACCATGCGCACCTTCGACTGCTGCACCACCGGCCACAGCCGGTCGAGCTGCCCGTTGAAAACCTGAGTGCCCAGGGCTGTAGGCAGCCAGGCGTTCTGCCCGGCCAGGTAGGGTGAAATAGCCTGCCCGTAGCTGGACGTTAGCGTGAGCAGACCCAGCAGAACGAGGGATAAAATTCTTTTCATGGGAATTTTGGGGTTGTTTCAGAAGGAGCAGATCAGCGGATGACAGCGGTTGGCGGCAGCTGCCGGGGCACAGAAGCCCCGTGTTTTTCGCCCGCCGGCGGGGCCTCTGGCCCAGTCGGGCGCGGGCACTACCGGACACTAGGATTCCGGACGCCCCAAAAGGCGCGCGGGTAGGTTGGGGGCAGGACGAATGACGGCGGGGCCGTCCGGGGCAGTTGCAAAGGCCCGGGCTGCCGGGGCCGGCGGCGGGTAGGTGCAGGAGGCAGAAGCTGCGCGGGGGCAGCCGAACCGCCGGCAATGGCGGGTGGCTAAAGGTTGGGAAACCAGCCGGCAAAACACAGCAAGTCACCGGATTTATCTACGGAAACGTTTGCGTTGCCCCACTTGGTCCCGGTTGGCGTTGCCGAGTTATGAGGCCGGATAAACTGGTGCTCACCGGGGTATTGCAGCCTGGCGCGCGGCACACCGGCCTACAGGCAACGTCCTTGGTAAAGCTCCGTGGGGCCGACGTTAGTTACACCAACCGGCCCGGCAGCAAGCCCGGCCGCAGCTACCACTCTCCCTGCCGCCGCCTGCGGCGGCTAGCCGGCGTCCGGCCTGGGTCACTGCGGTGGCGTGGCTCCGTGGCGCGAAAAAAGTATTGTAAACGGAACCGGGGCGGCAGATGTATCCTGCCGCCCCGGTTCCGTTTATAAGACTAGCCCCACCTTGATACCGACCGGCAGGAAGAATCCGGCGGAGCCGTAGTTGCTCATGCCCGATGCATACCGGCCGGCCGGGAGCGCGCTGGTGCTGGTCCAGGCGGCGCGCCAGCCCAGGCCCACGAACAGGTCGATAACGAGGGGCGTGTTGTCCAGCACCATCTGCTTGCCCACGACGGCCGTGGCCCCGAGGCGGGTAATGGTTTCGGTCTGATCGGCCAAGAGGTACTGGTAGTACAGCAGCCCGTTGGGGCCTGGTTCGGGCTGCCAGCTGCGGGCCTGAAAGTCTACTTTGAAGCGCTGCAGCTGGGGGCCGCCGGCCACGTAAAGCCCCGCCAGCGGCCGGGCGCGCAGGCTCAGATAGCGGCGGTACTGCACGTCGAGGCCGGCGCCGCGCACCTGGTCGCGGCCGCCTTCGCTGGGCTCGGAGGTCGTGTTGCTCACGGGACCGTAGTAGAGCTGGGGCGTCAGGCTCAGGCTCTGCTGGTAATGCTGGCCCCAGGCTTTTTCCAGACTGAGCTGATAGCCCCGGGCCAGCAGCGGCAGCACCGCCGCCTTGATGGCCAGCACCTGGGGCGGAGTGGCCGTAGCCGCGGGCAACAGAAGCTGCGCGGCCGCCGGGTGCGCCAGGCCCAGCAGCCCGGCCGCCAGCCAGCGGCCCCCGGCCCGGGTCCAGAGAGCGGGCATTACAGGGAAGGCGTGATGGGCAGCTTGCTCAGGGGCGTGAGCTTGCCACCCTGATACGTGTACTGGTACAGGCCGTCGGGGCCGATGGCCAGCAGGTTGCCCCGGTTGGGAATAACGTCCGAGACATTCACGCCGAACGACTGCAGGGGCAGCAGCTCGGGCGCATTGGCCGTGCTGAATACCTTCAGCTGTTCCTTATCACACACGAACAGCAGGGCGCTGTCGACGCCCAGGCCCATGGGATGCACCATAGGGTAGGAGCGGACCAGGCGCGGGGCGCGCAGGTTGGTCAGGTCAATGACCTGCAACTGATTGATGCCGCCGCCGCAGGCGCGGCCCCCGCGCAGCGTCACGTAGGCATACCGGTCGTCGACCACCACCGGGTCGCAGCTCACCACGTGCTCGTAGTAGGCCAGCTGCTCGGGCGCGGTCGGCACCGAGGCGTCGAAGATGTACATGCCCCGCTGGGTACCCAGAAACAGGTAGGGCGCCTTCGGGAAGATGGTTTCGATGCCCACGCGCAGGTCGACCACGGGGCCCCGGGTGGGAGCCGTCGGCGTGGCTAGGCTGAACAGGCGCAGGCTTTGGTTATCGACGACGTAGAGGGTAGTGCCCATCACGGTAAAGCGGGCCAGGGAGCCCCCCTTGCCATTGTCGGCGGCCAGGTTAGGACTCGACGCATCTTTGTTGGAGCAGGAGGCCAGCCCGGCGAGCAGCAGCAGGTGAGCGGCGCAACGGGCCGGCAGGGTAGAGGAAAGGCGCATAAAAATCGGAACGAAGGATTAAAGCTTCTGCCACCCGACCACCACGGCATCGGCCGGACGATTCGGGCTCTGGTACTCCTGAGGAATGCTGCCCAGCTGGGGCATGGGCAGCTCCGGCACCGCGTCGCGGACGCGGTGCAGCAGGCGGACATGGCGGGCGTCACTCACGTCGAAGGTGAGCAGGTCGGGGCCGCTGTCGGCGTAGAGCAGATTGCCCTGCATGGCCACGTCCACGTTGCCCGGAATGCGCAGAAAGGCCACGGCCTCGGGGTGAGTAGGGTCGTGGTTGTCGATGATGTGGACGCCCTCGTACTGCTCGTTGATGTAGATATACGGGTCGCGCAGGTAAATCTTGCCGGTGTTGCGCAGTACCTGGGGCGGCAGGGCGGCCACGGCCTGCTCCAGCTGGGAGCGGGCCATCAGCAGGGGCTTATACTTGGGTAGCGGATCCGGCTCAAACGGGTCGACCATCGGGCAGCCGCTGAGTGAGAGCAGCAGGCCGCCGAGCAGCAGGTAGTAAAGTCTTTGCATAGGGTCAGCAGCGCTGGGTTTAATGATACAGCAGTCTAAGGTCGGGATACCAAACCGGAACGCAAGGTTGCATCAGCAAGCAGAATAGTGCTGCCGATGGCCCAGGGCCGCAAGGCGACTCTGGCGGCTTTACTGCTTTACTATTTTCCGGGTGTCCACCCGGCCGTTTGTTTCCGTGCGCACCAGGTAAAGGCCCGCGGGCCAGGGGGCCGTAGTCAGCCGCAGCTCATCCGCGCCGGCCGCCTCAAACACTACCGGCATCGGCCGGCCCAGCGCGTTGGTTACCGTCACCCGGTCGGGCCGCGGGCCGGGGCCGGTGTTCAGGGTCAGGGAGCTGCTGAAGGGGTTGGGGTAGGAGCTGAAGCCGGCGCGGGCGCGGGGTTTGGCAGCCAGCGGCGCACTGAGGCGGCTTAGGCGGTAGGGCCGCAGAAAGCGCCACACTTCCCGGCTGGCGTTGATGTCGCGGTTGGTAACGCCGATGGTGAAGGCCGAGCCGGGCCAGGTGTGGCCGCCGCCGATGATGCGGTAGTGCTCCACCACGCTGCCATTACGCCCCCCGCGCCACACCGACCGCTCCGCTGTGCTGCCGTCGGTGGTGTTCACGTCGGGAACCTGGGTAACCTGGGGCGTGGGCGCGCAGCCATTAAACTGCACCCAGTAGCTGAGTACCGTCGGAACGGGCAAAAACAGCGAGTTACCGTTGTAAGGCACCGTGTTGTCGGCCGTGCCGTGTATCTGAAGGACCGGCACCGGGTGCTGGGGCGCAAACGTATTGAGGTGGCTCTGCACGATGCTGCCCGTGACGGACGCAACAGCGGCCACCCGGCCACTGAGGCGGCCCGCCAGCTCGTAGCTCATAAAGCCCCCGTTGCTCATGCCCGTGCTGTAAATCCGGTCCGGGTCGATGTTGTAAGTGAGCCTGAGCGAGTCGATCAGGGCCGAGAGGAAGGCCACATCATCAATTCCGCCGGGCGGGGCAAACGTGTTCCAGGCGCGGTTGCCGGCACCGTCAACCGTACCATTGGGGTGTACTACCAGGAAGTTGGCCGTATCGGCAATGGGGCGGAAGTCGCCGTAGTTTTCCTGTTCCAGATTGCTGGAGCCGTAGCCGTGCAGGTTGAAGAGCAGCGGCACCCGGGTAGCGGCCGAGTAGGCCGCCGGCACGTAGAGGCGGTAGTCGCGGCGCAGCCCGCCACTCCGGATGCTGCCCTGCACCGTGGTTTGGGCCCGGACGGCGGGAGCCAGGGCCAGGGTCGTCAGCAGCAGCAGAAAGTAAAAGCGAAGAGTCATAACCGCGAAAATAAAAAGATGAAAAGGAAGAGTGCTGCCAGCCTGCGCTGCATGGCTTCGGGTCGGTTTACGCCACCCGGGTATATCCCAGCGGGGCAAGAAGCACCCAAAAAAGGAAACGGCTGGCTTGGAGCAAGAAAAAACGACTTTGAGCCCGGAGCCCAAAGTCGTTTTATAGCTGTCTGAACAGGCGGGTCGGCTATTTTTTCGAGTACTGCTCGTAGCGTACGGGGTTCTTCTTCTTGTCTTTTTTACGGCCAATCAGACCCCCGGCCGCGGCGCCGGCCACGCCCCCGATTACCGCGCCCTTGGTGCCGCCGACTACGGCGCCCCCCACTACGCCGGCCCCGCCGCCAATGGCAGCCCCTTTGGCTTTACCGCTCCAGCCTTTCTTGGGCGTGGTTTGCGCCTGGGCCGTTTCAGGAGCCACCACTGCGGTCAGCATCACCGCGGTGGAAAACAGCGCTATATATCCTTTGAAGGTTTTCATGACGTCTGGATTCAGGTGAGAAAATGAATGTGGGTTGTAACGCAGAAAGAGCGGCGCGGGTTATAACCCCCTGCTGACGTTCGTGATGCGCCCGACCTGCCCGCCGCTGCAAAGCCAAAGCAAAACCCCGGGCCTGACCGGGTCCGGGGTTTGACTGCTACCGTAATCCGGCGGCTAGTTGGTGCTGCCTTGTTTGGGCGCGGGCGGTGTGGCGGCACCCAGCGCCGGCGGGCTCTTCACGTACTGATTCAGCCAGGTGTTCATTTCCCAGAGCATGTGCAGAATAGATTCACGGGCGGCGTAGCCGTGGGCCTCGAAGGGCAGCACCACGTAGCGGGCCGTGGCCCCGTGGCCCTTCAGGGCGCTGTAAAACCGCTCCGTCTGCAGCGGAAACGTACCCGAGTTGTTATCGGCCTCCCCGTGAATCAGCAGCAGCGGGGCTTTGATCTGGTTGGCGAAGGCGAAGGGCGACATCTGGTTGTACACCGCGGGCGCTTCCCAGTAGGTGCGCTCCTCGGCCTGGAAGCCGAAGGGCGTGAGCGTGCGGTTGTAGGCGCCGCTGCGGGCAATGCCGGCCCGGAACAGCGTGGAGTGCGCCAGCAGGTTGGCCGTCATAAAGGCGCCGTAGGAATGCCCCATCACGGCCACCCGCTTGGGGTCGACCACGCCCAGGCGCGCGCCTTCGTCGATGGCGGCTTTGGCGCTGGCTACCAGCTGCTCGGTGTAGGTGTCGTTGGGCTCCTGGGTGCCTTCGCCCACAATCGGAATGGACGTGGCCTGGAGCACGGCATAGCCCTGGGTAACCCAGAAAATCGGGGAGCCCCAGCTCACGCGGGTGAAGGCGTAGGGGGAGCCTTTCACCTGGCCCGCGTTTTTCCTGTCCTTAAACTCTACCGGGTATGCCTCCATCAGCGTGGGCAGCGGGCCGGTTTCCTTCGCGTAGTTGGGCGGCAGATACAGGTTGGCCGTCAGCTCCACGCCGTCGGCCCGCTGGTACTTGAGCACCTGCTTGGTCAGCGGACCCAGGGCCGCGTACGGGTTGGCAAATCTGGTCAGGGCCGTGAGCTTCTGCTTGCGCACCTCGCGCAGGAAGTAGTTCGGGTTTTCCTGCGCCGACTCGCGCCGGGTCAGCAGCTCACGCCGGGCTACGTCCAGAATGGTCACCGGCACCTCGTAGTACGGCGCCGCCGACTGCCACCACCGCTCGGTTTTGCGGGTTTTTACATCCAGCTCGTCCACGAAGGGCCGCTCCCCCTGGGCCGAGGCGCCGGCGCCCACGAAGTAGAGCTTCTCGCTTTTAGCGTCGGTAGCCAGCACGTAGCGGCCGGCCGCGTTGCGCACCTCGAACGGCGTGCCGGGGTCGGAATACGTGTCCTGCGACGAGCGGCTGAACAGCACGGCGGGCGTCGCTTTGGTCGTGGGGTTCAGCAGCCAGGTCATCTCCTTGCGGTCCGACCAGCGGTAGCCTTCCACCAGCGCCAGCGTGGCCGTACCCCAGCTGATACTGCGGAAGCGCAGGGGCAAAGCGGCCAGCTCCTGGGGAGCATTTTCAAATGGTGAGGCCAGAGTAAACAGCTTCTCCCGGATAGCCGTCGGGGCTTTCGGGTTGCCGCCGTCCTGGGCTTCCACCCAGTACACGGTGGCCGGGACGTCGTCGCGCCAGCCGTGCTCCCGGGCGCCGGTGGGCACCGCGTCGAAGCTGGTGGGCAGGTTGTCGGCCAGCGGCGACTCGGCCAGCACCTTCACCACCAGGCCCTCCAGGCTCAGGACCTTGACCTGCTCGGGAAAGCTGCTCACGGGCAGGGTGTAGGAGTAGGGCCGCTGCCGGGACTTGACCAGCACAAACTGCCCGTTGGGCGAGGCCACTGCGCTCTGAATGATACCCGGGTCGCCTAAGGGCTGCATCCGCCCCAGCTGCAGATCCACTTTCACCAGCTGCGCGGCGGCGTAGTAGTCGAACAGCTTTTCGTCGCCGGGGCTTCTCAGCAGATCCTGATAGGTGCGGGCGGCCGCTTTCTTGCCGGCATTTTCCTGCACAATCGGACCCATCGGCACGGGATTGATAACCGGGGCCTCGCCGCGGCCGCCCACAATGGCGCGGGCCAGCAGCGTGTGGGAGTCGGGCAGCCACTGAAACGACGAGCCGAATACGCTGTTCAGAAACAGGTTCGGCATCAGCCGGGCCGAGGCCGAGGCCACGTCGACCACCCACAGCTCAATGTGGTTGGCCGTGGTATGGGTGAAAGCGACTTTGGTGTTGTCCGGCGACCAGGTCACTTCGCTGATGCGGGCTTTGGCGGGCAGGCCCTGCACGGGCAGCTCCCGGCCGTCGGGCAGGCGACGCAGGCGCAGGTCGGTGAGGTAGGTGGTGCGGCTGGGGCCGTTGGTGCGCGGGTTCAGCCGCAGGCCGGCCAGGCGCAGCTCAGGCTGGGCCAGCTCGGCAATACCGGGCATTTCCTGCACGCTCATCATCAGCAGCCACTGTCCGTTGGAAGCCACGCTCACCCGGGGCAGCACCGCGGCGTCCACCATATCGGTAATGGCTTTGGGCGGCTGCTGGTACATAGCGTCCTGGGCTAAAACGGGGCCTTGGCAAAGTGCTAAAAATGCAAAGAGGTAGAATTTTTTCATGCTCAAATTGAAACGTAGTAAGCGGGCGGAGGAAACGGCGCCTCTAATATAGAAGAAGGGCTGGCAGTGAGTTGATAATTAATTTAGGGGCTTAGGAAGCAAATCGAGCTTAGAGGGGCCGTTGGCGAAGTTCTTTGAGCAAGACTTTATACACGTTTTCGTAGCGATGGTTGAAGCGAAATTCACAT